>DATANR010000095.1:0-42761 GCA_036266155.1 Gemmataceae bacterium | reverse complement strand
CGTCCCGTTAGGCCGACTTTTCGGAGTGGCTCAGTAAATGTCCTTGCATGCACACTTGCCGCACTGACGCAGAGCTTCCTCGATGACCGCGGCCGCAACGCCTCCGCCCAAAAGTTGAGCGATGATCCCCGCGGCTGTAGTCGTGTCGTTGACGAACTGCTTGCACCCGTCCTCACTGTTAAATTGTCCCGCGTCCCTTGCTTTCCGTAGCCAGTCTTTGAGGTCTCCATACTTCGGGAAGAAGTTCCGGCAGTTGTCGCAACCCCCACGGGCAGACGTGGCGTCGGAGCCAAGTAAGCCGAACGCGGTGGGGACATAGGGATCGACGATGGCTGTTACATATGCGCCAATCATGTTGACCACAACGAGGAAGGCCGGTTTGATCAAGCAAAATGTGCCCGGCTTGCAGTCGAAGTCGAACAAGACGTACTTGTTCTCGGGGACCGAGATGACTTCCAGACATTCGATTCTCTTGAACACGTAGCCTTCCTGGACCTTCTTGAGAAGAAGCGAACGAACCCGCTCGTCTGCCAGGGCGATATACTTCGCCGTCAGACATGGGTCGGTGGACTTCGCAGCCACGCTTTTAAGTGCCGCGACCTGACTCTCCACATCCGCCTCAGTCACTGTTGGAACTTTGCCCTCAGCCATTAGCGTCTCCCAACCGCTGAAAGAGTAAGTCAGGCGAGAGGCAGCGGCTCCTCAGGCCTAACGACTGCGTTCACCTGCAGGGCCGCCTGCAACGGCGTGGTGTCGAGCAAACCAGAATAGCGGCCCGGTCAGGTGCAACGTCATGGTTCAGCACATGAGCTAACTGCAAACAAAAATTCGATATCCCTGTTGAGGATGCCCAACGACTTTTGTTCGGCCATCTTCGCCACCAAGCGCGAGCTGATCGAGTAGGGCTTTCACATCTACGTCTGAAGGCAGTGTTGACAAAGCCCATGTTGTTCCAGCATTCGCTGGAACATCCTTGTAGAAAACGCGAAAGTCGCCGTCTGGCCAAACGATGATCACATCTTCTGGCTTTCTGCCAGATAAGAAATCTTTGACATCCGCAGAGGCATTGATCGTTAATTTGTTCCAGGCCATGTGAGCTCGCCTTTCAAAGGTAATGGTTGCCGAACAGGTGTGTAAGCTGACCGGCGCCGGTCAGCGTGTGCACTGGCCGGTCGGCCTACCTAGCAGCGCCGGTCAGCACAGCACGGTTTCCCGGTCAGCATTTGCAGACGCGGGTCGGTCTAATACTCAAGCCGGCACTGCTGCACACGGGTAACAACCGAAGACAGAATGGGACCGAAGGCGCGAATGACCGGCTGCTGACCGGCCACTGTTTAGAAGAAGCACCTTCAACCAGACTTATTCGATCACTGCAAGAGTGAATTACAGCCCGACTCTGCCGGCGAACCGGTTAGCGAAAACCGGCTGTCCGGTCGAGTTCATAGAACGACAGTGCCATTTGCACGAGCATTTGGTTTCGGCCTCTACGTCTGGCCGATCACTTGCCGGTCTTTGTCCGCTTGAGCATTGGACCCGAGATTGGTTGTAACCGTTCTGAATCCTGCCACCTCCTGCCGAGAATTCGGAAATGGATTCAAGCCGCACGATTGGACGGGCCAGCGAAAAAATCAGCCTTGGGTCCCTCAGACCGAAAGAAAACACGATGGCGACCGCCCCAATCCCAGGTATTGACCTCTACTTCTCCCCTGGACCCGAGCCGGAATTGATCCGGTCTGCGTTTCGGCACTCGAATCGAAGTGGGGAGAAGATTGCCGTGCGCGGGAAGGATGAGGGAGCATCAGCCCCATCGGTCGGGTCGTTCCAATGGACCCGGGGGGTGCAAGCGATGGCAGTTTTCCTTGCGCAGTGGGCGTCATGGGCGCGGCGGTCAAACGGAGCGCAGAATCTGCCCGTGCCGACTTTCCAGGGTACTGCCAATACCCTGGCGGCTTCTCTTGACATGGCGATCAGTAAGAATACCCGGTGGCTAACGGACATTTTTGGTTGCGACGCGGATGGGCAATCCCTTTTTCGCCATTGCGTGCGGAGGTCAAACGCAGGCCAAAAGCGCAAAGGTCATCCTGTGGAATTCGCTCTTGAGTGCACCACAATCCCGCCCGAAAACATTCGCGTATTTGTCGCGGGCAATGAAGTAGATCGCGCGGCCGAGTTTGACCCATTGATCCGTTACCTGACCACGCGGGCGGTTGAACCTGAGGCTCATGAGCCAAAAGTTGTCTCGACGCCGGAGTCTAGTGCTCCTCTGGCGGTTCAAAATACTGGACAGGTTGTGTTAACAATTGATCGAGACCTGGACTCGTTTGGTGACGAAGATACCGAAAGAGTTTTGACCGCCGTAGGAGAACTACTCAAGACCAAATTTGTCCGTACTGTCACGATTACGCGCGGAAGCGTGAAACTAATTCTCGAGGTGCCCGGGGACAAGACAGGAGACTTGGTGAATGCGATCAATCAAGGCGCATTGGACCGCTTGGACGTCGTAACCGCGGACGAACTCAACTCCGACGGATTGAGCTCGGCAGTCCTAATCAATCAGTTTGCAGGCATAAGCGAGCAGGGTGAGCGAGGTCCAACGGCGATTCAGAGTTCGGATTCGGTGGCGAGAGCGATTCCGGCGAGGACCCATGACCACGTCCAACCAATCCTAAATCGGTTAGCCAACCTTGCGAAGAAAATGGTCGGGCATTTCCCCGGGCAGCGTACTGATGTCGACGATATCTTGCAGTTGGCGATGATACGCCTACTCAACAGCTTGAAGGACGTTCGCCCGGAGTCGACACGTTCATTCTACAACTTCGCCGCCGTACAGATGCGCCGCGAACTGCTCGACATGATCCGCACTGTCAAACGGCGTCCACCCACCGACAATGCGATCCACGCCGGTGATGGTCCGGGTTTGCAAGGCATACCGGCGTCATCGGATCCGAACCTGGATCGCTGGGCGGCACTTCATCTAGCTGTCGAACAACTCCCCGTTGACGAGCGCGAAGTGGTTGGACTCACCTTCTACCACGGCTGGTCGCAAATGGATATTGCCGTGTTGCTCCAGGTCAGCGATCGCCATGTGCGCCGAATCTGGAGCAATGCGATTCGCCACCTCAGTGCGGCCCTGGGCGGTCAGTTGCCCGAGATTTAATTCAGCAGCCATCGTTGTGTCGGCGCCGGCGTCGATGGCGCCGCCTTCACGGACGAAATCTGGGTCGTTGACTGGTGAGTGATGTCCCCGAGCTCGATTATTGTGGAGCAGACTAAGCGGCCTGCAAGGCTTTGAACGAAGTCGCTACGGGCGGCAGAGGTGCACCCGTGTCCGGACAGGTTGGAAACCTGTCCCCACGAAATACAATTCCCTGCGCCTACCCAGCCACGCTTCCCGATCACCCGGACCTCTCACGATGCACTCCCCGCGCGGGGCCATGATGCCCCTTCTCTCTCGCTGGTCTCTCGTTGTCACCGCCCTGCTCTTCATTGCAACGCTCGGCCAGGCGGCTGAGCCGTTCGAGTTGAAGAAGGGCGAGCATGTCGCGCTCATTGGCAACACGCTGGCCGATCGCATGCAGCACGACGGCTGGCTCGAAGCGTATTTGCACACGCGCTTCCCGAAGCTCGATCTCGTGTTCCGCAACCTCGGCTTCTCCGGTGACGAGGTCGGCGGCTACACCGCCACGCCCGACGCCAACAAGCGGCTGCGCAGCGCCAACTTTGGCAGCGGCGACCAGTGGCTTAAGAAGGTCGGCGCCGAGATGGTGTTCGCCTTCTTCGGTTACAACGAGTCGTACGGCGGCGAGGCGGGGCTCGACAAATTCAAAGCGGACCTGACATCGTTTATCAAGCACACGACAAGTCAAAAATACAACGGCCAGTCGAACGCCCGCGTCGTGCTCTTCTCGCCGATCGCACACGAGAACCTCAAGGACCCGAGCTTGCCGGACGGCGTCGAGAACAACAAGCGGCTCGCGCTCTACACGGCGGCAATGGCTGAGGTCGCCAAGGCGAACAACGTCCCGTTCGTCGATCTCTTCAATCCGACGCAGGCCCTCTATGCGAAGGCGACCGAGCCGTTGACGATCAACGGCATCCACATGACGACCAAGGGCAACGAGCTGCTCGCGAAGGAGATCGACAAGGCGCTCTTCAGCACCGACGTGGCTCGTGAGACCTCGACGCTCGACCGCGTGCGCCAGGCCGTCAAGGACAAGAACTTCTACTGGTTCGAGCGCTATCGCACGACCGACGGCTACTCGATCTATGGCGGCCGTGCCGATTTGAAGTTCGTCGGCGGGCAGACCAATCGCGAGGTCGCCCAGCGCGAGATGGAAGTCCTCGACGTCATGACCGCCAACCGCGACAAGGCGGTTTGGGCCGCGGCGACCGGCGAGCAGTTCGTCGTGAAGGACGACAATCTGCCGCCGTTCATCCCGGTGCCGACCAACAAGCCGGGTGCCGGCCCGCAGGGGCAGCACATCTTTCTCGACGGGGCCGATGCCATCAAGAGCATGACCGTCGCCAAGGGGCTGAAGGTCAACCTGTTCGCGTCCGAGAAGGATTGGCCCGAGCTCGCCAAGCCCGTGCAAATGGCGTGGGACACGAAGGGCCGGCTGTGGGTCGCCGTCTGGCCGTCGTATCCGCACTGGAAGCCGACGGAGGAGATGAACGACAAGATCCTGATCTTCGAAGACACCGATGGCGACGGTAAAGCGGACAAGGTGACCGTCTTCGCGGACCACCTGCACAACCCGACCGGATTCGAATTCTACAACGGCGGCGTCCTCGTCGCGCAGGCCCCGGACGTGATCTTCCTCAAGGACACGAACGGCGACGACAAGGCCGACGTGCGGACGACGGTCATTAGCGGCATCGACTCGGCCGACACGCATCACACGTCGAACAGCTTTGCTCTCGATCCAGGCGGGGCTCTCTATTTCCAGGAGGGGACGTTCCACCATTCGCAAATCGAGACGCCGTTTAACTCGCCTCTGCGCATGGCGAACGCGGGCGTGTTCCGCTATGAGCCGCGGGCACAGAAGGTCGAAGCCTATGTGACCTTTGGCTTCGCCAACCCGCACGGGCACGTCTTCGATCAATGGGGCCGCGACATCGTGGTTGACGGCACGGGCGCGAACCCCTTCGACGGGGCCCTGTTCTCCGGCCACCTCGACTATCCGCAAAAGCACAATCGGCCGCCGCAAGTTTACAACCAGCGCACGCGGCCCTGCCCCGGCATCACGTACCTGTCGAGCCGGCACTTCCCCGACTCGATGAACGGCAACCTCATCGTGCCGAACGTGATCGGCTTCCAGGGCCTGCTGCAGTACAAGATCAGTGACAAGGGCGCGAGTTTTGTCGGCACCGAGGTCGAGCCGATGCTGTCGTCGACCGATCCGAATTTCCGACCGTCCGACGTGAAAGTCGGCCCTGATGGCGCGCTCTACTTCATCGACTGGCACAACCCGATCATCGGCCACATGCAGCACAACCTCCGCGATCCGAGCCGGGACCGCGTGCATGGCCGCATCTACCGCGTCACCGCCGAGGGCCGGCCGCTGTTGAAGCAGCCGAAGATCGACGGCGAGCCGATTGACAAGCTCCTCGAGTTGTTGAAGACGCCGGAGGATCGCGTCCGCCAACTTGTCCGCATCGAACTGAGCGCACGCAAAACGGCCGATGTGATCGCTGGCGTGCGTCAATGGCTCATCAATCTGGAACGCAACGACCACAATTTCGAAAAATATCGGCTCGAAGCCCTTTGGGTGCATCAGCAACACAATGTCGTCAATGTTGACCTGCTGAAGTTTACACTCGGGTCAGTGGACGCGCACGTTCGCGCGGCGGCGACGCACGTCCTCTGCTACTGGCGTGATCGCGTGCCCGATGCGCTCGATTTGCTCAAGACGCTCGCCGCCGACGAAGCGCCGCGCGTGCGTCTCGAAGCCGTGCGGGCCGCGAGCTTCTTCGATGTGCCGGAAGCAATTGAAATCCCGCTGATCGCCGAGAGCCTGCCGACGGACGAGTACATCACGTTCGTTCGCGGCGAAACGATGCGGGCGCTCGACCCGCAGGTGAAGAAGGCGATCGCCAGCGGCAAACCGATTCAGTTCACGACTCCGGCCGGCGCGCGCTTCTTCCTCAAGAACGTCTCGACCGACGACCTGCTCAAGATGAAGCGCTCGCCGGGCGTGTTCATGGAACTGCTCTTCCGCAAGGGCGTCCGCGATGAGTTCCGGCGTGAGGCCCTCGTCGGCTTGGCGGCCGCGCAGAAAAAGACCGAGATGAAGGTGCTGCTCGACGCCATTCGCGAGCACGACACGAAGGAAAGCACCGACGACGCTGTCGCCTTCGACCTCGTCCGCATCCTCACCGATCGTCCGGCCGAGCTGGCCGCAGTGCGCGACGATCTACAATCGCTCGCGACTTCGGCCAAGAGCCCGATCACGCGCGAACTTGGTTACGCGGCGTTGATCGCCGCGGACGGGACGCCGGACAAAGCGTGGGCACTGGCGACGAAGTCGGTCGGCACCCTGAAAGATCTCGTTCACGCGATGCCGCTCATCCGCGACATCGGCCAGAAGCTCGCCCTCTATCCGAAGCTCGTGCCGTTGCTCGACGGCCTGCCACCGGAGCTGGCCGCGACGCAGCCAAAGGCCGGAGGCGCTTTGGGCCGCTTCGTCCGGGTTGAATTGCCCGGCAAGCAGCGAACGCTGACGCTTGCGGAAGTCGAGGTCTACAGCGATGGCAAGAACGTCGCCTTGAAAAAGAAGGCCACGCAGTCGAGCACGTCGCATGGCGGTGTGGCGAGTCGTGCGGTCGATGGCAATAAGAGCCCGAGTTACAACGACGGCGGCCAAACGCACTCGAACGAGGGCGAAGATAATCCGTGGTGGGAGGTCGATCTCGGCCGCGAGGTCCCCATCGAGCGCATCGAGATTTACAACCGCGTTGACGGGGCCCTCGGTAGTCGGCTCAACAACTTCACGATGAAGGTGCTCGACGGCAACCGCAGCGTGGTATTCGAGAAGGCGAAGAACCCGGCCCCTGCGCCAAAGAGCGTGCTCACGCTCGGCTCCGAATCCTCGGAGCGCATTGTTCGTCGGGCGGCCATGCTCGGCCTCACCCGCGTGCGCGGCAAGGAGGCGGCCACCTTCACATCGATCGCACGCTTCGTAAAGGACAACGCCGAACGTGCCGCCGCCGTGCAGGCGCTCTTGCGCATCCCCGCGGGCGAGTGGCCGAAGGACGAGGCCAAGCCGCTGCTCGGCTCGATCACGACCTACATTCGCGGCCTGCCGGTCGCCGAGCGCACGTCGGACGATGCCCTGGCCGCGCTGCAATTTGCCGAAGGTTTAACGGCTCTGCTGCCGGCCGACGAGGGTAAGGCGGCACGCAAGGAATTGGGTGAGATCGGCGTGCGCGTCATTCGCGTGTCGACGCTGACCGATCAGATGCTCTTTGACAAGGATCGGCTCGTCATGCTCGCTGGCAAGCCAGTCGAGATCATGTTCGAGAACACGGACATCATGCCGCACAACTTTGTCATTGTGCGGCCCGGAGCGCTTGAGGAAGTGGGCATTGCCGCCGAGGCTCAGGCGACCCAGCCGGGAGCGCTCGAACGTAATTACATCCCGACGTCGAACAAGATCTTACTCGGCAGCAAGCTGCTCCAGCCGCGCGACGCGCAACGGCTTAGCTACACGGCCCCGAAGGAGCCGGGCATCTATCCGTACGTCTGCACCTACCCCGGCCACTGGCGACGCATGTACGGGGCCTTATATGTAGTCGCCGACCTGGAAGGCTACATGGCCGACCCGGAGGGTTATCTCGCCAAGAACCCGTTGCCGGTGAAAGACGAACTGCTCAAGTTCAACCGGCCGCGCAAGGAATGGAAGTTCGACGATCTGGCCGGCGAAGTCGAGAAAATGAAAGACGGCCGCTCGTTCGCGACCGCCAAGCAGATCTTCACCGTCGCAAGTTGCGTCTCGTGCCACAAGCTCAACGGCGTCGGTTTCGAAGTCGGTCAGGACCTGACCAAGCTCGACCCGAAGATCGACAAGCCGACCGAGATTTTGCGGCACATCCTGGAGCCGTCGCTGAAGATCGACGAGAAATACCAATCGTGGGTCTTCGACCTGTCGAACGGCAAGAAGATCACCGGCATGATCCTGGAACAAAAAGACGGCGTCTACAAGGTGATCGAGAACCCGCTCGCCAAGGCGGAGCCGGTGTTGATCAAGGAAGGCGACATCGATCAGAAGACCAAGTCAGCCACGTCGCTCATGCCGAAGGGCCTGCTCGACAAACTGACGAAAGAAGAGATCCTCGACCTGATCGCGTACATCTCCGCTAAGGGGAACGAGAAACATCCGTTCTTCCAGGGCGGACACGAACACCGCCATTAGAAACCACGAAAGACACGAAAGACACGAAATTTGAAACCAAGTCCAAATTTCGTGTCTTTCGTGTCTTTCGTGGTTTCTCCTAAAAACTATGGAACTTCTTGAACTCCCCTGGCCCGCGGTCAAAGCGCTCAACCGCGATACGCCGATTGTCTTCCCGATCGCGGCGCTCGAGCAGCATGGGCATCATCTGCCCGTGTTCACCGATAGCTTGTTGCTCGGCGAAGTATTGCGGCGGGCCAAGATCGAAATCGCCGACCGCGTGCTGTTCGCTCCCTTGCAATGGCTCGGCAACTCGGAGCATCATCTCGATTTCCCCGGCAGCATGTCGGCCGGGCCGCGGACGTATCTCGATCTGCTCCGCGACATGGCCGAGAACTTTTTGCGGCACGGCTTCCGGCGCATCGTCTTCGTCAACGGCCACGGCGGCAACATCGTGCCGGCCCAGCAGGCCACGTATGAATTGCGGCAAAAATACCGCGAACGCAAGGACCTGCTCTTGCTCTCGGTCACCTACTGGACGGCCGGGGCCGACCCGGTGCGCGAGGTGCCGGACCTCAAGCAGGACCGCATGGGCCATGCGTGCGAATGGGAATCGTCGATGATCATGCGGCTCGCTCCGCACCTGGTCGTCGGCGACTTGAAGCACGTGCCTGACGTCCCCTTCGGCCGGGCGTTTGAGCCAGCCCATCGAGCCTGGGTGATGCCCGACCGCAGCGTGCCGGGCCACATCGGCTTCCCGCAATATGCGTCGGCCGAGAAGGGCGAGGGCCTGTTCAATTCGTTTGCCCGTGCCATCGCCATTCTGCTCAACCGCGTCGTGGAATGGGACGGCCGGGAGTGGGACGTATGATCGGTGGCCGATCTTGGAAGTGGTGGGTATGCGGGGCGCTGTTGCTCGCGACCATGCTCAACTACATGGATCGGCAAACACTGTCGCTGACGGCCACGCAACTCAAGACGGAAATCAATCTCGACGACGGCCGCTATGGCCAACTCGAACGCTGGTTCAGCTACTCGTTCGCGGCCGGCGGCATCTTCTTCGGCTTCATCGCCGACCGCATCGGCCCCCGGCGACTCTATCCCGCGGTCCTGATCGGCTGGTCGATCGCCGGCCTGGCATCGCCGCTCGCGAGCTGGCCGGAGGTCGCCGCGGCGCTCGGCGATCCGGACAGCCCGGGCCTCGGCGAGTTCCGCTGGCTGTTCATTTGCCGAACCTTTCTCGGCTTCTGCGAGGCCGGCCACTGGCCGTGCGCGCTGCTGACGGCCCGCAACATCCTCAGCGACACCGAACGCCCGCTCGGCAACAGCATCCTACAAAGCGGCGCCTCGCTCGGCGCCGTGCTGACGCCGCTCGTCATCCAGGCCATTCGCGCGGCCGGGGCTCCGTGGCAGGCCCCGTTCCTGGTGATCGGCGTGATCGGCCTCTTGTGGGTGCCATTCTGGTTCTGGCTGATCGGCCTCGGCGACCTGCGCTATCGGCCACCGGAAGTGAAAGTCGGGCCCAAGGAAGTCGTCCATCCACTCAACGTGCTGGTCCAATTCGCTGCGCTGGTCACCATCGTCGTGACGATCAGCCTGGCCTGGCAATTTCAACGGGCCTGGTTGCCCAAGTATCTGAAGGAATTTCACCACTACTCTGAGTCGACGGCCAACTACTTCACTTCCGGCTACTACCTCGTGGCCGACGTCGGCTGCCTGTTCTTCGGCGGCGTGGTCAGCGTGCTCACGCGCTTCCAGATGCACGTCCGCTATGCCCGCCTCATCAGCTTTTTCGGTTGCGCCGCCCTGGTTTCGCTCTCGGCCGTCGTGCCGACTCTGAGCCCCGGCCCTCTGCTCTTCGTCGCCTTGCTCGCCGTCGGCGCCGGCGCCCTGGGGGCCCATCCGCAGTACTACGCCCTCGCCCAGGAACTGCCCGCCCGACACATGGGCATGCTCTCCGGCGTCTTGTCGGCGTCCTCGTGGGTCGTCGTCGGCTACATGCAAGGTGAAATGGGGGACTACATCAAGCAGACGGGATCGTACGACTTGCCCCTCGTCGTCACCGGCCTGGCGCCGCTCGCCGGCTTGGCGGCGATGGCGGTGTGGGTGGTGGTGGCGGGTGGGCGAGAGAAAGAAAAAGGGGCAGAGGAATGAATTGCTGCCAAGAAAACAACATGGATGCGGCGTGCATCCAGAAGCAAGATCGGTTCGCCTTGACCCATTGTCATTCGTTGTCAAACGTCTCGGCCCAAGAGGCGATTCTCGCGCAAGAGCAACAAGAAGCTGGCCATTACAGTAAAAACACACTCCCCAACCACGCATCTTCACCGTTCATACGCGCCCTCCCGATTCTCCAGCGATAGATATGGAATAACAAAGGTTCCTCGCAAATGCTCCCTGAAAGCCGCGTATCCGAAATTAGCTTGCCTTCCCACTAATTCTCTCCGAATACCGGGCCCAAAAATCGTCACCAAGCGCCGAGAGTTCAATATCATTTTCTGCCAAATTGGCCCAAGACTTATTCGGCGCTCGAATCCCATCCGCGATCCGATCGATCCAAGCGCCGATTAGGCCTCCCACTTTTTCGTCAGAGTAATCGGGCCAAGCTGAAGCTAACTCTGTTGATAACATCCGACTACGCCATTTGTCTTTCTTGTCACGAAGACGAGCAGCCAATTCAAAATCTTGATCCGCCACAGCAATCTCCTTCATACGATCCAGAATGTGGCTATATGACCACAGTTTCCGGGCCGCCTTCGGAAATGACTCTGGGCTCAAGAAATCCATCATCTCCCTAGTAAAATTGGGCGAAACACAAGGAGGCTGGCGGTGTGTGTATGTAATACATTTGCCCCTCTCAGCTACTTGGCTGTCGGCGGATACACGACCACCCCCGTCGTCGTCGTGCGGATGCTGTAGAGGACACCGCCGCCGGTGATGTAGAGAGTCTTGCGGTCGTCGCCGCCGAAGGCGCAGTTGGTCACTTCGTCGGTCGGCACCGGCAGGAAGGTCAGCAGTTTGCCGTCGGGGTCGAGGACGTAGATGCCGCCCTTCACGTCGGTGGCCGGCTCGAACGGCGGGCTCGGCTTGTTGAGGCCCGCGGCGACATAGAGCCGGCCTTTCGTGTCTTGCTTCAGGCCGTCCGGCCCACGGCCGGTGCCCCAGTCGTAGAGCAGCTTGCGGCTCGCCAGATCGACGGCGCCGTCGGGCTTCAGTCCAAAGCGATAAAGCTTGCGGGCGCCGCCCTTCGTGTTGTTGTTATTGTCGGCGACATAGAGATACTTGTCGTCCGGCGACACGAGCACGCCGTTCGCCCGCTCGACCTCGCGGCCAATGGCGCGCGAGACCTTGCCGTCGGGATCGATGCGGTAAACGCCTTCGATCGACTGACCCTTCTCGTCCTTCATCTCGATCTTCGAGCGGTCGCCATAGCACGGGTCGGAAAAGTAGATGCGGCCCTTGGAATCGACGGTGATGTCGTTGGGCTCGTGGAAGCGCTTGCCGTCGAGCTTGTCGGCGAGGACGGTGACTTTGCCGTCGGCGTCGGTGCGCGTCACTCGACGTTGACCGGGCTCGCACGCCAGCAGCCGGCCCGCGGCGTCCCAAAGGAGGCCATTGGTGCCGGCGTCCTTGCGGTAGATCGTCGCTTTGCCGTCCAGGCTCAATCGATAGATATGGTTGTTGCCGCTCGTGAGGACGCCGAGCTTCGGATGCCAGGCGGGCCCTTCACCGCCCTCCCCCTTGCCGGCCTCGACTTTCAGCGTCGACTTCGGATCAAAGATGTCGTCGGCCTGCAGCGGCGCGACGATGACGAGGCCGAGCAGGAGCGTGCGGATTGGCATGGTGAATCCACCGGCGGAATGCGTTTCCGCAGAGGATACGATGGAGTTGTTCGCGATCAAGGATGCGACGGTTGTGCGGGCCACGGGTGAAGTGGTGTTTGAGCATTTGTCCTGGAGCATGCGCGAACGCGAGACTTGGGCGATCGTGGGGCCGACGGGCTCAGGCAAGACCGCGCTGACGGAACTGCTTCAAGGCCGGCTGCGCGTGAGCGCGGGAAGCATCGCTTGGCCGCTGGTCCATCGGTTGCGTGCAGAAGGCCGGCCGATTGCTTGGCCCTCGGAGATCGTGGCTCGCGTTGGTTTCAAGGAAGAATCGCGACTCTTCTCCTATGGCCGGCATTACTATCAGCAACGCTTCAATTTCATTGAGCCAGACGATGATTTGACGCTCGGTCAATTCCTGCACGCGGGCACTTCGACAACAGAGGAAGCGATCGAACGAGTGACCACACGGCTTGGCATCGCCCATTTGCGTGGGTTGTCGTTCATCAAGCTGTCGAACGGACAGACGCGCCGGGCACGTATTGCACGTGCATTGCTCGGGCATCCGGAATTGCTGATCCTCGACGAGCCGTTCGTCGGGCTCGACGCGGACGGCCGAGGCGAAGTCGCGGACATGCTGCGGCAACTCGTGGCTGAAGGGACGAGGCTCATCCTGATTACTGGATCACAGACGATCCCGGCTTGGGCGACGCACGTGCTGTCGCTGGACGATGGACGTGTCACTTACGCGGGGCCGGCCGCGGATTATCGGCCGATCGTAGAGACATCTGCTTCCACCGCACAAGCATCATCCGGTGCGAACCCGGCGGAGCCGATCGTCGTCCTGCGCAACGTCAACGTTACCCACGGCGGGACGCAAATCCTGCGCGACGTCTCGTGGACAGTGCGGGCCGGGGAACGTTGGGCGTTGCTCGGACCGAATGGCTCCGGCAAGACGACGCTGTTGAGCCTGCTGTGTGGCGATCATCCGCAGGCGTATGCCAATGACATCATGCTTTTCGGACAACGACGCGGCGAGGGTGAGAGCATCTGGGATATCAAACGTCGGGTCGGGCTGGTGTCGCCGGAAATGCACCTGTACTTCACGGAGCCGCTCACTGCGTTTGAGGCGGCCGGCACTGGCTTTTTCGATGTGTTAGTCAAGCGCGCAACCCCGTCCGAGCAAGATGAGCGTGTTCGCAAGCTATTCGCGCACTTCACAATCGAGGACATGGCGGATCGGCCCTTCGCTCGACTGTCGACGGGTCAACAGCGCATCGTGCTGCTAGTTCGCTCGCTGGTAAAGGACCCGCCGATGTTGATTCTCGATGAGCCGTTTCAGACGCTCGATGCCGTGACGATCGCACGTGCTCGTTTGTGGATCGATGATCGCGTGGGTGCCGATCGCACGGTAATCTTTGTGACGCACAACGAAGCCGAGTTGCCGACAAGCGTGACGCGGCGACTTCGGCTGCGGGCTGGTATGGTAATCGAGAGCACGTGAGGGACAGACGACGTGATCGAACTGGAAATCCGAGCCGCGGGAACCAAGGGCAAAGGCGTCTACGCGAAGAGCCCGATCCGTGCGGGCGAGCGCGTCATCGCGATGACGGGTCGGTTGCTAACGAACGCGGAGTTGACCGACGATCTGCTCGCGATGCAGGTCGGACCAGACCTCTGGCTCTGCTCGGACGGTTCATCCATCGACGACATGCTCAATCACTCGTGCGCTCCAAACACGGGCTTTCTTGAAGGCGACACGGTACTGTACGCGCTCCGCGATATAGCAATGGGTGAAGAGGTCACGTGGGACTATTCCACGTCGATCGCGGAAGAAGGTTGGCGTCTCGATTGTCAGTGTGGCGCGGCCAATTGTCGTGGCCTAATTCGGCCGTGGGGAGAATTGTCGCCAGCCGATCGAGAACGTCTGCGGTCAACAACGTTGGCATTCATCCGAGCGACGTGATAGCTACCCTTCGATCGACGCAGCCTCTTGCAGCTTCCTGGCAAACTCACGGGCGTCATCAGCGAGCGTCGCTGTCTCTGTTGCGGCCGTTGAATGCCGGTCGGCCAATTGAACCATTCGGCCGCTGAGGCGAGCCGTTCGCAGCAGCTTGTCGAGCAGTGTTCTGAGCGAGTCCGGTTCGACCGGCTTGACCAGGAAAAAATCGAACCCGGCTTCTCGAGCCTGCGTCCGATGCGATCGGTCGCCAAATCCCGTCAGCGCGACAAGCGGCGTTCGCTTCCAACCATCGAGTTTCCGCAAGTCGCCGGCGATTTCGCAACCGCTCTTACCGGGCAAAGCCAAGTCGAGGATTACTGCGTCGAGCGGCTCGATTTCGGCGGTCTTGAGTGCCGTTGCGAAGTCGTAAGCCACCAGCGGCCGATGACCCCACAGCTTGAGCAATATCGCTAGACTGTCTGCTGAGTCCGCATGATCGTCGACGACCAGCAAACTCAGACCAGCGAGCGGCGGCGGGACAGCGTTGGACTCGGCGGCATTCGTTTCGACCATTGACCCTGTCGCTTCTTCAAGGATGGACGACGTCGGCGGGAGGGATATCGATCGGACTTGCCAGTTGGGGAACCAGGATTCGAACCTAGACTAACTGGTTCAGAGCCAGTCGTGCTACCGTTACACCATTCCCCAGGAATCCTTTCCAAAATATACCCAGCGCGCCGGCGGGAGGCAAGTTCAGGCGCTGGCTGCTGAGGTCTCCGCTTGCGGTTGCGGCAACCAGATCGTTGCGATCAAGGCGAGCAGGAAGACGACCGCGCCGATGACGGCCGCGGCGGTGGCGACTTGCATTGGCCTTGTACCTTCGAACATGCCGGAGAGAACCTCCGTGTTGAGCGTCGCGGCCATCGTGCCGATCATGCGGCCACCGACGTTCGTCGCGAAGCTGCCGCCGGTCCCGCGAAGGTGGAGCGGGAACACCTTCGGCAAGAACTCGCTCAGGAAGCTGAACTGAGCGACCGTCAGCAAGCCACAGAAGAATATTGCGGTGGCGAAGATGACGTACTCATTCGACACCAGCTTTAGGTACGTCAAAGGGAACAGAACGATCGCCGGCATCAGGAACAGGCGAATAAGCAACCGGGCAGGCAGGAACATCAGAAGCACCGCGAGCGCGATGCGTCCCGCGAGGCCGCCGAGTTCTTGCCAGAGCTGGATGTCGCCGCGGCGTTCCTGGACGAACTTGATTTGCGCTCCGCGCATGGCTTTGGCGTTCGGATCTTTCGCGTCCTCGGCGGCCTTGACCTCTTTCTCCTTCGCCACCACGTCCGGCAATCCTGCTGAGATGATCGATGGGGTCATTTGCAAAGCGCCGAACGCGGCCGCGTAACCGCACGCCGAGATCACTGTCGTTACTAGCGTCGTTCGGAGCAGGGACGGTGAGAACAGCTCACCGAAACTCGGCCGCTTTAGTGTCCCTTCGACCTTTCTCCGCCGCCAAACGGCCGACTCCGGGACAAACGGCAGCATCAACAGAATCAACGCGCCAGGGATGAGGCCGGTGAGCAGCGTGTAGCGCCATGGTGCATGGACATTGAATCCGTCGCGCACGGGCAACGCCGGCAGATCAGCCGAATGGCCGACGATCCACGAATATACGGCAGTCACCAAAACGCCGCCCAGCGACGCTGTTGCAAGCGTCCACGCTATGGCTTTCTCGCGGGTCCGTTTATCGTCGAACAGCTCGGCAAGCCACGTCACTGCCGCGACCATTTCCACGCACACACCGATGAAGGTGGTGCAACGGAAGAGCACGAGCATCCACATTTCGGAGCTGAAAGCCGCGGCCAATGGCGAGAACGAATAGAGGAAGATGCTGATCGCCATGACGCGCTTGCGGCCGAAGCGATCGATCATCCACCCGCCCAGAAGTCCAAACACGCCGCCGCACAGGGCCGCGATCCAAAGGGTTCGGCCGATCCACTTGGTCACCTGCGGGTCGCGTGGCGCCAGGCCCATCAATTCGCCCAGGCCGTCGGCGCCCATCGCGGGGAACATCAACAGTTCATAGGTGTCAAAGAGGAAGCCGATCGCGGCGACGAGTAAGACGAGAATACGAACGAGGGGGCTCAAGGAAGCGATCTCCGCACTGGACTGGGCGTTGGGACAGGCGATCGGCAGACGGCTGTTCTACTAAGCTTACCGTCAATCGCCACGACCCTTACTCGCCAACCAGCACGTGCTTGATCCATCGATCCTGCAATTCGGCCGCGTCCTTGAAGCCGTAATGAGTCGTCAGCGCCCGCGCGTAGCCGCGCCGTGGGGCTTCGCGAAGGAAGGTTGCGAACGCTTTCGAGCCTTTCAATTCGACCAAATAGGAAACCAACGACACGCTCTCCGCATAAAACGCGGTGACGGCAGGCGGCTCGGGAAACGTCGCTTGATCGAGAAACGCGCCGACCGCGAACAGCTTCTTGTCGCGGAGCAACATGGGGACGGCGCGCTGATAGCGGGCCACGCCCTCCGGTGACTCCGAAAGCGCCGCCATGCCGACGACCGCCCAGCGGGGCAATGGCTGATCGGCGAACATGTCGGCCAGCACAATTTGCGTGATTTCGGATGGCAACACGCTGTCCATTAACGTCGGCTCATCAAGCCGCACGTCGAGCCGGCGACTCACGACGCGCGTGCCTTTGATATTGACGGTTGAATGGCCGGGGTGATCCACGAGTTTGCCGGTGGCCTTGGCGTAGTCGGCGGCGGTGGCGTGCAAATAGATTTCGCAGCGCGCCGACCACGGGTTCGCAACGGCGCCGGCCCAGCGGTCGTACATGGCCGTGCGGGCGACTTCGGCCAACTGACCGATTTCGATCGCGGTGGCCTGCTGACCATGATGGAGGACGCGAAAGCTCGCCGTTTCGATCGACTGCCAGTCGTTGGCGGCAGCCGTCGTCGTCGGGCCGCGGCGGCGAATCTCGGTCAACAACTGATTGCCGAACGGCGTCAGTCGGTCCGACCCTGATCGCAACGCCTCATTCACTTCTTGAGTCAACTCAGCCGCGTTGGCGACCGGCCCGGTCGACCCGTTGAGTCGCATGCCGACGCCATGCAATCGGCTATAGGCCCACTCGTCGCGCTGGGCCGTTGAGAACAGTTCGTTGCCACGAGCGGCGTCGGCAAACAGAGTCGCCGCCTCGGCATAGCGGCGATTCGCGAACGCTTTTGAAGCCAGCGGCAACTTGCTCGTGGTATTCGGTTCGTCGCGGAGCTTTTGCTGAAAGGGATCCCCTCCTTTCACTGGTGCGGGCGGTGCAACCACATCGCCAACTGACCATGCGGGCGTCGGGCCGATCGCCGGCGCGATTACATCCGCAGGCGGCTCGGGAATCGGCGGGGCCGGCGGATGGATATCAGCGGCTGCCGAAGTCGCTTTCGTGGCACCGAGGTCGGCGGCCGATTGGCCGTCCAGCACCTTGAGCCGACGACGGACCGAATCGATCGTCGCGGCGTCCGCCTTTTGTGCTTGCAGATCGCGAAGGTGGGCCGTGTAGGCCTCGCGAAGCAAATTCAGAAACGTCGGGTTCCCATCCGCATTCAACAATTCCGCCTCAAGCACAGCCGCTGCGTCCGCCGACCGATTGGCGCGCAGATGCTCACGCGCCGCGGCAATCGCCTTCTGTACGCCGAGTACGGCACTCACATCGCGTTTCGGCGGCTCAGCAAGCAGGGGCCCGAAACAGACGAGACAGACCAGTGAACTGAGGCAAGACACTCGGAGCATGCGTCGCATCCTTGCGAGCGGTGGACCAGGCGAACCTGGAGGCGCGGGGACAATAGGGACCGCGTGAAAAAGATACAAGGGCAACGGAACGGGCCCACGACTTTGATTCGTTCACGAAGTGACACACCCCGGAAACGAAACCCGGACGCGCTTGTCGCGCGGTTGCGATGAAACGCAACCGAAACTCTGCAGCATATAAACAGTTTGGCAATAATGACTTGTGGAAGATCCAAGCAAACTGACAATTGCACGATCATATTATTTCGATCACGCTTTGGATGACAGCGAGAAACGAAACGGCTCCGCCGAAACGTGTGGCTAACAAGTAACAGGTGTTTCCCAAGCGTTGCGTGTCTGGTTACAATCCGCCAGAAGTCCGTTCGCCACCCAGCGGCCGCCCTGCCGCGTTTCCGGGTCCCATCCATGTGCCGCACCATCTTGGCCGCCCTGCCCTTGCTTGCGTTCGCCTTGCCGGCCCAGGCGTACATCGAGGCGCCGCATTCACTCGGCAAGTGCGTCCATGAGTCGACGAACGTCGTCCTCATCGAACTCACGAAAATCAACACGGACAAGGGCCTGCTCATCTTCAAGAAGGTCGCGGACATCAAAGGCAAGAGCACGGCGGCCGAGATCAAGCACAACATCGGCAAGCGCGGCTTTCACGAGCGCGAATGGAAGAACGTGATGGCCTGGGCTGAAGTCGGCAAGAAGGCCGTGTTCATGTACAACGCGGAGGCGAGCGAGACGTGCATCGGCACCTACTGGTATCAGTGCTACAAGGAAGGCGACTGGTGGGGCATGTCGCACGCCGAACCGTTCCTGTTGCGTACCTTCTATGGCGACCCCGACAAGCTGGCCGACCTCTGCACGCGGATGCTGAAGGGCGAAGAAGTAATCGCCACGTGCCTGGCCGACGGCAGCAAAGAGCAACTCCACCAGCGTAAGGGGAAGCTCCAACGGATGAAAGCGAGTTTGAAGAAACTCGACTACGACCCCAAGAAGGATTTTGTTGGCTTCGGCGGCGATGGCGACGTGGTTGAAGAGTTCAAGAGCATCGAACTGATGGCTGCCAGCACGGGGCCGTGGAAATACATCTCCGTGAAGAAGGCCGGCGCCACTGGCGGCAAATGGATCGAGCCGACGTTCGACGACTCCAAATGGTCCGCGGGCAAGGCGCCCATCGGTTACGGCGAAGAGGAAATCGACAAGCGCAAGGGCACCACGATCAAGGAGGAAGGCCAAGACTTTCTGTTTCGGCGGCAAGTCGAAGTGCCCGCCGAGTTGCTCGAACACAAGGGCGTGATCTTTCGCATCGGCGTGGCCAGCGACGACACGGCGAGCGTTTTCGTCAACGGCAAGTTGGTTGACAAGGATCCGGAGGAGGACCACGAGTTCGCGTACTGGAACCGCGAAGCCGAGGTGCCCATCAAGGTGCTCAAGCCCGGCAGGAACCTGATCGCAGTGCTCGTCAAGAACAAACAGGGCAGCTCGGACCTGTACATGGATCTCGAATTGATCGCCCAATATCCCTTGCCCGCGGCACCCAAGAAAAAGACCAACACCCCAGCGATTGCCGCAAACACCAAGGAGCCCGTCGTGCCGGTGACGCCCGTGGTCGAGGAGCCGCGCGATCCGGATGCGCTCAAGGTGGACAAGGCCAAGAAGACGGTGACGGTGGCGGGCGTCGTCGCCTTGCGGAAGTTGCCGAACCTGGATCAACGATACCCGATCGAGGTGATCGGCACCTACCCGGCCCCGCGCGGCCAAAAGGCGCACGAGACGGTGTTGACCTTCAAGGGAGTGCGGCCGAGCGACGTGCACAAGGCGCTCGAATCACTGGGCCTGAAACCCGGCAAGCCGGCGTACGGCGAAGGTCAGCAGGCGGTCGGGCCGGAGCTGAAGGTATACATCGAGTTGCCGGGCAAGGACGGCAAACTGGAACGTGTGCCGGTCGAGAGGTGCCTGATGCACATCGACTCGGGCAAGTCAATGTCCGCGTTAAAATGGTACTTCACGGGTTCGATCCAGAAACAGCCCGACCCGGAGAAGGACGACAAGGTTTATGGCGCGGACCTGACTGGCACGTTCCTGTCGATCTTCCCAGTGACGGATTGCTGCGTGCTGCAGAGCCAGCTCACGATGAAGGACGAGCCGAATTTCAAACTAGAGACGGATTCGACAGTGCTGCCGAAAGAGGGGACGGCGGTGAAGTTGGTGATTGTGGCGGAATAGCAACCGCGCCCTTTCGTCTCGGCGAATTGTTGGTGCCGATCCCGTTCTTTCCGGGTACTCCTAGGCGACACCTGCCAGCTTGTGGCTACGCGGCCTTCGGCCGACACGCCTGAACCTACGCTTCAATCAATTGCAGCGCCTGTCGAGCGGCGTGTCGGACGTCTTCATCGAAATCCGACAAGGCTTCGAGCAGCGCCTCGATCGAATCGTCGTCCGTCGCGTGCATTTGGCCGAGGAGCAAGGCCGCACGCTCGCGGAGGATGGCATCCGCGTCGCCCATGGCTTCGACGAGATAGGGAATCGACTCCGAGCCAATCTTCTTGAGCGTGGCGCCCGCCACGGTCCGCACACGCGTCTCTTCGTCGGACAACAGCGAAACGAGATATGGAATCGCGGGGTCGGCCTCGGGACCGATCCGACCGAGGGCGGACATCGCTTCGAGGCGGACGCAAGTGGTTGGATCGCGGAGCGCGGAGATCAGGTGCGGCAGGGCCGGTAGAGACGCTGGGCCCAAGTCGCCCAACGAGCGCACAGCCCGGCGACGGACCTGCTCGTTGCCATCGTGGATGGCGCCGGTCAGCGCCGGCACCACTGCCGAGGCTGATCCGGCGCCGAGTTCGCCGAGACCGATCACGGCCATCGCACGGACGTCATCGTCAGGCGCGGCGAGCGCTTGCGTCAGAATCTGGACGGAGTCGTCCCGATATTCGTCGGGAAGAGTGCCGGTCAACGCGGCGACGATGATCCGGCGGATCAGCGCATACGGATTCATCGCGGCGGGCATGGCACGTTCGGCAGGGCGTGGAGGGGCGGCTGGAATGACTCAACTCCCCAAGTGGTTCCATTCGGCGGGGTGGGCGATGTATCCCACACTCTTAGCACATATTTCCGGCACAAGGCGTACATCTCCCGCCATCGGCAAAGTTTTGCGCTTGCGACCGAAACGATTGTACGTCCGTCATTGTCGACGCGCGACAACAACTCCGGCGACAGCAAACACCAGGCCAAGGATCATGGTTAGTTGATGCGGTTCAATCGGACCGATGGCCGGGATCACGCCAAATTGATGTCCCAGGAGTGTGATGGTAGCGCCAACCAGCTGAAGCACGATCCCCAACATGCGGCCATTAAGCGTCGACAGCAGAATTATCAGGCCGGCAACAAGGGGATTGAGGCTGTCAGCCCAGGTGAGGAAATGGCCGACGATTGGGATCTTCAGGTGCTGATCTCTTCCGAGGACGACCGCCAGTGAGCCGGCCGCTTGCTTGGCGGCCTTTTGCGTATCGGTTGACGTCTCCGCGCCGGCGACATTGCCGACCGCGTGCTCGAACTTGCTCAAACTGACCTGACCATTGACCCAGAGTGCGCCCAGCGCAATCAAGATGATGGCCACGACGAAGCGCACTTTCCAGCCGAGGATCGTGTCGATCAACTTGCTCATGTGGTAGCTCGCCGGCTGCGGTGGGCGCTTGGCCGGCTTCGGGGCCGTCGCCAGCATCGACTTGACGCTGATCGGCTTCTTGCGTGACGCTTTGATCTCGGCCGCTTTCTCGACGAGCACCGCCGCCTCGTCGCGGGCCTGCGCCTCGGCCGCGTTCTTATCGACGCCCTGAGCTTGCAGCTTTTTGGACTCCACCTTTTGCAACAGTTTGCGAGCGTGAGCATCACGGCGGGCTTGTTGGGCACGCTCGAAGCGAGCCAGCAGTGGTTCGCGCCAGCCGGCGTAATGTGGCAATCGATTCCCGGCCTGCTCCTCGACCGTCGGCCGCAGCGCTAACTTGCCCTCGAAGCCGAATAGGGCTTCGAAGAAGCCCTCCCAACTCTGGCCGGCGTTCTTGGCGACGAACAAACGCAGAGCCTCCTCATCCATGCCGGCGATGCGCAGACGCTTGAGCATGTGCTCGCAGTCCATGACGGCGGCGCGTCGCTGATTGGCGAGCGCCTTATCGATGGCGAAATGGAATACGAGCGCCGATACCACGGCGACGGCCGCGGTTCCGCAGCCGACCCAGTGCAGGCCGATCAGCCACATGACCGCGATGAATACGATCAGGCCCAGGATGCCCATGGCCCAATCCGTGATGCGCGCACCGGACGCCCATTCGCGAGCCCGGCGGAACAAGTACGACTTGCCAAAGATCCCATCGACAAAGAAGTAAGCGACCATCGTCTCGAGTACCAAAGCGACAACGCCGCCCGTCACCAGCCAGCTTCCGAGGATGATGCCAATGACGGCCGCGATCAGCGAACCGAGGAAGAAAGCGCCCAGTAAAGCCTTGCGAATCTTCGCCATCGACGCCGTTTGAAATCGGCGCACCGTGGCTTCGAGAATACCAAGATGTTCCTCCGTCGGCTTGGCCGCGGCGCCCTTGTCAGGCAGAAGGCGTTCAAGATCGGCGATGAACTCGTCCATCGATTGCTGGCGGTCGTCCGGCTTCTTGGCGAGCGCCTTCATCACTACCGCGTTGACCTCCTTGGCGACGCCGGCAATCGGCGCGGGCGGTTCGGAGGCGTGCTTGGCCATTACGTCGAAGACATTGCCGCCGCTGAACGGCGGACGGCCGGCAAGCAGCGCGTAGAGCGTGCAGCCGAGCGAATAGATATCGGCACGCGGATCGACGGCGGCTGCATCTTGGCATTGTTCCGGCGACATGTAGCCGGGCGAGCCCATTGCCGAGTGCGCGAGCGTAATGTCCGATGGCAATGAGCGCAGGCCGGAATTAGATCGTTGAAAATCCGGATCGGTGTTGTGCTCGGCCAGCGCGTCGTCGGCCCGGCTCATCGCGGCCGTCTTGACCAGTCCAAGGTCGGCCACCTTGACGATGCCGTGGACATTGAGCATCAGATTGTCGGGCTTCACGTCGCGGTGGACCATGCCGCGATCGTGGGCAAACTTGAGGCCGCGGGCGGCCTGGATGACGTGCCCGACGGCGGCTTCGACGTCGACCTTGCCGTCCTTCTTCAACATGTCGCCGAGCGATCGGCCCTCGACGAACTCCATGCTGAAGAAGTTGATCCCCTCCTGCTCGCCGATGTCGTAGATCTGCACGACATTGTGGTGAACGAGCTGGGCCGCCGCAAAGGCTTCACGCGTGAAGCGGGCCAGGAAAATCGGATCCTTGGCCCATTTCGCGTTCATCACTTTGAGCGCGACCGGTCGATCGAGCGACACCTGGCGTGCGAGATAGACCGCGCCCATGCCACCGCGACCGAGTTCCTTGACCACTTCGTAGCCGCCGAGCGTGTTCGGAATGTCGACCTGTGTGTCGGCGACCTTGCGGGGCTTCGGTTTCTTGGCGGGCGACTCCGGGGCGATAGTGGCGTCGTTGCCAACCTCGGTCTTGTTCGCAGTGCCGAACGCGGCCGTCTGATCTTCAACCGCCGGCGACGACGCATGGATCGCCGTCTGGTCGTCTTTCGCCAGCGGCGATCCAAAGTCGCCGGTGGCTTCGGTCTGGTCGCCGACCGTCCCGCGGCCGAAGTCGCCCGTCACTTCGGTGGTGTCCATCGGCTTCGCCGGCGCCGGCTTCGGTGCGGGTTTGGCAGGCTCCGCCTCCGCCAATTTGCGTGTGATCCACTCGGCGCCAGCGTCGGCCGGCACGACCAGCGCGAACTTTAATGAGCATTTGGGGCAAGTCGGCGTGTATTTGCCCGGCTTCGGAGAAGTTTTGGGACCGATGCGGAACTGGCAATTTGGGCAATTGAAGGCCACGGGCACACCCTCCGGGCGATCGGCTGGGCGACCGAACGTGTGGGCATTGTCGTGTGGAGAATCGCGCCGGGCAAATGAATTGCGGCGTTTTTCGCCATCACGTCCCTACTCAGTTCTGGCCTTGCCCTGCCCTGCTCGTTTGCCGTATATCCCGCCGCCCGCGCGGAAGCCGCGCGCCGCGGAGGCGGTCATGAAACCGGTCGCTCGATGCGTCGTCGCCCTCACCTTGGTGAGCGGCTGCGCGCTCCTGGCCGGTTGCCTGTCGGGAAGCCCAAGCTACTTCCCCTACCTGCTGCCGGCCGGCGATCCGGCGCTGCAGACGCATGCCCGGCCGCCCGGGCCAGGTTACTTCGACGACTTCGATCCGCACGCGTGCCGCCTGGTCGTCCGCCCCGAGCTCTGCACCGCGCCCGTCCGTGGCTCGCAGGTGTTTATCGCGACGGTGTACGATGCCGACGGCACGCCGCGGCGCAAGCGGCGCGTCGAATGGATGGTTGAAGGACCCGGCAGTATTGTCGAGGTCGACGAGAGCGGGTACCTGCCGGGCCGCGGTATGAAGGTCGATAACAAATACGCGTTCAGTTACACCGACTATTTCGAGCACTGCATTACGCGCGGCAAGGAAGAGTTCACGATCCGGCCTGGGCAAACTTGGTGCCTGGTGACCTCGGCCGTCGAAGGCGAGACGACGGTCATCGCCTACTGCCCGGCAATCAATGATTGGGAGAAGAACCGCGTTTACGCCAAGATGAATTGGGTCGAAGGCAACTTGCTCTTCCCGGCCCCAGTGACCGCTCGGGCCGGCGGGGATTACACGCTCAATACCACCATCACACGTGCCGGCGACACGACTGCGGGCTATCGTGTGCGCTATCGCATCATCGACGGACCGGCGGCTGCACTGACGGCCACGGACGGCGGCGAGGTCGCGTCGGTGACCGAAGCGGTGACGGTCTTCGGGAACGATGGCTCCGGGCGTGTGAACATCACGCAGCCGGTGCCGACGGCCGGCACCAATCGCATCGGCATCGAGGTCGTGAAGCCCGATCCGGATCGGCCGGGCCAATTCACGGTTGTCTCCAAGTCGGAAACGCGCGTCACGTGGAAGTCGCCGAAGCTCGACGTGACCGTGGTGGCCCCGAAATCAGTCAGTGTTGGACAAGACGCTACCGTGACGTACACGCTCGCGGGGACCGAAAAGCTCGACTCAGGCCCGGTCACGCTGACCGCCAAACTGCCCGAAGGCATCGACCTCGTGCGAACCGAGCCAAAGGCGGCGATCGACGGCGATACGGTCATCTGGACGTTGCCGCGCTCAGCAGGCGGCAAGCAACAATCGGTCCGCGCCACCGTCAGGCCACATCAACCGGGGCTCTATTCACTTTCGGCGGACGCCCGATCCGACGATGGCGTGAACGGTAGTGGTTCTGTGGCAGTCACGGCTTTCGCGGGCAAGGTAACACCCTCCGATAGCCCAGCTCCGAAACCAAAAGCAGTGGAAAGCACAGAGCCGCAGCTGGCGCTGACTATCCACGGGCCGGTGCGAACCAATGTGGGGCAAACCGTTACGTGGCAAATAGTTGTTCAAAATCATGAGGAAGCCGCAAGCGGCAAAATTGAGGTAAAAGCTACGCTTCCCGCGGAAATCTCATTCGTCAGTGCCTCCGATGGTGGCAAAGCGTCGGGACGGCAGGTCGTCTGGAACCTCGGCTCGGCCCCCGCGGGCCAGGAACGGACCATCACGTTGACCGGCATGTGCAACAATGCTGTTGCCAGGACAGCAGTTACGGCGACGATAACCGCCCAGCCGGCCAATCGCGGCAACTCGAAACCGTGGAGTCCGGCCAAGCCATCGGAAGCCGTCATAGAAATCGCCGGCGTGCCGGCATTGCAAATGTCGGTCAAGGACTCGATCGATCCGGTCCCCGTCGGCCAGCGGACGACGTATTCGGTGCGCGTCAAGAACGCGGGAACGCAGGTTGCCAAGGCGATTGTGATAACCGCGGAAGTGCCGAGCGAGAGCTTGCGTGCGACGCGCGCAACCGGGCCAGGGCAAACGGGCAAGATCAGCGAGGATAAGGACAAGCGCTGTTTCACGGTGAAGTTTCCTACCGTGGATACACTGGCGCCCAATGCCGAGTTGACATTCGTGGTTGAAGCCGAGGCGCTGGTACCAGGGGACGTGCGCGTGAAGTTCGAAGCCCGCAGTGCCTCGCAGTCGCAACCACTGCGAGCCGAAGAACCAACGCGGATTCTGGGCAAAGAGAATCGTCCGTTCGATCGTTAGCCGCACCCTGAGGAACACGTGCCTCCTCGCAATCCGGACATCGCAATCGCGGACGAGCGCTCTACCCTGCCGGTCGTGTCGTCCGTATCCATCTTGTATTCTCCCTCCTCCGAAGGCCCGCCACCCGCCATTTTGCGCACGCATCCCGGAGACATGGACAACCCGGCTCCTAGCCTGCCGACCGAGATCGAGCGGTCCATGTGGCGGCTCTATCGCGAGTTCTTCGACCGCGCCGAGCGCCGCCGGCGCTGGCGCGTCGCCGACGATATTCCATGGGATGAATGCAACGCGTCGTTGAAGCCGGTCGTCGCCGACGTGGTCGAGACGTTTTGTGCCGTCGAGTTGTACCTGCCCGACTATTCCGCAAAGATCCTGCCCAAGGTCCGAAACAGCAAGGGCCGCGCGTGGTTCTACGCGAATTGGGGATACGAGGAATCCAAGCACTCGCTGGCCCTCGGCGACTGGCTGCTCAAGTCCGGGCATCGCTCCGAAGAATACATGGCGGATCTAGAAGAAAAGGTCTTCGCCCGCGAGTGGAACCTCCCCCAGGACAATCATCTCGGCATGCTCGTCTACGCCATGGTCCAGGAAGAAGCGACGTTCCTGAGCTATCGCAACCTGCGTGACCGCTTGCCGGCCATCGGCGGCGACCCGGCGCTTGAGAAAATGCTTCAGCTCATGGCGATTGACGAAAAGGCGCATCACAGTTTCTTCCGCGACTGCCTGAAGCTGTATCTGGAACACGATCGTACGGCGGTCGTCGAACAACTCGGCCGGGTGATGAACGATTTTCAAATGCCGGCGATCCACGATCTATTGGATGAAAGCCCGCGGCGGGTTGCCGCAATCCGCGAGCTGGAATTGTTCGATGCGGACGTGTATTACCGCGAAGTCTATCGGCCGATTCTGGAAGAACTGGGCGTGACTCGCAACGAGCTCCGCACCCCGATCAAGGAAAAGAAGTCTCTTCGTGTCGCCTGACGATTATTTGTCCCGACCCAAGTCCAACGACGCCCACAGCGACGGATCCTCCGCGAAGGGAAAATCGCTGTCGGCCCCCGGCGTCTGCTCGCCTTTCTCGAAATCCTTGACGGAATAGAAGACGCCGAGCCGCGGAAACTGCTCGGGATCGAAGGCGGTGAGCACGCTCGCCCCAAGAAACGCTTCAATGCGGTAGCCGCCCTTCTTGCGTTCAAAGCGAAACGGCACGTCGACGGCATTCGCCAGCGGAGCGTCTTGCAACGCCCGATGAATCTTCGACTGCACAACCACCGGCTCATCCTTGTTCGACCCACCGCCCGCGGCGAGGAAGTGAAACTGATGACACGTACGGCTCGCCCGATGCGCGGTCCGGTCGCCGCGCGTATCGATCCAGAGCGTGATGCCGTCCGATTGCCGCGGCCGGTCGACATCGCCGATGGGATAGCTGTCTTTGCCTTTGACCTCGACAGTGAGCCCCAGGCCCATCTCGTTCCAAGCAAGGCGCACGTCCGCGAAGTTCGGTGCGTCGTCCAAATCCGCGAACGGATCGAGCCGAGCGGCCTCGGGCAATTCGAGCAGCGAGTCCTCTTCCTCGAGCGGCATGTCCCTGACGTAAGGGCACGCATACAGGACACGGACGAGGAAGCGGTTCGGAATTAATGACATGATTTAACATCCTTGCGATCCGAAGTAAACTAATCCCCCGCCGGATGTCCTTCCGCACTCATGCTCTTCACCGGCGTGTTCAACAAACTGCGCTCCAACACCTCGCGAGCCTTGTCGAACTCCGGCTGCCACGTGATCTCCGGCTCGCCATGCAACATACAGTCGCGGACTTTTTCCAAGGTGTTCCGGGCCATATGCGGACACTTATTGCAGGCACAGGTGATGCCCGGCACTGGGTGATAGCGATGTTGCGGGAACTTGCTTTGCATTTGCCACATCATGTTCGCTTCGGTCGCGACCAGGAAGTCAGTAGGTTCCTTGTAAGTACTCAAATGTTTAAGCATCGCTTCCGTGCCCCCGACGAAATCGGTGTGCTCGAGAATGTTGCGCGGACATTCCGGATGCGCGATTGTGATCGCGTGCGGCATCTGCTTCTTTTGTTTCAATAAATCGCTAACGCTGAAGATCTCGTGCACCATGCATGAGCCGTTCCAGAGGATCATTTCTCGGCCAGTGACTTCGCTGAGATAGCGGCCGAGATGCTGGTCCGGGACAAAGAGGATCTCGAACTCCGGTGGGACGCGGCGAATGACCTCTTCGGCATTGCCCGATGTCACCACCCAGTCGGAGAGCGCCTTCACGGCGGCCGAGCTGTTGATGTAAGTCACCGTCTGGAACTTGCGGCCATTGATCCGCAGCATCTCCTGATATTTCGCCAGCTTGTCGGCCGGGCAAGAGTCCGAGAGGCTGCATCCCGCGAGCAAGTCAGGCAGAAGCACTTTCTTTTTCGGATTCAGCATCTTGGCCGTCTCGGCCATGAAATGGACGCCGCAGAAGACGATCACGGGCGACGAGACCTTGGTCGCCTCGCGGGCCAACTTCAAACTGTCGCCGGTGATGTCGGCGAGTTCCTGGATCTCGCCTTCCTGGTAATAGTGGGCGAGGATCGTCGCGCCGATCTTCTTCTTGAGGCTCTTGATCTCGGCAACAATGTCTTCTGCAACCGCCGTGCTCATCTCAAACTCCAGTCAAGCTATCTCGTCGGCCCGCCAGACGCGGAAGCCGAATCCATTCAGATCGATGTCTTCGCCGCGCTCCGGCTCGTTCGGGCTGCCGCGTTCGAGGCTGAGCCGCAAGAACGCCCAGATGCAGGCCTTTTCGCCCGCATGGTCGTAGCCGTGGCCATCGCAATCGGCTTCGACCATCCAGCGCCAGATTCGTCGATCGGTGCCTGCGTCGCTCGCTTCTTCCTGCCAGCCCTTGAGGACTCGTTCGGCCATCTGAATCGCGTTGCGGTAGACTTTGGCTTCGGTAACGTGCAAGCGCAGTTCGTCCGGCACCTTTTCGAATTCAACGTTCGGCAACACCTTGATCGAATCGAATAGCCGGTGCTCCAGGGCTGTGCAGCGCCAGGGAGACCACAGGTAAAAAGTGACGGCCGGCCCATCGAAGGTCATGCCGTACAAGTCAATTTTCATCGGGCGCTCACAGTGGGCTCTTCCTCTATCGTAACGGGCTGAGGCAAATCAGGCGACCGCAAGCCCCTTGGCCATCTCGTCGCGGACCTGCTCGAACGGCTCAATACCTACTGATAGACGGATCAGCCCATCTGTGATGCCCTGCCGGCGTTTTTCCGCCGGGCTCTCGTAGCGGTGCGATGTCGTATCCGGATGGCTTAACGTGGTGCTGAAGTGGCCGAGCGAAGGGCTGAACGGAATCGCGGGCGCCTGGCGAATGAACCGGTTTACCGCCGCCCGGCCGCCTGTGATTTCGAAGCAAAGCATGTTGCCAAACCAGTCGCCCATCAGCTTGCGGGCAATTTCGTGATCAGCATGTTCCGGCCGGCCCGGATAGATCACCCGCGACACGCCCGGCCGGACCGCAAGCCAGTCGGCGAGTTGGCTCGCATTGCGGCATGAAGCCCGCATGCGCATGTCGAGTGTCGGCAACCCGCGAGCGCACAGCCAGCAGTCGAATGGATTGGCGGCGAGGCCCCATGTGCTGACGATCTGTGTAATCGCGGGCAGCAACTCCAGGTCGGTGCCCGCGATCATGCCGAGCGTCACGTCCGAGTGGCCGCCGATGACCTTGGTCAAGCTCTCCATCACCATGTCGGCCCCGTGCTCCAGCGGCCGATAGAGGATCGGCGTGGCAAAGGTGTTGTCGATGACCAGCTTTGCATTGTTGGCGTGCGCGATCTCCGCGAGCGCGGGAATATCGACAGTTCGACAGAGCGGATTCGAGATGGTCTCGACGAACAGCACGCGGGCGGGTTGCTTGAAGGCCGCCCTCACCGCATCCAAATCGTTGCAATCGATTACCGATGTCTTAACACCAAACCGCCCCAGCTCCTGAAGCAGCAACTTGTAGGTGCGACCGTAAAGCCGATTGCTGGCGATGATGCGGTCGCCGGAACTGACGTAGCCGAGGAAAGCTGCCGACAACGAGGCCATGCCCGAGCCGCAGACGACCGCCCATTTGGCCGATTCGAGACCTGCTAGTTTCGCGGCCAAGGCTTTTGCGTTCGGATGTCCGTCACGCGCATAAATGAAGCCGGGCTCCTCGCCGTTCATGACGCGGTCGAGAGCGTCGACGTCCGGAAAGTTGTAAACGGTCGACTGATATAGCGGCGAAACGAGCGGCACCGTCGGGCCGAGCTGCGGGTCGGTCATGAGCGGGTTCCAGATCGGGGTTGGGGCTATCCTACGGGCAGGAGCCGGACGACATCGGCCGGGTTCGCTCGCGACGGTCTTTTCTGAAACATGTCCGTACGCTAATGGGTAAACCCGTTCAGTTCGACCCTGCCGACCCGCCGCCTTTTGGGGTTCCACATGCGACCCTTTCTCTCCCTCGCAGCAGCCCTTGCATTTGTTATCGTTGCTCGCGCTGACACGAAAGACCCACTGCGTTTCTTCCCGGAGACGACGGACATCGTCGTCAAGGTCGAGAAGCCACGCCTTTTGGCCGAGTCGGTGCTGAAGCACGACCTGGCGAAGGAGGCGATGCAATTACAAGTTGTCCGTGATTTTCTTGACAATGCCACATACCGCCGCTTCTTCCAATTGGTTGCTCACTTCGAGCACGAGTTGGGTTCACCCTGGCCCGAGTTGATTGACAAGCTGGCCGGCGGCGGGATGGCCTTGGGCGCCAAGTTCTCGGGTGACAATAACGCCCCAGTCGTGATCGCGGTTCAAGGCACGGACGAGAAAACTGTAACCAAGTTCTTTAACCTTGCTGTTTCCTTGCTCGAAGAAGAACGTACTCGGCAAGGCGCCGGCGAACCGATGAAGCACAAGTCCTACGAAGGCTTCGACGGCGTCGAACTCGACAAAGACGCGATTGCCGCTCACAAGGGCGATGTGATTCTCTTCTCCAACAAGGGCGAAGCGCTCAAATCTGCAATCGACCATTACACGAAAGTCCAGAAGGATCCGAAGACCAAGACCGTGGCGACAATCGCCAACAAGCAATCGTCGAGCATTCTCCCTGCCGGCCCCGCGGCATGGTTGTGGCTGAATCTGAAACCGATCAAGGAACTGCCACAGATCAAGGACCTGTTCGAGATGCCGCGTGCGAACTTTATCCTCACGTTTGTCGCCGCGGGCCAACTGGACGTCGCACGCCGGTCCGATTTCCTCACCATCGGCCTTTATGCCGACAAGGGCGACTTCCGCGTTGCCGTGCGCATGCCGGCCGGCCGCGATGGCATGGCGACCGATGTTGAATTGCACTTGCCCAAGGACCCAAAGATCGGCGGCACCCTGCCCTTGCTCGAACCACAAGGCGTGCTCGCGAGTCACAGCTTCTATCTCGACCTCGACACGATGTACAAGAAGCGCGAGCAGATTTTTCCGCCGGACATCGCCAAGGGCTTTGCAGAAGGCGAACAGCAAATTTCGCGGTTTTTGATCAACAGCAGCTTGCCCGAATTCTTGAGCCAGAGCGGTGTGCACTATCGGCTCGTTGCCGCCCGGCATGAGACGGTACCGGATTACAAGACGGAGCCGGAAATCAAGCTGCCGGCGTTCGCGGCCGTCATCTCGATGCGCAACCCGAAATTTGCCAAGACGATGTCGGCCCTCATCCACGCCGGCTCGGCCGCCCTGGCACAGCAGGTGTCGTACAAGTCGTGGGACGAAGAGATCGCGGGCGTTCCGGCTTTTGGATACACCTTTCGCGAAGGTGGCAAGTTCCCGGATGATCCGCAAAACCTGCACCTGAATTACCAACCAACGTTCGGCGCCTACAAGGACCAATACATCCTCGCATCCAACAAAGGGCTGTTCAAGGAACTGGTTGGCATCCTCGAAAAGGAAGATCGCACCAGGCCGATGTCGCAAAACATGCAAGCCCGAGCTTACGCCAGCGGAGCCGGCGACTTCGCCGGCACCGCGGCCGAGGCGGCTTTGGCATCGACGATCGTCGGTCAGGCCCTCAAAGTCGGCGACGCCCGCAAACAGACTGAAGCGCTCTTCAAGTTCCTGCCGAAGCTCGGGACCGTCGGCATCGAAACGGACTACACCGCCAACGAGTTCCGGCTCGACATCACCTGGAAGACCAAGAAATAGCGAGGGCTTTCCAATGGAAGAAATCATCGACCCCCGCTGGGCCTGGGCACGCTTTACACCGGATGCCAAGAACCCTTGGGATCTGATAAAGGTCGGCCACGTTTATCGCCGAGCCGCCTTCGGCGCGACATGGGACGAGTTGCAGGCCGGCGTGAAGCTCGGCCCAGACAAACTCATCGATCAACTGTTAAAGGGTGGTTCGCCTTCGCCGAACTACGACGCGGACACGGAAAGATTCTTGTCGACGGCCGCGCGCAAATTCAACACGGGCCCGCAAGCGTCCGCATGGTGGCTGTATCGCATGCTCAACAGCGGTCGGGCGCTCCGCGAGAAGATGACGCTGTTTTGGCACAACCACTTCGCCACGTCGAACGCGAAGGTGCAGAACGTCGGCTACATGGTCGGCCAGTACGAGTTGATGTACCAACACGCCCTGGGCAACTTCTCCGAACTACTGCACGCGATGTCGAAGGACCCGGCCATGATGGTCTGGCTCGACACGGTGCAAAGCAAGAAGGCGCAACCGAACGAGAACTATGCCCGCGAATTGATGGAGTTGTTCTCGCTCGGCATCGGCAACTACAGCGAGAAGGACATCCGCGAAGCGGCCCGTGCGTTTACGGGTTGGGAGATCCAGAACGGCAAGTTCAAGGCGAACAAGAACGAGTTTGACTCCACCGAGAAAGCCGTCCTCGGCCAGACAGGCAAATGGACCGGCGACGACATCGTCCGCATCTGCCTCGAACAAAAGGCGGCGCCGCGGTTCATCGTTCGCAAGCTCTATAGATTCCTGATCAGCGAAGCCGAGGCCCCGCCGGCAGCATTGATCGACCCGCTCGCCGAATCGTTCGCGAAGAATTACGACTTTGGCAAGCTCGTCGAGACGATGCTGCGTTCGAACTTGTTCTTTAGCGAGCAGGCCTATCGGGCGCGCATCAAGCCGCCCGTCGACTACGTGCTCGGCATGGCGCGCGGCCTCGAAGCAAAAATGGGCACGCAGAGTACGTCGCTCGATTTGACGGCCGCATTGGAGACGCTGGGCCAAAACGTGTTTCACCCACCGTCGGTCAAGGGCTGGGACGGCGGGCAGACGTGGCTCAATGGTCAAACGTTGCTGTTCCGCCAGAACCTCGCCCTCGACATGGCCCGCCGGCCAGCGGCGTACGGCCAACCGGCGACCGCGTTCGTTGTCGCCGAGGCACACGGCAAGAAGACGAACGAGGAACTCGCGGACTTCTTCCTGAAGCTGTTCCTTCAAGGCGATGTCCCTGAGGAAACCCGCAAGAAGATCTTCGATTATGCTTCCGCTAGCGGAAAGCAAAAATTGCCGTCATACTGGACGAAACAAGACGCGGCGGAACACCGCGTGATCAGCCTTTGCCACCTTGTGATGACGTTACCGGAATATCAGGTCAACTAACACGGTCCCGGAGGATGCAGACATGTCCAGTCGTCGCGACTTCTTGAAGGTGTCGTCCCTCGTCGGCATCGGCGCGACCGTGCCGACGTTTCTCGCCCGCACGGCGTTCGCCGCGCCGGATGCCGCCAAGCCGGGGGCGAAGGACACGATCCTCGTCGTCGTCCAACTCACCGGCGGCAACGACGGCCTGAATACTGTGATTCCCTACAAGGACGACCTCTATCCTTCGTATCGGCCGACGATCAAGGTGCCGGCCGATCAGGTGAAGAAAGTCAACGACTCGATCGGCTTGCATCCGTCGCTCGATGGCCTCGCGGGATTACTTGAAGACAAAGCCCTCTGCGTCGTTCAGGGCGTCGGCTACCCGAACCCGAGCCAATCGCACTTCCGGTCGATGGACATCTGGCATGCCGCGAGCACCGCCGAGTCGCTCACCGAAGGCTGGGTCGGCAAAGCGCTCAAAGCGATGAACTCGCCGGCCTTCCACGTGTCGGGCAGCAACGAGTCGGCGCCTCTGGCGTTGAATGGCTCGCCGGCGCGTGTGCCATCGATCACGAGCATCGAGGATTTTCAGCTCAAGATGGCCGACAACGCGGGCAAGGCGGTGATTGAAGGGGCCGCCAAAACGGGTAGCAAGCCCGGCCTGCTCGACTTCGTGCAGAAGACGGCGCTCAACACGTATGCCAGCAGCCAAAAGCTCCAAGAAGTTGGCAAGAACTATCAGCCGAAGGTGCCCTACCCCGCAACGGGCCTGGCCAATCGGCTAAAGCTCTGCGCCCAACTCATCGATGCCGGGCTTGGAGCCCGCGTGTTTTACGTGTCGATCGACGGCTTCGATACGCACGCGAACCAAGGGGCCGGCCAGGGGGCTCACGCGAACTTGTTGGCCGAAGTCTCGGGCGCGATCACCGCGTTCTACAAGGACATGGCCGCCCGCGGGCACAAAGATCGGCTCTGCGTGATGACCTTCTCCGAGTTCGGCCGTCGGGCCAAGGAGAACGGCTCGAAGGGCACCGACCACGGCAGTGGCGCCCCGATGTTCCTGGTCGGTGGCAAGGTGAAAGCCGGAGCGGTCGGCGAGCATCCGAGCTTGAAAGACCTGGATATGGGAAACTTGAAGTTCGGCACCGACTTCCGCCAGGTGTATGCGTCGATTTTGGATAATTGGCTCGGAGTATCGAGCAAAGATGTGATTGGGGGGACGTTTAAGCCCGTCAATGTGTTTGCATGAGAATTTGTCGCTTGCATCGTAGCGCGATCGCGCTACGATGCAAGCGGCGAACCGTTATTTCTTCACTTGCCACTTCTCATCAAAGAACCCAGCCGTCAACACCTTTCCCGGCAACCTCGACGTCATCGGAGTCGTCGCGTCGATCACCGCGTAGTCTGGCAACTTCGGCACCTGTCGCGCATTGTTCAAGTAGTCGTACTCCCGGTACGTGAAGCCGCTATTGAGCACGACGTACTTCTTCGGATTCAGCGGATTCGGATAGATCATCACGGGCACGCTCGTCGCCGGGTATGTCTTGTCGCCGACGGTCACGCCGTCTTTCGTCCAATGAATCGGCAACTTGTCGGCAATCTTCGCAAGCACATGATTGCTCGACGGGTCGCCCCACAACACCAAGTTGCTCTCTGCGATGTCGGCATCCGTGATCGCCTGGTCGTTCTTCACCATCGCGTCGCCGCGGAACTGTTGCCGCCAGTGCGTGATGGCGTGCTTCATCTCGTTGTCAACCCATTTGGCGGTAGTTTCACCAAAACCCATCCCCGATGGCCGCACCATGATGAAGCGATCGAGGAATGCGTCGTCGATCGGCCCTTGAAGCCCGTGCACCTTGCGCAAGCCGTCGGCATTGCCCGCGAACTCGGTCCACTGGCCGCCCTTATTCACCCAGTGCGACACCCATGAGCGATCGGAGCCGACCTTGGAATGCGCGACGACGCCGAAGCGGCCGTCTTTCACCTCTTCATTCTTCGGCGGGAAGTGCATCTCAATCCCGATCGTCGGATCGAACGGGCAGGTTCCTGGCGGCATCGAAATGGTGAATGCCGTCACGCCGGTCGCATGGACCATGATCTTATTGCCGACGATCTCGGCCTCAATGCGCGCCTTGTCCCACTGATTTTCCATGCCGTCGATCGTGATCCAGAACGAGCGGTTGTAGCGCAGCGTCATCGTCTGCAGCTTGACCTTCGTCGGCAACCGATCGCGGCCCTTCTCGGCAAGCGCATTGATGCGGCGATCGACCTCCTTCTTCGCCTCCGGATGATAACTGTGCCCGGTCTTGGGCCCGATGATGTGGACCAGCTCCATGTTCTCGGCAAGCAATGCCTTCGCCATCACATCAGCCGCTTGCTTCTGACCGTCGATCTCGCCGCTATAGGCCACGGTCGGCAGGTTGAACAAGTTGACCGCGTAGTCGGGGCAATCGTACCAGCCCCACAGCTTCTGCTCGTAGTCCGTCGGCTGCACCTTCTCGTTCTGAAACACCTTCAGAAACTGAGCCGTCTCCGAAAATCCTGCCCCCGGCGCGGCCGCGCACCAAACGTCCGGGTAGTGAACCGCGAACTGCCAGCACGCGGCCCCGCCCATCGAGAAGCCGCGCATCACGAGGCGATCGTCGTCGATGCGGTAGTGCTTCTTGATGTGGTCGAGCGCCTCGAAGCAATCGATCTCGCCGGCGAACTTGTTGGCATTGCAAAAGCGGCCATACGGATGCAACACGAACGCGCCAGCCGGCGTGAACTGGCCGGGGTTGTTGATGCGGTCCTGGATGAAATTGATCTCGCTCAACGATTCGCCGCGGCCGTGGCACCAGACGTCGAGGCGGTGCTTCGCTCCATCGTTGAAATTCGTCGGCACCACCAAACCGTATGGCTGCACCGAGCCGTCGATTTTCGAGACGTAGCCACGAGCAACCGGCCCCGTTTGCGTCGTCCATGGGGCTTTGCCGTCACGCAAATCCTTGGCGCGCTGCATCCCGGCATCAAGCTGCTTGCGGGCAAACGGCACCTCGCGCTTGGCGTCGAAGATCTCGTCATAGGTGATGGCATAAAGAACCGCGTTGAAGAAAATCTGTACGTCCGGCAACAGTTCCAATAGTTGCGGTTTGCTCTTGAGCGCCAAGCGCAGGTCCGCGATTTCCTTGCCGAGCGCCTCGACGCCTTTCTGGAGATCGGCCTTCACGTCGGCCGCGAGTGGCTCCTTCGGCATCGGCGGAATGCGGCGGACGTTGTCCACCTGATTGTCGGCCGGCCCATCGGCACGCGCGATCACTGCAAGGCCAAGGAGCAGGCACAGGGAGAGTCTTCGTAACATGCGGATTCCCAGAACGGGTGTTGGCGGGTCGATCAGCCAAGTGATAGCATACCCGGCCGTCCGAGTCCGGTTATACTGTTCTCTTTGGCCATCGGTTACACCCTATGACGCCGCCACCCGTGTCGCCCGCAACGACTGACAATTCTCACAATCTCGATGACCCGTCCCTCTACATCAATCGCGAGCTGAGTTGGCTCGAGTTCAATCGCCGCGTTCTGGAGGAAGCCCAGGACAAGAACGTTCCGCTTCTCGAACGGCTCAAGTTCCTCGCGATCTTCTCGGCCAACCTCGATGAGTTCTTCATGGTCCGCGTCGGCGGCCTGATGCAGAAGGTCCATGCCGGCATCACGCGCTCGTCCGGCGCCGACAAGATGTTGCCAACCGAGCAGCTCGAAAAGATCTCGCAGAACGTCAACGAACTGGTCACCGAGCAGTATCGCGTGCTTACCGAGGAAGTTTTGCCTGCCCTGGAGCCGGAAGGCATCATCATCCGCACCGGCGTGAAGGACCTGACCGACGCGGAACGCCGGCATTTACAGGAGATTTTCGTCAAGGACGTGTTCCCCGTCCTCACGCCGCTCGCAATCGATCCGGGCCATCCGTTCCCGCATTTGGCGAACAAGTCGCTCAACCTCGCGGTGATGCTCGAACGGCCCAAGCATCCGGACAAGCTCTTCGCCGTCGTGCAGGTGCCGGCCGTGTTGCGGCGCTTCGTGCAGTTGCCGGCCGAGAAGGGGTTCGTCTTCGTCCCGCTCGAAGCGGCCATTCGGCTGCACCTCGAAGTGCTGTTCCCGGGCATGACGATCGACCACGCGACCGTCTTCCGCGTGACGCGCGACAGCGAATACGAAATCGACGACGACGAAGTGGAAGACCTGCTCAAGGCGATCGAAGAGTCGGTCCGCAAACGTCGCCGTGGCATGGCTGTGCGCGTCGAACTGGAAGCCGATGCGCCGGAGGAGGTCGTCCAGTTCTTGACCTCGTCGCTTGATATCGATGAAGCGATCGATGTTTTCCAGATGCCCGGCTTCCTTGACCCGACAGGCCTGTTCCAGGTCTACGGCCTCACGGGCTATCCGCATTTGCGTGATGCTGAGTTCGTGCCGCAGGTGACGCCCGACTTCGCGTCGGCCCCCAACATCTGGGCGGCCATCAAGGCGCGCGACATCCTCGTGCATCACCCGTATGAATCGTTCAATCCCGTCGTCGAGTTCATCGATTCGGCCGCCACGGACGACCGCGTGCTCGCCATCAAGCAAACGCTCTATCGCACCAGCTCCGATTCGCCGATCGTGCGTGCTCTTCAACGCGCCGCCGATGCCGGCAAACAGGTGACGGCCGTCATCGAATTGAAAGCCCGGCTCGACGAGGAGCGCAACATCCTCTGGGCCCGCGAACTGGAGAAATCGGGCGTGCACGTCGTGTTCGGCTTCGTCGGCCTGAAGACGCACTGCAAGGTGGCCCTGGTCGTGCGCCGCGAGGAGGACGGCATTCGCCGCTACGTCCATCTCGGCACCGGCAACTACAACCCGCAGACGGCCCGTATCTACAGCGACCTCGGCTACTTCACCGCCAACCCGGATTTCGCCGAAGACGTGTCGGCCCTCTTCAACTACCTGACCGGCTACAGCGAACTGCCGGTCTGGAAGAAGCTGATCGTGGCCCCGAGTCGGCTGCAAGATTTCATGATCGAGATGATCGGCAAGGAAGTGGAATTCCAGAAGTCCGGCAAGGGCGGCCGCATTATCGCGAAGCTAAACGGCATCCTCGAACCGGCGGTGGTGAAAGCGATCTATCACGCCAGCCAGGCCGGCGTAAAAATCGACCTCGTCTGCCGCGGCGTGTCGGCCCTGCGGCCGGGCATCGCGGGCGTCAGCGAGAACATCCGCGTGATTTCGGTGGTCGATCGCTTCCTGGAGCACAGCCGCATCTACTACTTCGGCAACAACGGCGACCCGCAAGTCTACATCGGCTCCGCCGACTGGATGGACCGTAACCTCAGTCGCCGCGTCGAAGTCGTGTTCCCGATCGAGCCGCCCGAATTGAAGCAACGGCTCATCAACGACATCCTGAAAGCCTCGCTAAGCGATAACGTCAAGGCCCGCGAGCTACAGGCGGACGGGACCTACAAACGCCTGAAACCCCGCGAAAACGAGAAACCGCTCCGCAGCCAGTTGGTCTTCATGGAACAAGCGCGCGCCAACGCCGCCCGCAAAGACCCGGCCCTCGATGCGCCGGCGGTCCAAGTGGCGAGAGCGAAGCCGATTCGGAAGGCGGGGAAGTCGTCGGGGAAGGTGGGACGGTGAGCTATCGCGATTTGTCGCGAGGTTCGGTTGGTGCTGCGTGTGCGCTGACGCGATGGTGGAAATCGCTGATTGCGAGGTGCATCATGGATTTGGAAGGTGTGCTGCGGTCGGTGCAAAGCCGGTCATCACTGCTTCTTTTCGAGCTTTATCTTTTTGAGTTCACCTTTCAGCGGCGGGGTGTACTTACTGTCAGAGTGATCCATGTACCCTTCAGCCTTCGCTTCGATTTGGTAGATTCCGTCGCTGGCCAAGAACAAGATCAACGGTGTTTTCCCACGAGATTTTTTGTCGATAAAGATCTCTGCTTGGGGAGGCACAGATTCAAAGCGCACACGGACCAACTTCTTGATTTCATCTGAAACGTCGGCAAACGTAACTGGATTTTCGAATTTCTGCTTCTTCAAGCGACGAATACGCTCCCAGGCGTGTGCGACGGCTTTGCCGAGGTCATTGTCCGTCGCAATTTCAGTGGATGCACGATGCGTCTCAATGAAGGCACGGAACTCGGGTGTATCAAGAATCTTCGCAATCGCAGCGGTATCTGCGGTGACTTGTTCTGCCGAAGCGAGTTTGTCCTTTAGAAAGCCGTCAGCCACACGCAAGAGTTCCATTTCAATAAGATCGGATTTCCGCCCGATCGTCACCTTGCCTTTCATGTCGGCCCCGTGGACGATGCAGTTGTAGGTGATCTCGGCCGGTGCCGCCGGCACCGCCTTGATCTTCAGCCGCAGCAGCACCTTGCCGGCCGTGTCGGTCGAGTCATCGTTCTTCCCGGTTGCGGCGTTGAACGGCTGCTGGCCGGCGACATTCACCACCTCGACGTTGTCCTTCACCGCCGCCCAGTTGGTGATCCGCACCCCGTGGATCCCGGCGCCCAACTTCCACTCGATCACGTCGCCCACCGCCACGGTGAGCGCCGCCGGATCCCACGCGATGGTCGCCTTTGCCTCAATGGTCTTCTCGGCGTGCTTCGGAGAGTCCTGTGCGTCGGCCGATGCAACAAATGCCAACAATATTAGCCAGGCGAGGGTGACTGAGTTGGGGCGGGCCACGTCGGGGATTCCTTGAGAAGGTGTGCACTTAACAATGTAACACCAGTGGCCGCAAGAGCCAGCACAAAGATTGTGTATTGTCGGTCCGGCAGCACGCCAATAATGTCGGTTCGATAGTCCGGTATGACCTGCTCTTTTGGGTCGTCTGGGTTAAGAGACGTATCCGCTTGCGATTGAATGGCCGCCATTGAGTCCGCGTAATTGAGGTAGTATGTCCAGCTGATCAAGAAACAGAAATTAGCAGCGAAGAACATCGCCAATTCCGGCCAGTCCCCTAATAGCAGTTTGCCTTCCCCCTTTTTGGCAAGGATCACACCCCAAAGGACAGCAAACACTAGAAAGGAAGCCTGCAGAACTGACTTGGCACCATCCACCTTCTGGGTGATCGCCGATTTGACAGGATCTGTGTACGCAATTGCCGAAACAGTCGGGTTGTGCGAAAACGATTCTGCTTCGGTCGAAGCCTTCAGCCACATACCAAAGGCGTAGAGGGCAGCGAAAACACAAACGAAGGCACCGGCCCATCGGAGAAAGTTGCAGGCCGCCCGGTTGACGGGCTTTCTAGGGACCGGGAGTTCAGGGACAGTCGCGGCACTCATGGTCTTCCCCTTGTCTCTGGTACATTATTGCCGACTGCCATGGCGAATTCTAGACGATTCGACTCGGTTTAGCGAGGGCGCGGCAACTTGACTTGAGTTTTTGCGCCTAGTGGGCGACAAGCCAGCATAAGACGTTCAGCCCAAAACTTTCGCTTGTGCCGCCAACCGACTTCCGAAATCTGGTTCGAGCGTGCTGGACAGCCTGCGTATCAGATGAAACAACAACCATGATCCATGGCAGCGTCAACTCCCCACGCGAGGCCAACGTGCGTCTCCGCGTGCGCGGTCCGAGCGGCGTCGAATTTGTTTTCGATGTGGTCGTTGATTCGGGGTTCTCGGTAACTTGTCGTAGTGATGCATCAACCACGTTGATGCGGCGCACCATCGACCCGTACGGCATTCAATGGGCCTACCATGATCTACCACCCCTGGAACCACCTCAAACCAAAGACTCGCTGCCGCGCGTTCCTGATAGCAGCCGCGATCGCTGTCGCTATGTCGGCAACCATGTTGCGACTCGATGCTCCCCTCAAAGAGCGTGGCGGCGGCATCGTGGCCTTCGAATTGGCCGGCGATTTGGAGACGGCTTTGGCACTAATGACGAACTGGGGCGAGCGTGGCCGGCTGCTGGCTGCGTTTCAGCTTGGGCTCGATTACTTGTTCATCGTGGCGTACAGCGTGTCGATCTCGTTGGGCTGCATTGTGGCGAAGGATTGGTGGCGACGGCGATGGTCAGGTCCGGCGGTGTTCGGGCCGCTGATCGCGTGGCTGGTCGTGCTCGCTGGCTTGCTCGACTGCGTGGAGAACTTTGCCTTGATGCGCGGTCTCGCCGGGGCAGTCGGTGAGTGGTGGCCGATCCTGGCGTTTTGGTGCGCGTCCATCAAGTTTGCGCTGCTCATCCTGGCGATCGCTTATTTCGTTGGCGGCGGGATCGTGCGCGTCATGTGGCCGTGTTGAATTTAGGCCTGAGAGTGGAATGGTGCATCGATCCCGTAGGGATCGCAGATAGGAAAGCGATGCCCATATGCCAACCGATCCCGAAGGGATCGCAGAACTTTCCTCTTGCAAACAATCAACGGGTTGTTGTGCGTGACGTTCTGCGACTCCTTCGGAGTCGGAGGAATGGGGATGCCGTGTTACCGGTGGGCGAGCTGGCGCTCGACCACCGGCCATTTTCTGTGATCCCTACGGGATCAAACAGTCAAACCGCCTGCACCATTAACTCCCGCTCGACCGAATCACTTCGCGGCGAATCATCCGTCGTTTCACCAACCGCCGATTGCGGCCGCGTCAGGAAGGCGCCTGCATAGAAGCATGCCACCAGCAGCAACAGGGCCTGGATTCCGGTCAGGAACGTGATCGATTGCAGCAGGCCGCCGACGAGGGCGCCGACGAGGTTGAAGCCGAGGGCCGTGTCCTTGTGTGGCGTCGTCGCGAATGAGCGGATGAACACGATACCGCTGAAGAGCATGGGCAAGCAGGTCAGTCCGCCGACCACCGCGGCACGGGTGGCGAACGGCAGGCCGGCGAAGCGGGACAAGTCGACGAAGTACAGGCCGAGGCAGGATGCACAGAGCAAGAAGTAGACGGGGCCGAGAGGGATGCGCGGCAAGGCCGCGGCGATGCCGTTCGAGAGCAGGATCAAGATCAGCACGGCCGAGATG
>DATANR010000094.1:0-8330 GCA_036266155.1 Gemmataceae bacterium | reverse complement strand
GCGTCGAACCCCCGGCTATTGGCTGGGACGCCTCCGGCGTCCTTCAACCTCCAGAAGCCCTCGGAGAGACTTGGGAGGCGGATGAAGCCTGCTCGGAGGTCTCCGGCAGCATGGCCCGTTTCGTCCAGGCGGACCAATGCCGGGATTGTCGCATGCAATGAAATGCAATCGAAAGGGGGGCATTGCAAAAACGGTGGCGATCTTGGCGACTTTACTCAATTTCCCGCGGAAAACGCACTTTTTGAAAAAGGAAGATCGCCAACTTCCGGGGTCAAAAGCTTCGCCAGACTTCGCCATGTTGGCGAACAGCGCGCTGCGACGCTCCCCCGATTCGCCCGATTGCGCGGCATCCGATAAGATCACTCGAAACGACCCGAGCAACGCCATGGCCGACGAAGTCGCCGAACCAAAACCGGAAGCAGAGCCGCTCCGCAGCGTCCACACGACGACGCTGCCGCAACTTCTCAATCAAGGCGGCTTTTCCTTCCTGGTTTCGACGTACCAGGCGGGCAAACTTATCGTTGTTCGTGCCGATGGCGACGTGGCCAACACGCACTTCCGCACGTTCGAAACGCCGATGGGGCTCGCGTTTGACCGTGGTAGGCTCGCCATTGGCACCCGGCTCGATGTGCGCGAATTCCACACTCAAGCGGAAGTCGCACGGCAGCTGGAACCTACGGACAAACATGATGCGGCGTTCCTGCCCCGCCATGCGATCACCACGGGCCAGATCGCCATCCATGAGGTCGCGTGGGCCACGGACGGCCTGTGGATTGTCAATACGCGATTTTCGTGCCTGTGTACGCTCGACCCGCTTTACAGCTTTGTGCCGCGCTGGCGACCGAAGTTCATCACCGCTTTGGGTCCCGAGGATCGCTGCCACTTGAACGGTTTGGCCCTACGCGACGGTAAGCCGCGTTACGTGACGGCGCTCGGCGAAACCGACGACAATGCGGGCTGGCGCGCCAACAAGGCGACGGGCGGCTGTCTCATCGACATTGAATCGAACGAGTTCATCGCCCGTGGCCTGAGCATGCCGCACTCGCCGCGCTGGTATGACGGCAAACTCTGGGTGCTGGAATCGGGCGCCGGAAGCCTGGCGACCGTCGATTTGAACACGGGCCAGCTGACGGTCGTGGCGCTCGTGCCCGGCTTCACCCGCGGCCTCGATTTCTATGGGCCATACGCGTTCATCGGGTTGTCACAAGTGCGCGAGACGGCCGTCTTTAGTGGCATCCCCATTACCGAGCGCTTGCCGGTCGAGGAACGCAAGTGCGGCGTCTGGGTCGTCGACACGCGTTCCGGAAACATTGTCGCGTTCCTGCGTTTCGAAGCCGGCGTACAAGAGATCTTCGCGGTCCAGACGCTGCCAGGGTTGCGTTACCCGGACGTCTTGACGGAGGATCAGAAAGCGGTCGCTTCGTCGTTCCTGCTGCCCGACGAGGCGCTGGCACAAGTTTCGAAGCGGCCGATACCGGAGGAGAAAGCGCCCGCCAAGAATGAGAAGGCGTAACGGTCCAAGACTTGACCAATAGTCCAAGCCAGTGATGAGAAACACGTTCAGGGGTGTGCGCGGCGCGAACGAATCGAATCGGACTCGGTTTTCACAGTTTTGCAAGGGAACTGCCTGGTGAACCGACTTGGACCTACTTGATGTGGAACTCGCGGTGTTAGCGCAAGTTGCAAGTGCTTCTGACACTAGAAGTGAAATCTCGATTTTTCATCCCATCTCCTTTGGCAGTAAAGACATAGGCGCAAGATTTCAAGCAGAGATGGCCAACCCCGGTATCTGTTTGGCCATCTCTCAATTCTGGATGAAATGAATCTGCCACGCGTGGCGAACTGTTTCATTGCACGTCCGGTTTTCACCGTGTTTATCGCGTTTTCATTCGCGCGATTCGTTCACCGTTCGCGCCATCACCCAATCCGGAGCCCATTTGGTGAGCCAAATGAGTGCGCGCATCCGCTTGGGAAAGGCGTAGACCTTTCGACGTCGTTCAATGGCCCGCACCATCTTTCGCGCCGCCGTTTCGGCTGACATCGGCCATAGCATTTGATCGTTCTTCGCCGTCATTTCGGTGAAAACAAAGCCGGGACAGATCGTCGTGACATCGATGTTCTTGCCGCGCATGGAAATACGCAAGCTCTCGAGGTAGGCGCTCAGGCCGGATTTGCTCGCGCAATAGGCCGCGGCCGTCGGTAGGCCTTTGAACGCCGCGATGCTCGATACGCCGACCAGGTGGCCGCTGCCTTTGGCCAGCATGCCCGGCAGCACGGCTTCGAATGCGTACATCGGGCCGAGCAGATTTGTTCTGATAAGCATTTCGGCGCCGCTGACATTCAGGTCCGTTGCCGTATTCGAAACGCCGACGCCCGCGTTGGCCACCATGACGTCGCAAGGGCCGAGCCGTTCGGTTAGCGATGTTAGCGCCGCATGAGTCGCGGTCCGATCGCTCGCATCGGCGACGGCGAACTCGGCCCGGCCGCCGGATGAGCGGATTTGCTCACACAATTGACGCAATCGATCTTCACGGCGCGCCAGTACGCCGACCACGGCCCCGCGGCGGGCAAATTCGAGCGCCATGGCGTGGCCCAGGCCGCTCGATGCCCCGGTGACGCACACGACCTGACCGGCGAAGCCCATACGATCCATCCTTTCGCCGGCATGTTGCGCCGGCCGTTCCGGAATTACTTTCACTGTCCGCACAAATTCGACAAGCTCTTGCTTGGCAAGGCGTTGATTGCCCGTCATCATGGAAGCGTGGCATTCCGGCCTTTGTCGAGCGCTCCCATGCGGACTTTCTTGTCGGCGTCGCTCTGTTGGCTTATGGTCGCGGCGACTTCGTCGGCCCAGATCAAGGTGCCGAAGCCGCCGGACGTGTACGACGTCGTCATCCGCTATCGCATCCAGGCGGAGCGGAACGAACGCGTTTTGCAATTCGAGGCGATGACCAAGTACTTCGCCAGCCTCGGCTTCAAAGAGACCGAGAACGACGAGAACGAGACGGCTCCGTTCGACCCGACCGCCCAGATAATGGAGGGCACGATCCCGTCGAAGACCGCGCACGAACTGTTCAAGGATCGCCGCGTACAGACGATTGTGTTGTCACCCGCGGGAATGAAGCCGCCCGCCGACCCGGCAGCGCTGATGCGGGCGTCGGTTGAAATATCGCCCAGCCGCGATCAACTCGCGCTTTGGAATCAAACCGATTTTGCTCTGGCGAAGGCCGGCTTCGTCAAAGACGTCGGCTTCGACTCACGCAAGTTCACGGTTCATCGTGGCATGGTCCCCGCGAACGTGGTCCCCAAGTTGCTCCGCGACCTGCGTCAACAACCGAGCGGCTGGTTCCTGCCTGACCTGCCGCGTGAACTGTTCGCCACGCTGCCCGATGGCACGCCGACGCCGTTCCTCGTCAAGCCATTTGCTGACGTGCTGCCCGTACGCGTCGTCGAGATTTTTGGGCCGGCCGAGCCGCCGCCGGCCGTGGTCACGTTGCCACCGATTCCGGCCGACCAGCCGAATTTAAACAAGTGGACCGCCGACCTGCGCCGCAAGATGGCCGAGGAAGGCGTCGCCACCAAGCCGCTGCGATTAGAAGTCGTTCTGGCCGTGACGCCACCCGAGTACGATCGCGACTGGCGCGGCCCATTCATTCCGACGGGGGCATTGATTGAAGGACGAGTCGGTAACGTGGTCACCGTGCTCGTCCCACAAGGTTCCAAAGCGGCCGACATCGCGGGGCTCGCTGAGGTCGCTTCGATGCGCTTGCCGCGCGTGGCCAGCGGCTTGACACGACCTCCGGAACCGACGCCCGCGGAACCGAAGAAGGAAGAAAAAGAAAAACAGGTTCACTATCTCGCCGAACCGGTTCCGGTGAAGGATATCGACGCGCTCAAGATCACCGGGCTGGACCGCTTGCATGCGGCCGGGAAACTGGGCCAGGGGATGCGCGTCGTCATCATCGACACCGACTTCGCCGGCTGGGAAAAACACTTCCCGCCGCCGGGCAAGGACGCGAAAACCGGCGCCGTGACGCTTCTCGATTTAACGGCCGAGCGCAATCGCGACGTCCAGCCCGAGCCGATGCCGGGTGAACTCGGCCACGGAACGCAGTGCGCCTTGGCCGTCCGCGTGGCAGCGCCGGCGGCCGACCTCTACTTGGTCCGTGTCCCCGCGGATGCACCCTATCAGATCATCAACGTCGCCCGGGCCGTCCGCGGCGACGAATTCCGGACCGAGGGCCTGATCACGCGACGGCTCGAGATCGAAGCCGACAGCAACGATCTGGAGCTGCGGCGGCGGGCGGCACGTCTCGAATACGAACGGGCGTTTGAGGACTTCAGCGACGACGAGACGCCACGGCAGCGACGCGTGGCCGCTCAGCAAGCGCTGCGCAAGCTCGACGAAGAAGGCCGGGTGCTCCTGACTCGTCAGGTTCGCGTCGAGTTGCTCGAACGCAACATCGGCCATCTGACCGGATGCCAAATTGTCCTTTGCCAGCTTCAGTGGAACACCGGTTTCGCACTCGACGCGGCCAGTGCCATCAGCCGCTTCCTCGACGACTGGCTGACACGGCCCAAGAGCCCCCAGACCACTCGGCACCTCACACAGCCGAATCCGGGCGAACGGCCGTTGTGGTTCCAACCGGCGGGCGACACGCAAGGGCAAAGCTGGACCGGCCTGTTCAACGACGTCGATAAAAATGGCGTGATGGAATTTGGGTCGCCGGACTCGGAATTGAAGATTGGCCGCTGGTCGCGCGAGTTGAATTTCTTGTCGGCAACTGTTGACGGGAAACAAGTTCTCGACCTGTCGGCCGGTGCGAAGATCCGCGTGAGCGTCCAGTGGCGTGAACCGCATGATCCGACGATGACGGAACTCGATTATCGCGTTCCGGTAGCCCCAATGCGATTGCAACTCGTCAAGCAGCGCGACCCCTCCGGCGAGAAATACGGTTCGGACGAAATCGACGTAGTCGCCGCCTCTGAAGGGTTGCCGTCACGCTTGCACATTGAACCACAGTTCGGCGTCTACGAGCACACGCTGGAAATCACGCTGCCCGCCGACGGCCGCTATGCGGTGCGACTCGAGGGGCGCGTCCCGACCAGTCTGCGGCCATTCAACGTGCCGACGCTCGTCGGCCAGGAAGTCGACTGGGAGTTGCGGCCACGCGTCTTCGTGGAATCCTCGGATGGTCGCGGGCGTTTCGGGCTGGCCGACTACTCATCGCGCGACGGCGGCGTCTCGGTTCCTGCCGACGCTCGCAGCGTGTTTGCGATCGGCGCTGCCGGCCCGGATGGCAAGCCATTGCTGCAATCAGCATTCGGCGCTGGTCCGCAGACCGAGTTGCAAGTGAAGCCCGACCTTTTGGCGCCGGTTACGGGCGAACACGGCAGCGACCTCGCCGCTGCCTTCGCGGCCGGTTGGGCCGCGAGCGTGCGCAGCGCGGGCTTACAACCCGGCAGCTTCCCGAAACTCCTGCGCATCCCGGCCGGCGGCCTCATTGGCATGCCGGCGGACTGGTTCCGCAAGTAAGAACGAGGTAGGGGTATGGGCTGTGGGGCATAGGGTTGGCTACCTGCTTCCCAAACCCCATACCCAATACCCCATACCCTGGCTGGAGTCTTGGCGACTTTGCGTGACAACTCTTAAACTGATCAAAGCCCGCGCCTTCACTCCACCGACTGACACAACCGATGTTCGACCCCGACGAGCTTCCGCCAGCGCCGACACTTTCTCCAGAAACCTACGCCCGCCTCCAAGAGACCTTGGCGAAGTCCGGGCCGAAGGCGGCAATCGATCAACTTTGTGTCGACTTGCGCGCCATCGAGGACTTTGGCGCACTCTTCTATGCCTTGCTGATGAAGAAGCGCGTCGAGCTTGGCGTGTCGCCGTTCCCAACGGGCGCCGCCGCCGATTTGCCGGCGACCACGCACGAGCAGTACGAGCAGTCCATTCGCGATGCCGGCCGGATGGTGGGAAATGAGTTCTTGAAGCGCCACGATCTGCGCAAGGCGTGGTTCTACTTCAACATGCTCGGTGAACCCGAGGCGGTGCGCGCATATCTCGATTCATTCGTGCCGACCGACGCCGATGACATTCAACCGCTGGTTGAGGTTGGGCTTTATCACGGCGTTCACCCGGCCAAGGGCTTCGACCTGATCGTCGAGCGCTATGGCATCTGCAATGCGATCACGACGTACAGCGGCCAGGACTTTTCACGCAACCCCTCGGCCAAACAGCATTGCATCCGGGCTTTGGTGCGGTCTCTCTACGCACAACTGTTCGAGCGGTTGCAAGCGGACCTGCAAGGTCGCGGCATCACGGTTCCGGACGGCGCATCGGTCGGCGAACTGGTGCATGCCCACCCCGAGTTGTTCGAGGAGGGGGCCTATCACATCGATACGTCGCACCTGTCGTCAGTCTGCCAATTCGCCCTGGAACTGGATGCGTGCCCAGAGCGCAAGCTCGCGCGCGAACTCTGTGCCTATGGCGCGGGCTTGAGCGAGTCGTTCAAGTTCGCCTCCGACCCGCCATTCGAAAAAAGTTATGCCGATTACAAGATTCTGCTCGACGTGCTCGACGGTGAAAACGTCAAAGCTGGCTTGAAGCACTTCCACGACAAGATCGCTCCCGCCGCGGCTGAGGGGAGCACATTCGCCGCGGAAGTGTTTGTGAACTTGCTTCTCAAGGTCAATCGCCACGCCGAGGCGCTGGAGATCGCGAAAAAATACCTCGCCGGCGAGAACCGCCCGCTCTCGTGCCCGAGCGTTTACGAACTGTGTCAACAAGCCGGCGACTTTGCGGGGCTCGCCGAAGCGGCGAAGGCGCGAAGCGACGGTGTGAATTTCTTGGCGGGGTTGATCGCATCGGCAAAGTGAACGAATTTCCGGTCACAGCCCCTGGATACCCGCCAAACGAAGATCTGGTCGTGAGCACTCGCAATGAATTGCTTGTAATGGCGATGGTCAGCGACGACAATACGCCGCGCCCAAACACCAGCGGGACAAGCTGCCGCCGAATCACACCGTCTGCCACGTCATCGTCGGGCCCGGAACCGCGTTCGAGAGGCGCAAGGGAGCGAAAATGACCGACTTCTCGGACGGCACCTCGAACACGCTGTTGTTGGTCGAGGCCGGCGAGCCGGTGCCGTGGACGAAGCCAGAGAACATCGAGTTTGATCCGGACCAACCCTTTCAATTGAAGGGCTTGTTCAACGACGGGTTCCGCGCGTGTTTGGCCGACGGGTCGCGCCGTTTCATCAAGCACGACATTGGCGAACAAAAATTGAAGGCAGCCGTCACCCGCAACGGGAACGAAAAGTATTGGCTTGATTGAAGTGACAAAACTCGGACGTTCGGTAAACCGCTCGCTCGCCGTCAGAACACTCTTGGAAGATCCCCGGGTCGTCAAGCTGAACTATCGACCGGGCGCGGGCAGTTTCGGCTTTCTCATGCTTATTTCGAATGAAGGCGCTGGGACTCGAACCCAGGACCAACGGATTAAAAGAACTCTGCGATTCATCTTAGGCATGGCTGCGGGAACCCTGGAAAAAACCAGGGTTCCCCGTGTTTTCTTAGGGAATTCTGGCATCTTAGCTTTGACCAGAGCGAGGGCCGGAATTGCCCTCTAGCGGAGAATTGATGCACGTTTAGATGCACATTGACGACGTTTCAGTCGTGCGACTCTTTCGGCCTTTTTGCTCCCACCATCTTGTGGGCCGTTGTCCGACTGACGCCTAGTTTCCGGGCGATAACGGCCGTAGGGAACCCCTCTTTCTTCAGTCGAAGTGCTTCGGCCTTCCGGTCTGCTGGCGTCGATGCAAACGCCATACGGCACGCTTTGCCGAGTGCTACAACGGTCTGCTCTACATCGCCACCTCTTGAGGCGAGCAAGTCCACCACGAACTTCATAGTGGCCTCTAGGCCAAACTTCCTGACCAGTGCTTCCCATTCGGCCGGTCGTTCACTCACGACCACTGCGGTCACGCCGACGAGTTTCATCTCGTTCGTAATGGGCATGGGTTCACACAAGTGTTCAGAGCCGGTTTACGGAAGTGTACAGACCGGCCGGTATCGGACACTCCCCAGCGGGCTGCGGGGAGGGGCGATGCGCCTATCGGGCGGCTCCCTGCTGGCGAGAGGGCGGGGTGTCCGCCAGTCCGCCAGTTTTTCAATCGCATACAGGAGTCCCGACCATGCAGACCCCAGAACATGCCCTGACGATCCGGACGTATGCCGAGTTCACGAGCGACGTACAAAAGCTGGCGGACAAGAGGTACAACGCCCTCCTGGTCATCGGCAACAGTGGCCTTTCCAAGTCCCGGACA
>DATANR010000093.1:0-15941 GCA_036266155.1 Gemmataceae bacterium | reverse complement strand
ATTTTCATCGGTTCGGGAGACGGGCCACTCGTCATGATGGTTTTCATCCAGAATTGAGAGATGGTCAACACACACACTGGGGTTGACCATCTCTGCCTGCGTTTTCGCCCCCATCCACATGCCCGCAAAGGAGATGGGTTGAAAACGCGGAATTCCAATTCTAGTGCCAGAACCCTCTGAAAGCTCCGCCAACTGGGAACGTTGTTGCTGTGGAACTCACGTCGATGGAGTGCAGTAGGCCGCACGGCAGATTCCTTGCAAAGCGCCCTCACGCCTATCGCCGGCGTCGGCTGCCGTCATCTTCGTACGCTTTGACAATCTGCTGAACGAGCGCATGACGTACGATGTCCGACTCGTCGAGATGCACAATCCCGAGCCGCGGGATGTTGCGCAGGCGGTGGACCGCGTCATTCAAACCACTCTTGAGCGTCGGCGGCAGATCCGTCTGTGTCAGGTCGCCGGTCACGATCACTTTTGAATTCATGCCCATGCGCGTCAGGAACATCTTCATTTGAGAGACCGTCGCGTTTTGGCCCTCGTCCAGAATGATGACGGCATTGTTCAATGTGCGACCGCGCATGTAAGCCAGCGGCACGATTTCGATGACCTCGTTCTCCATGTACTTCTTGACCTGCTCGTATTCGATCAGGTCGTTGAGGGAATCGAGCAGTGGCCGGAGGTAAGGATTGATCTTGGCCACGAGATCGCCGGGCAGGAAGCCAAGCCGCTCGCCAGCTTCCACCGCCGGGCGGACGAGCACGATCTTCTTGACCGCTCCTTGCCGCAGGAGCGTGACGGCCATGCCGACGGCCAAGAACGTCTTGCCGGTCCCCGCCGGGCCGACGCAGATGGTTACGTCGTTTTCCCGTAACGCTTGCACATAGCGGCCCTGGCCGTCGGTGCGCGGGCGCAGGTATTTGCCGCCGTCCATGACGGTCAGGTTTTGCGCGCCGTTCCGCTCCGTACCGGCGCGGACGATTTCCAGAATCGTCTTCACATCCTCGTTTGCGAGTTGGCCGTTGGTGCGCAGGACCGCACGCATCTGCGCGAACGCACGCTCGGCCTGGCCGACGATCTCCTCGGATCCGTCGAGCTGGATCGTGTCGCCGCGCGCCACGAGGCGCACGCCTAGGGCTTCCCTGAGCAGCTTGAGGTTCTGATCCCGGTTGCCGAACAAGAGGACGGCTTCGTCGCGGCTATCGAGGGTGAGCGAGCGAGTCACAGGTTCGGCCATGCGGTGGGTTCCTAATGTCGTCAATCGCGGATGGACACCGCGACCGGCCGACAAGTTATGCCCATTTTAGGCGAGCCGAACCATTTCGTTGTGCGCGTCTCAGTTTGAGGAATCGAGAGGGTTGGAATCGCCGAGAAGACGTTGCTTTTGGGGGCGACGATTGTCAATTGCCGCCGGCGTCGAGCACCTCACGGACCTTGCGCGCGAGGATTGTCGGCGTGAATGGCTTTTGCAGGAATGCTGCCGCATCCGATACCAGTCCATTGCGAACGATGGCGTCGTCCGAGTAGCCGGAGACGAAAAGGACCCGCAAGTTGGGATGAATCAGGCGCATTCGCTCGGCCAGTTCCCGGCCGCTGAGCTTGGGCATCACCAGGTCCGTGACGAGCAAGTCGATGGCTGTGGGATGAGCGGTAGCGATTTGCAGGGCCTGCTCGCCGTCGGCTGCGTCGAGAAGCGAATAGCCACTTGACTTGAGCGCGAGGCTGGCCAGATCGCGGATCGCCGCCTCATCCTCGGCCAGCAAGATCGTCTCTGTGCCACGCGGGGTTTCCTGGCGTTGTATTGGCGCTGATGCCACCGAAGCATCGTCGGCCAGCAGCGGCAAATAGACCTTGAAGGTCGCGCCGCGTCCGGGCTCACTGTACACGCTGATGTGGCCGCCGCTCTGGCGCACGATGCCGTGGACGGTCGCCAGGCCGAGCCCGGTGCCTTTGCCGACTCCCTTCGTGGTGAAGAACGGCTCGAAGATGCGCGCCTGAGTCGCCGCATCCATGCCAATGCCCGTATCGCTGACCGCCAGTTGCACGTACCAGCCCGGCTGCACGCCCAGGTGACCGGAGCAATACTCCTGATCCAACTCAACTCGATGGGTCTCGATCGTCATCTTGCCGCCATTGGCCATGGCGTCGCGTGCATTGACAACCAGGTTCATGAGGACCAGCTCGACCTGGCACGGATCGGCCTTCACGTGTCCCAAATGGGGATCGAGTGACGCAGTCAAGTCAATGCTCGCTCCTACTAGCCGACCGAGAAACTTGAGCGTTTCGCGTACGAGAGCATTGAGATCGAGAACTTCCGGCGCGAGGACCTGTTTGCGGCTGAAGGCGAGCAACTGGCGCGTCAGAGAAGTGGCACGATCACCGGCCCGGTGAATCTCGCGCACCATGTCGCGCGACAAAGGCGTTAGGCCCGGATCACGCTGAATGACCTCGCAATAGCCATTCATCACGGTCAGCAAGTTGTTGAAATCGTGCGCGACGCCGGCGGCGAGAATGCCGATGGCCTCCATCTTCTGCGATTGATGGACTTGCTCGATGAGCCGTTTGCGGTCCGTCATGTCCTGGACCTGACCAACGTAGAGACGCGGCTGGCCGGCAGCATCGCGCACCAGCGCGACATTCGTCACGGCGGAGAGCACGTGCCCATCGCGATGCAAGTAGCGTTTTTCCATTTCAAAGGAACTCGCCTTGCCGGCCAACAGCGGCAGGCGCCGGGCATAGCTCTCGGCGAGGTCGTCCGGATGCGTGATTTGACCTGTCGTCATCCCGAGCATTTCGTTCGGCCTGTAGCCAAACATCTGGGCGAATGCCGAGTTGACGCGAACGAAGCGATGATTGAGATCGGTCAGCACCATCGGGAGGTTGGTGTCGTCGAAGGCCCGGCGAAACAACTCTTCGCTTTCGTGCAGTGCCTCCCGGGCCTGGACGCGTTCGGTGATGTCGATCAGGTTGCCCATGGTCGCGGGACGGCCATTCAATTCAATCCGGCTGCCATAGATTTCGACGTCGATGATTGTTCCGTCGCGGCGCAGACCGCGCGTGGCGTAGCGGCTCGTGAGTACCTCACCTTCGATGCGGCGCCGCACCTGTTCGGAAACCAGGGCGCGGTCGGGCTCGGGGATCAGCGTCAACCAGTCGTCGATCGCGAGTAGTTCTTCGACCGTGTAGCCGTAAGTCTGCGCGAGTTTCGAATTGACATAAAGGTAGCGGCTATCCTGGATGATGTAGATGCCGACGAGCGAATGCTCGGCCAGATGGCGAAAGAGAAGGTCCGACTTGAGGATGTTCATCACGCCCGCCGAGAGAAGGCATGGGCGAACCTTTGGGTACCCCGGCGCGACGGGCGCGCGCTTGGCTCCTTCCGGAGTACGGAATCCTCCCCATCTCCGGTTCGGAGAGGGGGACCAACTAATCAGCCGTCCCAATCATAACACTGGTTCGTGCGGGACGATGGCGTCGCGTTCCAGTTGTTCGCGCAGTTCCACAAAGCGCGCACCCGCGGGGGGTGACGCGAACGGCTTCGGCCAATTCACCTCCGTGGCGCGGGATCGCGCCGATCGACGGAACGCCCACGTAGCCGAGCTGACGAAGATGCCGGAGTTCGCGTTCGAGACCGTTGCCCATGGCGTACGGCCCGAATCGTCGAACCGACAATTTGCGCAAGGTCTGAAACTCCTCGCGTGGCAGTACCAGCCGCACGAGGTCGGACGTCCGCTTAATCGTCTCGTCGATCCGCTCATGCAAGCTTTCCAGATCGGCGCGATTGCGCGCCGACCCGCCGGCGACCGCGCTCACGTCTGATGTCCGGACCGTCACGACCAGCAGCGCGGCGACGGCGATGACCGTTCCGATAAGTGGTCCGTTGTCGGTGTGCCCGGCAAGCAGGCAGGTGACCAGGCAGATCTCGGTGACGGCTAGGATGCCGACGACAGTCCAGCGCAGCCAAATGCCTTCGCGAGTGCCGAGCATGTGGGCCTTCCAACGAGATCAGCCGATGGGCGTGAGTGCGGCAGAGAGGAAATTACCACCCCTAACAATCGAAATTGGCGCGCAAAAAGTGTCACCGAATTCGACGAATTCCTGGTCGAGCCGTAAGTCTTTGCAAACGAATGTGAAGCGTCCGCGATTATTTCAGGCCGAGGCCATTTCTCCGCCGGCACGCTGGGTACGGCGAGCCGCCGCCAGCCCTTCGACCAGCGTGGCGGTAATCCCCTCCTGAACCACTTCGTTGTTTTGGTTGATGACCTGCACGCGCCAGACGACCTCGGCTCGTCGGCCGACGCCACGTGGCGTCACTTCTTCGACCCGATTGCGCACGCGGATTTCGTCGCCGAGGAACACCGGCCCGACGAAGCGCCATTCGCGGATGCCGGCGAACGCGAGTGTCCGCACGGGCGGAGCATTCAGCGTGAGTCCGCCGCCCAGCGACATGACGAGCAGCCCGTGGGCGATGCACTGGCGAAACGGCGTCGTGGCCGCGAACGCCGGATCGACGTGAACGGGGCTATGGTCGCCCGTCAGATCGGCGAATTGATGAACGTCATCGGGGCGGACCAGACGAGGCTCGGAGACCCATTCCCGTCCGACCTCAAGCTGGTCGAAGTACAAGACGTTCGCTTGCTGCATGGCTCAACATCCGAAGAAGCACATCCGGGTGAAATGGCTCCGGCGAGTAGTCTATGCGCGGAAAGGCGAGCGTGGAGACGGCGGCGCCTTGTCTCGAGTGGGTCTCGTGCTCGTGTGCAATGCCGCGGACCGTCTTCAATCGCGGTCGCAATCACACGACAGGACTTTTCCCCAGCGTGCTCGCCAGCCCCTTGAGCACTAGGTACACCATCTCAATCACGTGCGGCGTCTCGAAGAGGCGCTCGTTTTCCGCTTGTGACAGCCCGTTGAGTTCGCACAGCTTGGCCAAGCCGTTGTTGCCATAGGTCTTCAATTCGGCGACGAGCTTCGGATAGTCGATTGGCTCGAAGCCATGTGGACCCGCGTTCTGGTTGTAGCGCTCGAATATTGCCTTGTAGGTTGCATCCTTGCATTGCGCGGCTTCAGTCAGTTCCACGGGATTGTTGCCGAGGATCGCGTCGATGGCGACGCGGGCGCCGCCGCCGAAGCCGCCGATCAGATAGACGGGCTGGCCCGCACGCAGCGCAAGCAGCGACTCTTCCACCACGCCCGGATAGCGTCCCCAGTAGTCGAACACCTTGCCGCCCAGGCCGATGCGGGCGTTATTGCCCTTAGCCATCGCCGTGCGCATTTCCGTGAGGCTCCGAGCGGCGACATAGAGGCCGTCGACCGTGCGGTCTTCCGGTTTGTTGAAGCGCGGAACGGGGCAGTTCTCGGGCAGGTCGGCTGGACGATCGAGCTTTTTCAGTTTGGCGGCCTTCATCCAAGGATCGAGTTCCTTGTCGGGAAGTCCGTGATGCACCGGCCACGCCAGATAGCTTGCGATGCGCTCCACAGACTTCGGGCTGATCTCGTTATGAATTCCGATCAGTTCGCGAAGAATAGCCGTGTACCCACCCTGGCGGAAATCACCGCCGTAGGCGAAACGTGCGCCGCTGGCGAACACATAGCGCGCGAACTCCACCATCGCGTCTTCGAGATGTTCCTTGCCGAGGCCGCGGCGTCCGAGATCCGCGTTGTCCGCAATGGAGACGGCAATCTCCGTGCCCTTGAGCGTCGGTGCGTTGGCGCCGCGGTCACGGGCCAGGTACATCACCGGCGTTGTCACGGTCAAGCCGGGTCGGATCCGTTTCAGAATGTCCACCTCGTAGTCGCCGAGCGGCGGGTCCGGGTAGATGTAAGCCGTGGGCGGCGGCACGTCTTTCGGATTGAGCAGGGTCAGCAGTTCCGGAGTGTGCGCGAGCGTCGTCATCCCTGCCGGAATCTGAAACAGCTTGCTGAGATTCGCAAATTGGCCGAGGAAGTGCCGAGTACGCAGCACCTCCGTCAACAGGTGGCCAATGATGACCTGGTGGTCGGGTTCCTTCTCGGGATCAAGCCGCACGGTCGGCACGTTGCCTAGGTAAGCGAAGCTCCGTTTCTCACCCTCGCGGACGGCATTGATGACCAGCACCGGCCGGCGGTGTTCCTTGGCCCAGAGCACTTCACGGTCGCACCAGCCGCTGGTGCTGTATGCATCGGTCTGCACGACCAGCACGGCCGTCTGTTCAATGTTCTTTTCCAGCACCGCGGCGAAGTCCTCGCCAAACGGGATATCGTTGACGTCGAAGAACTTCTCCAACTGCATGTTGTTGGTGATGTACGATCGGAACCCCTCGGCGAGCTTCAGTCCATATTTGTCGTTGTCGCGCTTGGTGTGACTGATGAACACGGATACGCGCTTGGCATTGCCCGCCGGAGCAAGCTGACCACACAATTGATGGGTGACGTCGTTCAAGAACCGCGTGAACGGGCCCGGCGCGGTTAGATCGCTCGCGCGAATGAAATTCAGATTGCCCAAGGCGCCTTCGTTGAAATCAAAAGCGCTGCTCGAAAGCGCCACCGGCAAGAGCTGATGCCGGGGTTCGGCGCCGACTTTCTTCGCCAGGTCGACCACGTAATCGCCCCAACCATCATCGGCATTGACGTTCATTGAACTATCGATCAAGACAATGACGGCCGTGTAACTCGCGTCGTTCAGGTCAATTGCCTTGGGCAACTTGTCGGGAGCGGTTGCCGTACGGTAGTAGACGGGGATGCCGATCCCGCGAGCGACCGGGTTTTGGTCGTCGCGCGACAGATGGCTGAAGATCTTCTTCGCGAGTATGGGGCCCAACTCGCTCTTCGGATGCCAGACAACGTAGACGACAAGGTGCGGACGATAGGTGGGATTGATGTCGGGCATGTGGGCCTCCGTGAGATGGGTGTGCAATTTGTAAGCGGCGTCGGACCGGGTGTCAAACCGGGCTGAATTGTTTGACATGCCGTATCGGCCAGTTACAATCGAGTCCGTCGGTCGGCGGGTTTCCTCCGCGAGCGCGACGCCTGCCCACCACTTCCATCGCGATGCACACCAGGAGTCAGGTCATGGGTTTCGTCCGCCAGGACCAGCCCGACGTTTTTATTAGCTATGCCCAGTACGACGATGAGCCCGTACCGGGCTGGGTCTCGGGCTTCGTCGACGGCTTGGAGTCGTCGTTAAAGATGGAACTTGGTCCGGTCGACGGAAAGCAGCTGCATGTCTTCCGCGATTTTCAACTACCTACCGGCGCGCGTATTGGCGCCGACCTGCAGCAAAAGGTCGAAAACTCGGCGACGTTGCTTTTGATTCTTTCCAAGTCCTATTTGAAGTCGGTTTGGACTCCGATCGAGTTGAAGTGGTTTGTCCAGCACATCAATGTGCGCAATGGCGCGACCGTGCGGGCGCGAATCTTTCCGATCGAGTTCACGAATGTGCAGCGTCCCGAAGAACTCGGCGACGTGCTGTGCCGGGCGTTCTGGTTTGAGGAGCCGGTCAAGAAGCGGCCGCGGACGCTCGGCTATCCGAAGCCGAGTCGGGACAACCCCGCGGATCGCGACTTTTACAATCTGTTACGTGATCTGGGTGAGGACATCGCCGTCGAGTTGACTCGGCAAAAGAGCTTGCCGCCCGCCCCGATTGGCGGCGGCGGAGGTGCGCTCGACGCCATCCCTCCGGCCGCGGCGCCGACGGGTCCGGTCGTTTACCTCGCGCCGGTGACCGCCGACTTGCAACAACAGCGCGAGCGGGTGCGTCGTTATTTGGAACTCGAGGGCTTTCAGGTAGCTCCGAGCCGAGCCTATGTCGATGACGCCAAATTTATCGAGCAGGTCGACGCCGACCTGGGATTGGCGATGATGTTTGTCCAACTCTTGAGCGCCGATCCCGGCGCCGCTCTGCCGGGTTCGCCCGATCCGCGTGTAGCGACCCTGGCCGCACGAGCGACCTCTCAGGGCAAGCCGATGTTGCTGTGGCGTTCAGCCAAGGAAACGCTGCCTGCCGGCTTGCCTCACTTGCCCTTGCTCTTACGTGCCAGCACCGTCGATCTCGAGGTCTTCCAGCAAGGTGTTGTCGATCGCATCAAGAAACTGCAGCAGGGCGAGCGCCAGAAAACGACGGCGCCGCCCGGCTACGATTGCACCGTGCTGGTGAATTGTTCCGAAGACGTTCGCCCGCAGGTGAATCAGATTCGGCAGGAACTGGATCAACGACATGCCTATGCCGTGTTGCCGCCGAACCTGGAGACCGCGCAGCCGAACACGGTCAAAGTCAGCCAGAACCGTCAGACCCTCGAAGCGAATCTGCTGGATTGCGACGGCTTGTTGCTTGTCGCGCATGAAGTCGGCGCCTGGATTCAATCACAGCTCTTGCAAACGGGCAAGGCGCTCGCACGCCGCGAGCGCCCGCTGCCGGTCTTTCAGTGGACGCAGCCCGGCAACCCACATGGGCCGGAGTTCGATGCGTTTCTGAATGGCTTGCGCGGCAGGGGGCCGGGGATATGATCGTCTCGATTCAGCCCAAACATCCGGCGCCGTATCCCGGCCTCCCGCCGTTTCAGCAGAACCAGGCGGACATCTTCTTCGGACGCGAAGAACAGGTCGATCGCATCCTCCAGAAGTTAGCGGACAACCAGTTCCTCGCACTGGTCGGCGCATCCGGGTCCGGGAAGTCATCGCTCGCCTATGCCGGCATGATCGCCGCGCTGGAAGCCGGGTACATGGCCGGCGGCGATCGCTGGCGCATCGCCGACATGAAACCGCGTGACCAGCCACTGACGAATCTGGCGACAGCACTGTTGCGGACGTCGCGCTCGCCGGTGTACGACAATGCCGACGCGGTGTCGTGGGCGTTGTCGACATTGGAAGTCAGTCCGCTCGGGCTGATCGAACTTCTTCGCAAGACGAGTCTCGCGAAGGAAGCTGCTATCTTACCGCCCGGCGAACGCTTGCTGATACTGGTCGACCAATTCGAGGAGTTGTTCCGCTATCGCGACGAAGTCGATCCCGCGTCTCGGCGTATGGCCTGACCACCGACGGCCGCTGGCTGGTCACTTGCGGATCGGAGGGCTCGGTGCGGGCCTGGGAACTGCCCACGGTCAGTCCGACGGTCGATCCGTTGGTGATCGCGAATTCCGGCGGGCAGACATCGCTCATCAACGCGAATGGCGGGCTCCGCGTGGTTCGAACGGATCCCAATGGCAACTTGAAGTTATGGGACCCATCGAAGGACGAAATCGGCGCTTTGCAATTCCCGGAGTTGACAGGGCCGAACTTCGCGATTCATCGCGTCTCGGCGAACAACCGGTTCGTGATGACCAAGGCGCCGAGAGTCTCCGCTCGTCTCCACGATCTTAACGACCCGGGTCGACCACCTGTCCACCTGGACGAGACCTGGGGCCGACTCGGCGATGGCCCAGTGTTCGTCACCGGCGACGGTCGCTACATCGCCGCGCCGTTTGCCACGAGCGATCTCAATTCCGTTCTGCTGTGGGATCGAGGCGTCGAGGGCCGTAAAGACGTCAATGCCATTTGGGTCAAAAATGCACGTGACGAACAGGTCCTCGGTTTTGCGCCGACACCCAATGAGATGACTTTGGTGACGGCGCAAAGTGGTCGCGCGAGTTCGGTCAAGCTATGGAGCCCGGCGCAACTCGCGGAGCGGGAAGACGCCAAGCCAATTCGAACAATCGAATGGGAAGCCAAGGGCCCGCTCTTCTCGTTCGCTCCATTCATGTCGCCGGACGGGAAATCACTGATCGTGTTTGACCCGAACCCCAAATGGGACGAACGGCCAGATCGCGGGCCATATTTCCAGGACCTCACCACCGGCGTCAATCATCGCCTCGAGCGCTTTCAGGAATTGCTCGGCCTGATCGATTTGCAACAGCTTCGGATGAGCGGCGACAGTCGATGGCTCTTCGCTCCCGATGCCGTCAGTAAGAGGTACTTTTTTTGGGATCTCGCTCACGAAGGCAAGGTCATCGAGATCGGCCTCGGCGAAAAGTCTCTGGCGATCGGTACAGGACGGTCGCCCTTTACGATCAGTCCCGACAGCCGTTGGCTCGTCTTCGCCGGCGGGAAAACCATCAAGCTTTGGGACACGGCAACGCTCAAGCACGACCAGGACAATGTGCCGTCGACATTGACCAGTCCGCATTCGATCATCTGGGCCGACTTTAGCTTGGACTCGGGATCGCTCGTTACCGTGGGTACGGTTGTCGGCGAATCGGGTGAAAGAAAAACCGCACAGATTTGGGATCTGCGCCGCGATCGCGATCTTGCCGGCAGCGGGCCCGATGTCACGGTTGACGGAGTCCGGGAGAACCCGAACGCCGCCTTCATGAGTCACGATCGCTGGCTGGTGCTCAGCGGCAACAATGTCCAGCTTTGGGACGCGCAAGCGCCGCAACAACCGGCGGCCGTCATGCCGTTGCCGAACAACTTGACCAAGCCGGCCTTCTTTGTCGATCCGCTCGGCACGCGCGTGGTCGCGGTCGACGACGCGACGAATTGGATTGCCGTCTATCGCCGCTCGACCGACGGACTGACGCCGGGCCGTCAACTCATGAAGCTCGCCGAGGGCGCGGCGATCCGCAACCTGACCCTTGAAGAATGGCGCGACGTTTTCTCGGTGAAAGATGAAGCCTACCGGTCCACGTTTCCCTGGCTCGACCGGGCCCAGACCACGACGGCCCCGCGGCCGCCGATGATAAATTCCATGCTGCGTTGAGCGGCCCCTTACTCCTTCGTCTCGCTGGCCGGCTTCACCCGCACTTCGTCGCCTGCTTTCAAGTCGCGTGTGGAATTGTTTAGGTCCAAGACGCGATCGTTCGGCTTCAATCCACTCTCGACCTCCCACATATGGTCGTACCTGTTCCCAACCTTTATTGGCCGCTCCTCTAGGACATTCTTGTCGTTCACCACAAGAACATAATCCCCCTTAACGTTCCTGGCATAGTCGGTTGGCAACAGAAGCGCTTGGTGCGAATCGCTGAGTCGCACGCGGACGCTCACAAACTGGCCGGGCCGCATATCGTCTTTCGGGTTCGGCAGCACCGCGCGTATTCGAAGAGTACCGGTTTTCGCGTCGATCGCAGGGTCCACGAAGTCGATGGTCGCCTTCTGTCGATACCTGATGGCGCTCACATCATCCCCGATCGCGCATTCGACAGCAAGTCGATTGTCTTTACGGGTCCGCATGTAGCGACTCAGTTGATCAGCCGTCCGTTCGTCCACATCGAACTCCACGTGCAGCGGTTCGACGACGACGATGGTTACGAGCTTATCGGTTTCGCGGACCAGATTGCCGGCGTCGATCAGCGTGCGGCCGATGCGGCCGTCGATGGGACTCGCGATGTGCGTATAGGCCAGGTTCACTTTGGCGATCTCGACGACTGCTCGTACTGCCTGCAACTGAGCCTTGGCCTCGTCGACTGCGACCGCCGATCGTTCGAGTTCTTCCTGACTGACGACTTTCTGCGGCAGGAGCTTGATGAGCCGCGTGTGATCCGTTTCCACGCGCTTGAGGCTGGCCTCGGAGCGATTCAAGTCGGCCTGTGCTTTGGCCAGTTCGGCACGCTGGAGGCGATCGTCGATTTGAAAGAGCGCCTCGCCCTTCTTGACGGCCGTGCCCTCCTTGAAAAGCACTTTGTCAAGGTAACCGGTCACACGCGCGCGAACATCAACCGTCACACTCGCCGCTGTTCGACCGATGACGATTTCAGAGTCGAAAACCTCGCGCTCGATCGGCTTGAGGACGATCACCTCACGCGGCGCCGCCAGCGCGGGCGATACACCGATCATGACAATCAGCACGAAACGCATGGGAGACTCCAACGCGTGCAGTGAATAGGCAATTCAGGCTTGTCCTATGAAATCCGGTCTACTTCTTGATCGGAAACACCGCAAGCTCGGTCAGCGTTTGCGAAATCAAGAAGTCCTGATGCACGACCAGGTTGCCGATCGGCTGGTTCTTTTCCGGCCGGAGAACGTCAACCAACTTCGTGGTCTTGAGGTCGACGACCGCAATCAGGCCCTTCCAGGTTTTTGGTTCGCTCACGGGCACGAGATAGTTGTCGCCTAGCACGACGCCGCGACCGCAGGGCAGACCAGGGAGGTCGACTTTCCATTGCTCGGCGCCGTCGAGCAGCTTCAACGATCGAATTGACGTACGGCCAATCACGAGCACCTGCTCGCCCACGACCGCCGGATACAATCCGTCGCCTTTCTTCGCCGTCCAGATCTTCTTTCCGTCGGTCGCGTTCAAACAGAGCAGTTCCGGGAAGTCGGCCGGTGCGTACACGTACCGGTCGCGAACAACCACGGGCGGGACGACGATCCATTCCGGCAGGAACGTAGGAAAGCGCTTGGCCTTGATGGCGGCATACTCATGAGTCCAACGTATTTTCCCGGACACTGAGTCGACCGCGACGATTCGCCCCAGGTTGGTCGGCGCGATGATCAATCCCTGTGCTTCGACGAGATGAAGGGCGTGCGTCCGCCGATGCGGATCGTCGATCAGCCGCTTCGGCGCCCTCGCCAATTCGATCTCCCATTTCCGGCTGGCTTCGATGGCGCGGTCCGGGCCAGAATTGAAATGCGCGGCACAGTATTTGGGAAAATCGATCTTCAACAGATGAACCTGGACGCCGCGCTCGGTCAGGAAGATGCGCGCGTCGCCATCAACGAGTGGCAGGCCGAGGACGATGAAGTCACTTCCCCGAGAGTCTTTGAGCCACTCAAAGTTCCCGAATTTTCGAAGGAGCTTGCCGGAGGGGATATCGATATCTCGAATCAAAGTGCGACCCACCGCGTCGTTATGCACGCCGTAACTGACTAAGACGTCTTCCGGCTTTTTGGGAGGTGGCAAGAAGCCCGCATCGTCAACGTGCAAAACGAAGTCGCCTTGAATTGCGATTTGCCGGCAGCTTGTTTGATTCAGGACGGCGTCGCAGATTGGTGAATACGAGGGCGCCGTGCGCCACGCATCCAGCAAGACGCGTTGTCCCAATTCGCGCGTCATATTGTGCAAATCAAAATCACCTTCGCTGGCCCAAAAGAGTTCGCCGCGCTGAAAACGTTCACCGAAGGCCGTGCCGAATGTAACCGTCCGGACGGCGACGCCATGATTGTTGGTGTAGTACACTAATCCGCCATTCCCGATCGGAACGGCGGGCGGAATGATTGGTCGGTTCAACTCGCGGGCCTTGACCTCAGTCAATTGATAAAGGGCCTTGATGTAGTCGACCGCGGGACGGTTTACTTCCGCAGTGAGATCGTCTGATGTCGGCAGACCAATCGTCGTCGTCTTCCAGATCGGCGAGAGATCGGGCAAGGGCTGTTTTGTCTGAGCTGGCGCTAGTGTGCTATGGCTGATCAGAACAATAACGAGCATCCAGCGAATTGAATGACGCATAGCGGTTCTCGCGCTTGCCACCGATGAATACCGCAATTCACATTTTACTCGCTTCTTTGTTCACCCCAGATCGAACTCCCCGGTGTGCCCCTCTGGCCACAACACAATGTAGCGAGTTTGTGGACCGCCGTCGGTCCCACTTGACTTGGCCTCGATAGCGATCATCGCTTTGTCGAGTAGCCCGCGCGCTCGCAGTTCCGCGCGAATGTACTCTTCGGGGAGCGCGTCGAGATCGTCGAAGGGTCGAATTGAAAGGACTAGGTTGGCCTTACCGACGCCATCCTCAATGCCGCGGAATCGCCCGTATCCATGTGCGTGAAAACCGTCACGCAGTGCCGTAGCCAATTCGTCGCGGGCTGCGATTTCTGCTTCAGTGCCCCAGCCGTTCGACAGGGGCAATTGCACGATTAGGCGAGGCTTTGCCGAATTCATGTCGGCACAGGCCGACATACACTGGCCCGGTTCTACTTTTTCTTCGGCCCCGTAATCATCAGCACCGCGGCCTGGATCACCTTCTGCTCGCGCTTGTCTTCGGCTTTTTTGCGAGCATCCATCAGAGCATCGCGGGCCATTTTCTTGAGGTCGGCGTCGTCGGTGGTGCCGCCAAGTTCGCCGAGGCCCGTCTCCTGGCCTTCGCGGGCGTCCTGCGACTTTTCGTCCTTGAGGATTTCAGTGAGCTTGGTGATGGCGGCCTTGGTGTCCGGCGGGTCGATCAGGCCGAGGGTTCGGCCGGCTTCGCCGCGGACCTTAGAATCGGAATCCTTGAGGACCGACATAATGCTGTCGACATAGGGCTCGGTCAGTTTGCGCTGCAGTTGTCCCAACTTCGCCAGCTCCTTGAGCGCGGTCGTCCGCACCTTGGCGTCCTTATTCTTGAGGTCGGCCGCATAGCGCTTGGCCTCCTCTTCGCGAGTAGCGGCAGAGACGGCGAACGCACCCAGCAAGCACGCGGCGACTGCACTGGTGGTGAGGCGGAACATGGGAGAGCCCCGAAGCGGTGAAATGAGGGTCTGATGATAGCATAGAACCCGCCCAGGCCGGGCGGGTTCCGCGAAATCAAATTGCCGAGCCGGGTTCAATCACCCTTCGCCATTTCATATTCGCCCTCAATGGCCTTCTTGGCGTCGTCGTCGATTTCACTGCCAGTCAGATCGCTCATGACGATCGCCTTTTCTTTCACGTCGAGCTTGAACGTGAATTTGTAGCCCTTCTCACGCGTCACCGGGAAATCGCCCTTCTTTTCGAAGCTGGTGACCTCGCAGTGGTAAACGCCGTCCTTGTCTTTCTCGTACTTGCTCGTCATCACGCAGCCGAGGTCGCCGATGGTCACGTTGAAGACCATCACACTGTCTTTCTTGAAATCGAGCTTCAAATCCAGGTCGCCGGCCTTGCGAGTGAACGACCCGACCAATGCCTTGTCCTTTTTGGCCGTGTCGTCGGCGACGGCCGGGCCAACCACGAAAGCGATCGCGAACAGGGCGACAGCGGACAGCATGCGCATGTGGGACTCCTGATGCGTGGGCGGTTGGGGACATGATTAAGCCCCCGGCCGGGGTAACGGCCAGGGGGCTCACACACTCTTCTTATCCGGCCGGGCGCAACAAGCGCGCGAATCGGCCGCGCCACGTCTTCGGAATCTCGGCCGTCAGCGTGATCGGCTCCTTCTGAATCGGATGCAGGAACGTCAGCGTTCGTGCGTGCAAACCGATGCCCGGCCCGAAGCCGAAGCGCGAACCATACTTCTGGTCCCCATAAATCGGCCGGCCGCGCGACGACAGTTGCACCCTTAACTGGTGTGTTCGTCCCGTCTGCGGCCGGATTTCGAGCAAAGTCAGCCCATCGTGTTCGGCCTTCGCCACATAATGCAGAAGCGCCTGCTTGGCTCCCTCGGTCTCCGCCGGCACCACTTCGACGACGCTGGCCACCGGATCTTTGCGAAGCCAGTCTTCAAGCGTGCCAGCCGCGGCGGTCTTGCGCTTACCCGATTCGACGACGGCCCAATAGACCTTTTCCACGAGATTGTCGCGGAACTGCTCGCTGAGCCGGGCGGCCCCCTTGCTCGTGCGCGCGAACATCAGCACGCCGGAGACCGGTTTGTCGAGCCGGTGCACGACGCCGAGGAACACCTTGCCCGGCTTGGCGTACTTCTCTTTCAGATACGCCTTCACGACGCGATCGATCGTCTCTTCGTCGCCGCTGAAATGCGCGCTCGGCCACCCGCACGGCTTGTTGACCGCGATGAGGTGGTTGTCCTCGTACAAGATGTCGAGGGCGTCGGCGAAGGACACGCGCGAACTCCGGGGGCTGCGATCATGTTAGCACCGCCCACCCCCGGTTTGGACCTGCTTCGGCCGCGCCCGGATTCCTCTGCCGTCGCGCCCCACCCCTGTTCCAGGCGAATTCTACTTTTCCAGAATCAACACTTTTTTCCAGACAAATCGCGCTGAATACATGAAAGAGACTTTGGTCATTGGCCAACGACGGCCCCGATTTCAAAGGGCGCCAATCAAAGAGCGCCACGAAGAGCGCCAGGGGTGCATGGGGTTGG
>DATANR010000092.1:0-4119 GCA_036266155.1 Gemmataceae bacterium | reverse complement strand
GTTCTCACAGCATCAACGTAGGTACCACATCCCCCGCCGCATATTCAACCGCGCCCGGCGGTACGGATACCAGCGCATCCGCTCCCAGCAGCCCGCGGAGGTCGGCGGAGCCGAACGAGGTTCGCGCGCGCACGCGCAGTGCATCCGTCTTCTCAATCTGGGCCGGAACATAGGTGGGCCGATCATTCTTCGTGGCGAACTCGGCTGCCAAGGGCACGGGCACAAACGTCGGCCCCGGTGTCGCGTACCCCATCATCTTGCGAAGTGCTGGCCGAATGAACAACTCGAAGCCGACGAAGGAACTGACCGGGTTGCCGGGCAGGCCAAAGACGAGCTGGCTGCCACGTGTGCCGAACAGCATCGGCTTGCCGGGCTTGAGACGGACTTTGTGGAAATGGGCCGTCACGCCGAGACTGGCCAGAACTTCGGGCACGAGGTCGAACTTGCCGGCCGACACGCCGCCGGCGAGGATCAATACGTGAGAGGACTCAAGCCCCTCGGAGATTCGCTCAGTCAGGCTTGCATGGTTGTCGCGGGCAATACCAAGAAGGTACTCAGACACGGCCGAACACGATTCCGCCTGAGCCCGTAACATTGGTCCATTGCTGTTGCGAATCTGGCCCGGACCGACCGATTCGTGTGCCTCGACAAGCTCGTCGCCCGTAGCCAGGATTGTGATGTGCGGGGCCTTGCAGACAAGCGCAAAGTCTCGGCCGACGGACGCCAGCAGTCCGATGACTTGCGACGTGAGGGCTGTTCCCGCCGGCACGACAATCTCACCGGCTCGCATCTCACGGCCACGCATCAGGATGAATTCACCCGTCTTGACGACACATCGAACGCGGACCGTATCGCCAGCCAGTTCGGTCTCCTCGTGTGGTACGACAGCATCGGCGCCCTGTGGAATCGGCGCGCCGGTCATTATGCGTGTTGCCTGGCCTGGGCCAACCACCTTCGTTGGCACGCGACCGGCCGCGACTTCTTCGATGACAGTCAAGGACACGGGTTCCGCGCAATCGGCAGAGCGGACCGCGTAGCCATCCATCACTGACTTGGTGTAAGGTGGAGAATCAATGTCGCTCGCCACACTCTCGGCGAGTACTCTCCCGCACGCAAAACGAAGCAGTAATTTCTCCGTTGGCAACGGGCTTGTGTGGCTGAGGACGATTTCGAGTGCGGTGGTGACTTCAATCATTAGTGCGGATGGTTCGAAACGGAGTCGACGAGCCTTCTGCAAGATTCGTAGCTGGATTCGTAAGAATTCAGTTCTCCGGCGCGCCAGGCTCTGAATTCTTACGAATTCAGCTACGAAATCTCACCATGCCGCCTGTCAAGAAACGGCTTGGATGCATCAATACCCCGCCGCCTTGCCGTTGATCCGTCGGTCGGCGGCGCCATGATACACGCCCGTCGCCGGATCGATCCAGATCGAGTGGGCGTCGCCCTGTTTGCGGATCAGCTTGCTCTTGTGGCCGTATTCACCGTACACGGTCAGCGCGCCTTTCTGCGTTCCTTCAAGTTGTAATTCGTCCGGAAACCACTGGTGATGTTCGCGGCGGGCGGCGACGGCGGCGGCGATGTCCATTTTGAAGTCGATCACGTTGGTGATGACGCAGAGCACCGTGTTCGGAATCGTTCGTCCGCCGGGGCTGCCGGTCACCAGGAGCGGTTTGCCGTCCTTCGCGATGATGGTCGGGCTCATGGAACTCAACATGCGTTTGCCGGGCGCGACGACGTTCGGCTCGGTGCCGATGCGCCCCTTGGTGTTGCTCACTCCCGGCTGGCTGTTGAAGTCGCCCATCTCGTTGTTCAGGATGAACCCGGCTCCGCGAACGACGACGCGCGAGCCAAAGCTGTCTTCAAGCGTGTAGGTGTTCGAGACCGCCATGCCGTTTGAATCGATGATCGAGAAGTGCGTCGTGTGGTCGCTTTCCTTGGCGAGCGGAATGCCCTCGGCCAACGAACCGCTCGGCGTCGCCTTGCCGGGGTCGATGGTCGCGGCCAGCTTCTTCGCGTGTTCCTTCGACGTGAGGAAGTCCGGCACTTTAACGAAGTCCGGATCGCCGAGATAGCGGGCGCGATCGGCATACGCACGGCGCATCGCCTCGGCCCGCAGGTGGTAGAGATCGGGCGACGTGGCCGCGTGCTTGCTGAGATCGAAGGTTTCGAGAATATTGAGCATCTCGACGACTGCAGTGCCGCCGGAACTGGGTGGCGGCGCGCCATAGATGTCAAAGCCGCGATAGGTGCCGTGGATCGGCTTGCGCTCTTTTGCTGAATAGTTCGCGAGGTCTTCCTTGGTGATGAACCCATCGAACGGCTTCATCTCGGCAACGAACAGGTCGGCCAACTCGCCCGTGTAGAAAGCGTCGGCCCCTTGCTCGGCGATCTTCCGCAAACTTTTCGCGAGGTCCTTCTGCACGAACCGGTCGCCGACTTTCCAATCGGCTTTCCCGTTCTTCCCGAAGACACGATGGAACTCGTCGGTGCCGCCCTTGCGCATCAGGGCGTCGTTGATCGAGCGGACGAAGGGGCCGTCAAAGATGAAGCCCTCGTCCGCGAGCTTGACGGCCGGCATGACGAGGTCTTTCCACGGCAGCTTGCCGAGCTTCTTGTGTGCCAGCTCCAAGCCGCGGACGGTGCCGGGCACGCCGACAGCTTGATGATTGTGCCAGTCGTTGGTCTTGACGAACGTGTCACGTGTGACGCTTGCGGGCGCCTTCTCGCGATAGTCAAAGAACGTCGGCTCGGCGCCTGGCTTCGAGACGAGCATGAAGCCGCCGCCCCCGATGTTGCCGGCCTCGGGCCAGGTGACCGCCATTGCGAAGCCGACCGCGACGGCCGCATCCACCGCGTTGCCGCCTTGCTTCAGGACGGCGACGCCGATGTCCGCGGCTTCCGGCGACACGCAGACGACCATGCCGTTCTTGCCAGTGGTTGTGAACGGCTTGTCCTCGGCCGACGCCGGCACGAACGGCACAGCCAGCACGACCAGAGCAATCGCGAGGCGCATCATGATTCGTCCCTGGTGCGAAAACGGCATCCCATCAGCTTTTTTACGCGGCGCAACTAATACGACAGGCGTGCGTTTCAAGTCCAGCGCCGAGCCCGGACGATGACGAAGGCAGGAGCCCGTCGGCCGCGAAAGGAATCCCATGACGCCAAAGCGCACGCGCCCGAGCATCAGCCAGCTCGAAAACCGCACCAATCCCTCGGGCATCAGTTTCACTAACGGCAACCTCGTCGTCGACGGCACGGCCGCCGCGGACACCATCCGAGTTTATTTCTACGGGGCGGACACCACCCGTGTCGCGGCCGTCATGCAGACGGGCAGCGTTATCCAATCCAAGATCTATGCGCGGGCTCTAATCAAGTCGATCACGCTCAACGGCAACGCCGGCAACGACACGATCTTGAACGACACGAATATCGGCATCCAAATCTCCGGCAGCGCCGGCAACGATTCGATCTGGGGCGGCAGCGGTAACGACACGATCGCCGGCGACGCGGGCGACGATATGCTGGTCGGTCGAGCGGGCGATGACGTGATCGATGGCGGCGCCGGTAACGATCAAGTCTTCGCCAGCGAGGGCAACGATTCACTGACGGGCGGAATGGGCGACGATAACCTGATCGGCGGCGACGGCAACGACGTGGCGAACGGCGGCGACGGCAACGACTCCATCTGGGGCGGGGCCGGCGACGACAAGCTGATGGGCGAGATTGGCAACGACAATATCGATGGTGGTCTTGGCAACGATCAAATCGACGGCGGCGACGGCGACGACAAGATTCAAGGTCAGACGGGCGACGACACCGTCGCCGGCGGCGCCGGGCTCGACCAACTTTTCGGCGACGCCGGGAACGACGTCATCATGGGCGGGGCCGACAACGACCTCATCGTCGGCGGCGACGGCAACGACAACCTCGATGGCGGCGACGGCAACGACAAGTTGGATGGCGGGACCGGCGACGACGTCATGACTGGCGGTGCAGGTAACGATCAGATGAACGGCGGTGACGGCGCCGACAAACTCGACGGCGGCCTCGGCAACGACAACTTGTATGGCAATGCCGGGAACGACGTCATCACGGGCGGCGGCGGAATCGATTGGCTTG
>DATANR010000091.1:0-15345 GCA_036266155.1 Gemmataceae bacterium | reverse complement strand
GGGGGGCTTACGCCGCTCCGCTCGCCTGAGTTTTCGACTTTTGCAATTCTTTGGAATCGCTTCGCGTACCATGTAGGAATGATGTCAATTCGTGGAACACCTATGAGATACCTGCTCGTTGCCAGCGCACTAGCGCTGGCCGTCGCCCCGGTCGGGGCAGCGGACAAAGATAAAAAGGAAACCCCCTCAAAGGCCGTGCAAACCTTTGAGGTGCCTTACCGACTGACGGACACAAAGCACGTGATGGTGCGTGTGAAGTTGAACGGCAAAGGGCCGTTCAACTTCATCATCGACACCGGAGCGCCGGCGCTCATCCTGACCGAGGCCACCAATAAGAAAGCCGGTGGCAAGGCGGATGGGAGTTGGTCGACTTTCGATTCACTCGAAATCGAGGGCGGCGTTAAGCTCGACGATGCCAAGGGAATCGCCATCGACCCCTTCCAGCTCAAGGGCATGAACGCCATGGGCCTGGCGGGCGTCGAGTTGCACGGCATGATGGGTTACAACATCCTCGCTCGCTTCAAGATCGAATACGACTTCACCGAGACCAAGCTGAAGTGGACGCCGGTCGACTTCAAGTTCCCCGATCCAAAACGCGTCGAGATCGACAAGAATGGCGGCCAGGGCGGGCTCGAAATGATTGGTTCGTTGATGCAAATGCTCTCCGCCTTCGGCGGCATCAAGGCAAATTTTGCCGTCGCGCCGCGTGGGTTTCTGGGTGCTGAGCTGGAAGCCAACAAGGACGAGTTGATCGTCAAGTCGTTGATCGGCGGCGGGCCGGCTGACAAGGCGGGGCTCAAGGTCGGTGATCGTATTCAGGGCTCGAAGGGTAAGAACTTCAAATCCGCGGACGACCTGTTGGAGGTCGTCAAGAAACTGCCGGAAGGTTCGTCCCTGAAGTTGAACATCAAGCGCGGCGACGACACCAAGGACATCACCGTCGAACTCGGGAAGGGGCTGTAACCATGAAAAAGATCACCACAACCCTTCTGGCGGTTGCCCTGCTCGTCGGATTCGCGCGTGCCGAAGACAAGCCGAAGGACGCTCCGAAGCCGCAGACGGTGAAATTCGACCTGGTGCCGTCCGGCCACTTCATCGTCAAGGTGAAGATGGATGGGCACGGGCCGTACAACCTGATCTTCGATACCGGCGCCCCAACGAGTTTGATCACGCCGAAGATCGCCAAGGAAGCCGGCTTGGTGAAAGATGCCAAGGACAAGCCGCTGATTCCGCTGTTCGGCATGATGGGTCAGGTCAAGATCAAGGATTTTCAGGTTGGCGAAGTGCAGGCCAGTGGCGTGGCGGCGATGATCATGGATCATCCGACAGTCGCCGAGTTCAGCAAGGCATTCAAGGAAAAGTACGGGTCGATCGAAGGCATCGTCGGCTTTCCGTTCTTCTCGCAATACAAGATGACTGTCGATTACGCGAAGCAGGAAATGACGTTCGTCCCCAACGGCTATAAGGGCGGCGACATCATGCAGGACCTGATGCAGACGGTCATGAACTCGATGGGTGGGTCAGGCAAGCCACAACCGCGAATTGCAGCCCCCGCGGCCCTCTGGGGCCTCGAACTCGACAAGAGCAAGTCGGATGAAGATGCCGGCGTCGATGTGAAGGTCGTCCACTCCGGCGGAGCGGCTGCGGAAGGCGGCCTCAAGACCGGCGACCGCATTCTCACCATTGATGGCCGGTGGACCGATTCGCTCACCGACGCCTATCAGGCCGCAAGTTTCGTCAAACCGGGCAAGGCCACCGTCGTGGTGGTCAAGCGGGATGGCAAGGAAGTGAAGCTGACCGTTTCGCCGAAATCCGGCCTGTAGTTCAGAGTCTTTGCGAAAAATTAAACGATTGCAGGGTTTCTTCCGAACGGAGAAGCCCTGCGGCCATTTTGTGAACTAGACTCCAGGGACGTACGCCCTGGAGTCCACATGACCGCCGCTCACTGGATCGAAACGTTGCGGCTGATTCCCGAAGTCGAGCACGGGAAGCTCGTCATCGTTATGCAGAACGGGACCGAGTTGTGCATCGATACCATTGTCAGCTTTGAACCCCAATTCATCGTGATTCGTGGCCGGCAGGGTGGAACCATCGAGGAAGCACGCGGCTTTATCGTTCCTTATGATCAGTTCCTGTGTTTGCGCATCGAACGTGCGGTCAAGGTGGAAGAACTGAAAGGCTTCTTCAATACGCCGACGACCCCGACTCCGGTCGGACCGGGGAGCGGTCATTTTTCTCGTTCCGCCGTGCCGACGCCGGTCGTTCCGACCGATCCCGCGGCCGCATCCAAGTTGCTCATGGAGCGAATTCGCGCCGTTCGCGCCAATTCAGCCTCGCGCACGGGGCCGTGATTTCCCCTCGTTCTTTCGAGACTTCTCGCCGAACGCGACACGACTGGGCCTATCTGATCCCGGAGGGATCGCAGATAATAGCCGGCGGTCGAGCTTTAGCTTGACCGCCGGTAACCCGATTTTCCATTGCCGCCGACTCCGAAGGAGTCGCAGAACGTGGCGATCACCAACACACTAATTGTCTGCAAAATCAGCGTTCTACGACCCCGTTGGGGTCGGTTGGCTTCTGGCCTCGCCATCCGGTGGTCGAGCTGACGCTCGACCACCGGCTATTTTCTGCGATCCCTCCGGGATCAAGAGGACGAAACCCGGTCGCGTTCAGCGAGCAATGTAGTTCGATCCAACCATTTCGAGCAGCGTCCGCGCAGCGGTCTCCGCGAATTCCGGATCGTTGATGTGGCAGTAGACTTCGATCATTTTTACGTTTGGCCCAACCCAGTTGCGAATGCTCTGAAACAGTGCCCGGTCGGCTTCCGGCCACCAGAACGGCCCTCCTGCGCAATCGATGGCGGAGACGCCGCCGAGGGGCAACACGATTGCCGTTGGCCCTCGTGCCGCTGATGCCTTTTCTGCAATCTCCTTGCCCAGTTTGTCATTCTCCTCCGGCGTGGTGCGCATCAAAGTCACGGACGCATTGTGCTGATAGAAGCGGCGACCCTGGAAGCGCTCCGGCACCGTTTCGGGCGGGCCGAAGTTGACCATGTCGAGCGCCCCGACGGAAATCGCCTGCGGAATGGCCTTGATTGCTGCGGCGGTCAGGCGATCGCGGCCGGCACTCAGGACGCCGCCGACGAATTCGTCGGCCAATTCGGTGGTCGTGATGTCGAGCACGCCGGCGATCAGTCCGTCGGCGATCATTGCCTCCATCGTGCGGCCGCCAGTGCCGGTCGCGTGAAAGACGAGGGCTTCAAAGCCTGCGGCTTCCAAGTGCGTGCGGGCTGCGCTGATGCAGGGGGTTGTCACACCGAACATTGTTGCGGCGATCAAGGGTTTGTCGCGCTTCGCCGCAAGCGGCGGCTGGAGGATCATGCCCGCCATCGCAGCCGCGGCGTTAGCGAGGATCTGGCGCGTGAAGCGGTTGAGCCCGCACAGGTCCGTGACCGAGTGCAACATTAGAATGTCGCGCACGCCGACGTATGGCTGCACTTGCCCGCTCGCCAGCGTACTGACCATGATCTTGGGGATGCCATACGGCAGCGCTCGCATGGCGGCGGTGCCGATCGCCGTGCCGGCGGAGCCGCCGAGTCCGAGAACTCCGGTCACCTGACCATCGGCATGCAGGCGTTGAACGATGCGGGTCGTTCCCACGGCGGCCAAGGTGACGGCGTGGCCGCGGTCGTTCGCACGCTGAACCGACGCCAACGTGCTCCCGGCTTCCGTAAACACCTGCTCGCGTGGGACATCGGCATCGCATTGCGGCACGCCGGTCGATCCCGCGTCCACCAGGATCGTCGCGACGCCGGCTTCACGTAGCCGATCGCGGACGAAGCCGGCTTCGATGCCCTTGGTGTCCAGCGTGGCGACGATGGCGACGGCCATTGAATGTCTCGCGTGTTTCCGCTTCGACGTGAATTGTGACGTATATTACCGAATACCGTTGGATCGGGCTCGCCGGAGAGATGGAACGATGCAACCAATTTGGGGCCGACTGCTTCGTCACTGTATTTTTGTTGGCATTTGCCTGGCCGTCGTCGGCTATCTGCTGGGCCGGGCGTTCCTGGTCGCGCACCGCATCTACGGCGGCGGCAACTACGACCCGGAGAATGAACGAGTCCTATGGCAGACGCCAGTAGTCATGGCAGGCCTCGGCATCCTGCTCACGGCCGGCATGGATCTGATGATCGCGTTTGTTCGAAGGCCGATCAAGGTGCCGATCAGCGATCCGCCTTCCAAGCCATGAGCTTCTTTACCCGCGACGAGTGCCTGCGTCGGCTCCGCGCTCAGGTTGCGGCCGTCCGGCCGATCATTGGCGGCGGCGCCGGGACCGGTATCAGCGCGAAGTGTGCCGAAGCGGGCGGCATCGATCTCATCATTATCTACAATTCGGGCCGGTTTCGCATGGCCGGCCGCGGGTCGCTCTCGGGCATGATGCCCTATGGCGACGCCAATCAAATCGTCGTCGATATGGCCCGCGAGGTCCTGCCGGTCGTCAAGAACACGCCCGTGCTGGCCGGCGTCTGCGGGACCGATCCGTTCCGCATCATGAATCTCTTCCTCCGCAATATCCAGGCAATGGGCTTCAGCGGCGTCCAGAATTTCCCGACGGTGGGCTTGATCGACGGCACAATGCGTCAGGGCCTCGAAGAGACCGACATGGGCTTCGACAAGGAAGTCGAGATGATCCGCCTGGCCCGCGAGATCGGCTTGCTCACGTGCCCCTATGTGTTCACCGAGTCCGAAGCCGAGGCGATGGCCAGAGCCGGGGCCGACGTGCTGATCCCGCACATGGGATTGACAACCAAGGGGTCGATCGGCGCCAAGTCGGCCCTCACTCTCGATGACGCCTGCGTGCGCGTGCAGGCCCTTCACGACGCGGCCAAGAAGATAAATCCGGACGTCCTCGTTCTCTGCCATGGCGGCCCAATCTCCGAGCCGGAAGATGCGGCCTACATCTTGAAGCACACCAAGGGCATCGCCGGCTTCTTCGGCGCGTCGAGCATCGAACGGCTTCCCACCGAAGTTGCAATCACTGACTGCGTTCGCAAGTTCAAGTCGATTTAGGAACCACGAAACACACGAAAAGCACGAAGAAATGCATAGAACCACAGTGTGGTTGCTCTGGTTCTCTCTTTCGTTATTTTCGTGTGTTTCGTGGTTTTTTGGTTTGGAGCCTTCGATGTCCCTTACACGTCGAGACGTGCTTGCCATGTCTACCGCCGCCGTTGCTGTTTCCGCATTGCCGTCCGCGAGCCAGGCTGCCGAGCCGACGGAGCCGTTTGGCTACTCGCTGAACACCAGCACCGTTCGCGGGCAGAAGGTGCCGATCGACGAGGAAGCGAAACTCGCGGCCAAGGCCGGCTACAACGCCATCGAGCCGTGGATCGGCGAATTGCAGGAATACGCGAAGAAGGGCGGCAGTCTCAAGGATCTCGGCAAACAGATCGCCGACCTGGGCCTGAAGGTCGAAAGCTCGATCGGCTTCGCGAAGTGGATCGTCAACGACGATCTGGAACGGCACAAGGGCCTCGACGAGGCCAAGCGCGACATGGAGATGGTGCTCGCCGTCGGCGGCAAGCGGATCGCCGCCCCGCCCGCCGGAGCAACCGACAAGGCGATCCCGGAACTCGGCGTGATCGCCGACCGCTATCGGGCGCTTGCGGAACTGGGCGGCAAGATCGGCATCATCCCCGAAGCCGAGGTCTGGGGCTTCTCGAAGACATTGTCCAAGCTCGGCGAGACCATGTTGGTCGCCATGGAGAGCGGCAACCCGAATGCGTGCGTGTTGCCGGACATTTACCACCTGTACAAGGGCGGCTCCGGCTTCGACGGTCTCAAGCTGATCCGCGGGAAGGCGATCGGCATCTTCCACGTCAACGATTATCCGAAGGACAAGGACCGCACGGTCATCAAGGACGCCGATCGCGTGTTCCCCGGCGATGGTGTGGCCCCACTTGCGGAGGTGTTCCGCACGCTGCGCGACGTCGGCTATCGCGGCATGTTGTCGCTCGAACTCTTCAATCCCGAGTACTGGAAGCGCGACGCGTTTGAAGTGGTGAAGATGGGCCTCGACAAGACGCGGGCGGCGGTCAAGGCGGCGCTCGCGTAAATGACACGGGCCGGGCGATTCACTGAGATTCGCCCGGCCCGCATTTCTGCAATATCCCCTGTTATTCCTTCGGAGGCATCGGCGGCAGCGTTGGTCCGCTTGGCGGAGTCGTCGGCACCGGAATGATGAAGTCCTTATCTTTCGTCGGGGCCGGCGGGATCACGATCACGGGCACTGGGGCCTTCGGCGTGGTGGTCGGAATTGCCTTGGGTGCGTCGACCAACGGCGGTTCGCCCGTCTGGTTGTCGACGGGCTTGGTCGTCGTCGACACGCTGTCCGGCGGGGTTTCCGGGCCAGTCGGAACCGTAGCCGGCGGCGGCGTGGCGCTTACGCCGGTCACGGGGATCGGCGGCGGCGTGGGCCGAAGGATCGTTCCGCCTGGCGTGCTGGTTGCCAAGGAGCCCGTGGCGAACGGCGGCTCGGCCGATTGAACGAGTGCCCCTTCGACCTTGACGCCGGGCATGTGACCGAGGACACGGTACTTCATTAGGGCCGCTTTCGCGGATACGCGGACGGAAAACGACTTGTCTTCAGATGCCGCTCGTTCGAGGGCATAGCCGGCTGCGGACGAAATTGGCCGCACCTTGCCGATGGCCTCGGCCGCCTTGGAGCGCACGGAGGTGCTGGCGTCGCCCGTGAGCGCCTCCATCAGGGCCGGCAAAATCTCGGGGAAAGCCTTGGCGTCGTATTCGTCGAGTTCCCCCGCGGCGGAGGCACGAGCTCGCTCGTCTTTATCGGTCTTGAGGATCTCGATCAGCGCGGGGACATGGGTCGCCGGGTCCGGCTTGGCCGATTTCTTGAACAGTCCAGCCTGCGAAGGGGCAGCGATGGCGAGCGCCATCATGGACGCAATGAGATGTCGCTTGAGCACGATGCGGACTCCGTGACCGAGGTTTGCACCACCTGCGCGCCAGGGACTAACCCATAAGTCTGCCTCATGGATCGACCCAACGCCAAGTGGTCCACCGCCAATTCACCCCGGTCAGGTGTCTCCTGCCAGCGCTGCCCGGCTTGTAATCGCTTCCTGCCTTGCGCGAATCACTTTCTTTATAGTCGGAATCCCGTGCCTGACCACTACACCGCTGGTCAGTCTGGGTAATTTGGGTCGACTGTTTGGCGACGCCGTCAACGCGATGCCAAAGAAGATTAGGATTACGATTAGGAAGCGGCATCTTACCTCCTAATCATAATCCCAATCTCAATCCTAATCTCTTCTCTGGCTTAACCTTCCGTCTACCGCCTGGTCGACCCTGGCGACATCCCTGGCCCGCTCGGTGAGGCGCCGGGTGTCTGCATGCCCGTGTTCAAGCCCGGCGTATTGGTCTTCGGCTGCAGAATCGGCTGATCCCGATCCGCCTCACGCGGCGTCAGGTAGGTCCCGTCGGGCGGCCCAACCAACTCTTCCTGCTTTGGGTTCTGGCGCATCTCCCGCTTCGGCTTGCTGATGCAGCCCGTCGTCGCCAGTGCGCCAATCACCAAGGCAACCCAGACAGCGCGCATGGGACTCTCCCCCGTAAATCCATGTGGCTCGAAGCCAGCCGGAGGATAACGGGGGAGGCCAATCCGTCAAGGCGAGCCAGTTCGTTGGAGTCCCGCGTTTAGGCGGTCTTTGGCAGAACCCCGACCGCCTGAAGGCGGGACTCCAACGATGATTACTTGCCGGCCTTGGCGTTGGCAAACCGCTCGTCGACGGCCTTCCAGTTGACCGTGTTCCACCAGGCGTCGACGTAGTCCGGCCGCTTGTTCTGGTACTTCAGGTAATAGGCGTGTTCCCAGACGTCGATGCCGAGCACCGGCACGACGCCGTCCATGAGCGGGCTATCCTGGTTCGGCTTCTTGACCGCGGCGAGCTTGCCGCCGTCCCACACGAGCCACGACCAGCCGCTGCCGAACTGACCCAGGGCGTTCTCCTTGATCTTGGCCTTGAAGGCCGCGAAGTCGCCGAAGGTCGCCTTGATGGCGTCGCCGAGGGCGCCGGAGGGCTCGCCGCCGCCGTTCGGTCCCATGATCGTCCAGAACAGGCTGTGATTGTGGTGGCCGCCGCCGTTGTTGATGACGGGCTGACGAATCGACTCAGGGACGCTCTTGATGTCGCGGAGGAGCTGCTCGATCGACTTGGCCGCGAGGTCGGTGTGGCCGTCGAGGGCCTTGTTCAGGTTGTCGACGTAGGCCTTGTGATGACGCTGAGAGTGAATCTCCATCGTCAGGGCGTCGATGTGCGGCTCGAGCGCGTTAAAGGCATACGGCAGCGACGGAAGAGAGTGCGCCATGTGAGGCTCCCAGTGTGAACGGAATTGGGGTGATGACCCCGTAGTATTGGTAGACGCTCGACCCGAATAGTCGCGGGTTGGGGGCTTAGAGGCCGCCAGGTCTGATTGAGATTCGAGTCTGTCGCCGATTGCGCCCATTCAACCCTACATTCCCATCCCGCCCCTACCACCCGCACGATCGCACCATCCCGCATCCGCCGCATGCGCCGCAGGAACGGGCGCGGAATGGGGGGAACTCGGCATGTCGGGGCTTTGGGCATCATCCGCCCGTTCCGGCAACGCCGATAAACCGGACGCAGTAGATGCGCTGTGCCCAAAGGATTTGAGCTTTGGCGCGTCAAGGAACACCTGCGTGAGTGGGGGCCGGCGGGCGGGCCGTCGGTCTGGGACACGATGTCTCTGACCCATTCGCGACGAATACAGCCGGCAGGACGCCGGCTTGCAGGAGGCCGACAACATGAGGAATCGCTTGGCAGCCCTGGCGGTCACGGCCCTCGTCCTGGTCGGGGCGGCTCAGGCCCGGGCGGGCCTCGGCGGCCTGGCCGGCGGGTGCAACTGTGCCCCCGCGACCGGCGAGTGTCAGACCAACGTCGCCGCGTGCGACAATCAGCTCAAGCCGACCTACAAGGTCGTCTACGACTCCGTCCAGGAAAAGCGGACCAAGGTCTGCTACGAGACCGTTAAAGAGACGGTCATGAAGCCGGTCACCAAGACCTGCTACCGGGACGAGTGCAAAACCTGCTACAAGACCGTTCACGAGACGTGCTATCGCACCGTTCAGGAAACGGTGTGCAAGCCGTGCGTCCAGACGGTCATGAAGGACGTCACATACACCGTCTGCAAGCCGGTCACCGAGACCGTGATGCAGAAGAAGTGCGAGACGGTCTGCAAGCCGGTCACGGAGACTTGCTACAAGGACTGCACCTACACGGTCTGCAAGCAGGTCAACGAAACGTGCTACAAGGAATGCGTCCACACGGTCTGCAAGCCGGTGACCGAGACACATTGCAAGACCGAGCAATTCCAGGTTTGCAAGACGGTGTGCGAGACTGGTTGCCGGGAAGTCTGTGAGACGATCTGCGTGCCGGTGACCGAGACGCACTACCGGACAATCTGCGAGACGGTGTGCAAGCCGGTGTGCGTGACGTCGACGCGGATTGTCTGCCGGACGGCCTACCGCGATTGCACCGAGACCATCATGCAGACGCGCACGAACACGGTCTGCGAGCCGGTCTGCACGATGAAGACCGTGACCCGGCGGGTCCCGGAAGTTCATTGCGAAACCTACACGTGCCCCGGCAAGCTGCAGATCGTCTGCGTGCCGGTCTACACGTGCTGCTTCGACCCATGCACCTGCCAGATGGTGCAGAAGCCGTGCGGCACGAAAATGTGTATGCAACGCGGCCCGTGCGAGACCAAGACCCGCCAGGTCTGCACCTACCGGACCGTGTGCGAAACCGTCCCGTGCACCACGATGGTGCGCAAGACGATCTGCACGAAGGTCCCGGTCACGGTCTGCAAGAAGGTGCCGTACACGGTTACTGAACAAGTGCCGATGCAGATCACCAAGATGGTCAAGGAGACCGTCGCCAAGCAAGTCCCGTGCGTCACGCACCGCATGTGTCAGAAGGTGATCAAGAAGTCGGTGCCGTACACATTGACCCGCGTGGTCAAGGGTTGCTACTGCGATGGCGGCAACTGCGGCACGCCGGTCGGCCCGAACGGAATCGTTTGTGGTTGCCCGAACGCGGCGTCGCTGCCGGGCCACGGCGAAGAAGCTCCGGGCCGCGTGTTCGTCGAAGGCGGCGTCTGCACCCGCGTCGTGCCGGTGACGACGACCCGCATGGTTCAGGAGCGCGTGGTTGAACGGGTGCCATACACGGTGACGAAGAACGTGCCGGTGACCGAGACCAAGCGTGTTGCCTACCAGACGACCCGCATGGTGACCGAGACGATCGAGAAGACGGTCCCCGTGACCACGACCAAGATGGTGCAGGAAACCTGCGTCAAGCAAGTTCCGACCAAGGTCTGCACGACGACGCAGGAAGTGGTCTGCAAGCAGGTTCCCTACACGGTTTGCAAGCAAGTGCCGTACACGACGACGTGCCGCGTGCCGTACACGGTAACCGAGTGCGTCGCGACGACGGAGTGCAAGCGCGTGCCGGTGTGCAAGGAGTACACGGTGTGCGTGAAGAAGCCGCGTGTGGTCTGCACGCAGGAAGCGTGCCCGGCGCCGACGTGCAAGCCGGACTGCAGCACGCCCGCTTGCGGACCGGTCTGTGATCCTTGCGGCAAGCCCGGCCTGTTCGACGGCCTGCTGCACGGCGGATTGTTCCACCGCGTGATCAATAGCCGAGTGTGGTGCAATCGTCCGCTGGGCTGGTAAGGCACAGAGGTCAGAAGTCAGAGGTCAGAAGAGATTAGGATTAGGACGGATCCACGCTGTCCTGAGTGGACGGATCGGTCTTAATCCTAATCTCAATCTCAATCCTAATCTCGTTGTCTTTTCATCAATTCATTAACGTCAATTTCGACAAGTCGCTGGATCCGAAACCACTCAATTTGCTTGTACGTTCGTCCATAGCTCACGGTCGTCCACTTCGTTCGTAACTCATTTGAATATAGTATCTTGCGTTAATCTGTGGAAAAGCGAACCTCCCACTCTTGACACGCATCAGTGAGTTCGAATACGATGTCCTCGCAACACCAATCCGCCTTGGCCCCCAACCGTCAGTTCGATGGCGGGGCTCGCCGCCTGGAGCAATCCAACCCGGGCGACATTTACTCAATACCGGCCGGCGTTCGCACCTACCGGCTGTGGACAGATTGACTACCGAAGTTCGCAAACCAATACGGTTATGCGATTGACGGTAGTTGTGCCTCCGCATCGCTCCTTGAGGAGTCGGGCCATGATCGACGCACCGTGTTTGCAAGAGTTGCGCGACAATTGGTTCCCGCACACGACCGATGCGGGCCTTGATCGGCTCATTTCGCTGCTGGAGAGTGGCAGCCCATTGCTGATTCATGGGGCTTTTACGCGCGCGTTGCCGATGGGCTGCCTGGCAACGCATATCGCTTGGAACCATCCGGAGACGGCCGACTACCAGCTCGATGCCGGGATCGCGTGGCTGACGCACGTGGCCGGCCTGAACCCCGCAACGTCGCACGTCATTCGGGCTTGGGATTGTGGCGGACAGACGGACTGGGAGTTGCGGCAAGCATTGCTGACGGCTTGTCGTGAAGAGCGAGACAGCCGGCAAGAGAGCATCGAACCGGATGATTGTGAAGCTGAATCCGAACTCGTGCCGGCCTAAATCGATATTATTTTCGCCAGACTATAAGAGTGACATCATTGGGGCTCTTGGCAGCTGCCGGGGGCCTCGCTGCATTTTCATCCCCTCGCTTCCCGCTCAGGCCCTTCGGCAGTCTGATAAATCAGCCATTGTCAAGCGCTGGCTCTTGTCGAACCTCACAATCGTCTCAAACCCTACCGAAAACTTGATGTATTCGGCAAAGCCGCCCTATGCGGCAGGGTCTGCCTGTGCTTAAAATCCCTATTACCTGCCGGATTGTGTATTTGACTCGTGTTCCACCGCTGCCGGGGTCCCTCATGAGCCGCTCTCGCCGTTCCAAAGTTCGTTTGGCCGTTCGTGATCTCGAAAGCCGTCTCGCGCCCGCGGTGTTGACCGCGGGCAACGTGGGGACGCTGACGACGGTCACGCAGCAACCCGCGACCGTCACCCCGTCACCGACTGTGACTCCCAAGGCGACCGTGCAGGCCGCGGCCGTGGCAGTGCCCGTTGGGCCGCCGGCCGGCCAGCAGGCCCCCATTCGCGGCAATGGCGTGGTCTATGAGACCGTCACCAAGAACTGGGGCGACGGGGCCAGCATCAACATCACGATCAAGAACGACGGCAAGGCGCCCATGGTCGGCTGGCGCGTCGAGTTCGATGCGCCGTTCAACATCACCAATTGGTGGAACGCACAGTTCCTCAGCCAAAGCGGCACGCACTACGTCTTCAAGAACATCCCGGGCTACTACAACGCGGTCATCCCTGTCGGCGGTTCCATCACATTCGGCTTCAACACGTCGTTCGATCCGGGCACGCCGACCTATATTTCGTCGTTCACGTTGAACGGCAAGCAGCCGGACACGGGCGGGAACATCGGCGGCTCGACGACCGGCACTGTCGGCCAGCGGATCCGCAGCTCCTGGGATACGGGCACGACCAACGACATCACGATCCAGAACACCGGCAACTCGACCATGCTCGGGTGGACGGTCGAGTTCGACGCCCCGTTCACGATCACCGACGTCTGGAACGCTCAGCTCGTGAGCCACGCGGGCAACCATTACGTGTTCCAGAACATCCCCGGCCTGTTCAACGCACCAATCAAGGCCCACTTGACCGGCCTGTTCGGGTTTAACGCGATGCTTGACGCGGGGACCGCTCGCACCATCCAGAACGTGACCCTGAACGGCAATTCCGCGGGCAACGGTGGTGGGGGCGGCGGCGGTGGCGGCGGCAACACCGGCGGGTCGACCACCGGCACCTTTGCACAGTCCATCATCTCAACCTGGGGCGACGGGGCGACCAACAACATCACCGTCAAGAACACCGGCACCACGGCGATGAAGGGCTGGACCGTCGAGTTCGATGCCGCCTTCACCGTGGCCGAGGTCTGGAACGCCCAGCTCATGAGCAGCTCGGCGATCCCGGGCGGCGGGTTCCACTACGTATTCCAGAACACGCCAGGCCTGTTCAACTCCACGATCAAGCCGAACGGGAACGCGGTGTTCGGGTTCAACTCCGCGTTCCCGACCGGCACCAGTCCGGCGATTTCCAATTTGCGGCTCAACGGCACGGCCCTCGGCGGTGGTGGCGGCGGTGGCGGTGGCGGCAACACGGGCGGGTCAACCACCGGTACGTTGACGGAGGCCATCCCCAGCCAGTGGATCGACGGCGCGACCATCAACCTCAGCATCAAAAACACCGGCACAACGACCATGAAGGGTTGGTCGGTCGAGTTCGACGCCCCGTTCACGATCACTAACTCCTGGAACGCCCAGCTCGTCAGCAACGCCTCGATCGGCAACGGCATGTTCCACTACGTCTTCCAGAACATTGGGGGATTCTGGAACACCAACATCGTCGCTGGCGGCACCGTCACGTTCGGGTTGAACACGTCGTTCCCCCAGGGCACGACTCCCACGCTGACGAACGCGAAGCTGAACGGCACGGCGGTCACGATTGGCGGCAACAACAACGGGGGTGGCAATAACGGCGGTGGGAACAATGGCGGTGGCAATACCGGCGGGTCGACTACCGGCTTTGTCCTTCAGTTGGTTCGCAACTCGTCGAACTCCGGTACCACCAACGACGTGACGGTCCGGAACACCGGCAACACGACCATGCAGGGATGGACGGTCGAATTCGACGCCCCGTTCATCGTCACCGGCTTCTGGGATTCGCAGCTTGTCAGCAACGCCTTGACAAACGGCGTTTACCACTACGTGTTCCAGAGCTTGCCCGGTTCCGCCAAGGTAAACATCCCGGCCGGCGGCAACATCACGTTCGGCTTCAACACGTCCCTCGATGCCAGCGGCAACGGGACCATGGCCAACACGAAGCTGAACGGTGTGCTCGTGGGCAACAACGGGGCCGGCGGGACGAACAACTACAACTTCGGCAATGGAAATGGCGGTGGGAACAACGGCGGTGGCAACACCGGCGGATCGACCACCGGCTTCGTCCTCCAGACGCTGCGCAACCAGTTAGCCCAGAGTGCCACGACCGACGTCACTGTCAAGAACACCGGCACGTCGATCATGAACGGTTGGACGGTCGAATTCGATGCCCCGTTCACGGTGACGGATTTCTGGAACTCCCAGCTCATCAGCAGCGCGTCGATCGGGAACGGCATGTTCCACTACGTCTTCCAAAACGTCGCCGGGTCGTTCAACACCAACATCCCGGTCAACGGCACCGTGATGTTCGGCTTCAACATGACGTTCGCCGCGGGCGCCAACCCAACGATGGTCAACACGAAGCTCGACGGCATCGTCGTCGGTAACAACGGCGCCGGCGGGACGACGGACTACGGCGGCGGCAACAATGGCGGTGGGAACAACGGCGGCGGCAACACGGGCGGCTCGACCACCGGCTTCGTCCTCCAGGGGCTTCGCAACCAGTTGGCCCAGAGTGCCACCACTGACGTCACGGTCAAGAACACCGGAACGTCGATCATGAACGGTTGGAAGGTCGAATTCGACGCCCCGTTCACCGTGACCGACTATTGGAACTCCCAGCTCGTCAGCAATTCGTCGATCGGCAATGGCATGTTCCACTACGTCTTCCAGAACGTCGCCGGGTCGTCTAATACGAACGTCCAGGTCAACGGCACCGTGACGTTTGGCTTCAACATGACCTTCGCCGCGGGCGCCAACCCGACGATGGTGAATACGAAACTCAATGGCATCGTCGTCGGCAACAACGGTGCCGGCGGGACGACGGACTTTGGCGGCGGCAACAACAATGGCGGCGGGAGCAACGACCAGAACTTCACGGCCTCGATTACCGAGACGGCGCAAGACTATGGGCCTGGCGCCACCATGAACGTAACGATCCACAACAACGGCGCCACGCCGATCAACGGGTGGACGGTCGAATTCGACGCGCCGTTCACAATCACGTCGGAGTTCTGGAACGCGACGCTCGCCAGCAGCACGGCGAACGCGGGCGGTGGGTATCACTACAAGTTCAACAACAAGCCGAACACCTTCAACGCCAACATCCCAGCCGGCGGAACGGCCACGTTCGGCTTCAACACGATCTACGCCGCGGGGGGCAAGGTTTCGGCGGTCACGGGTGTCAAGTTGAACGGGAAGGCGGTTTAGCAAATGGCGAGCGGAGCCGCGTAAGCGGCCCGATGATGTCTTTCCAAATGACATTATCGG
>DATANR010000090.1:0-1810 GCA_036266155.1 Gemmataceae bacterium | reverse complement strand
CCCGGCTCGCCTGATCTGATTGATAGGAATGGAGCCACCATGCCTTCCCGCCGCCACTTCCTCCGCACCGCCGCGACCATGGCAATCCTCCCGACCCTCACCTTGGCCGACCCCAAAAAGGCCCCCGAGGTGCTCTGGAAGCTCGATCTCGATAGCGCCTCATACGGCGGCGGCGCAATCGGCGATCTCGCGGGCAATGGCGACAAAGTCATTGTCTTCGGCACCTATTTCAACGACGAGCATCTCTATGCAGTGCGGACCAAGGACGGCAAGCTGCTCTGGAAGTTCAAGTCCGAAGGTGGCCCGTTTGATGCGTCGGTCGCTTTGGTTGATCTCGATGGCGATGGCAAGCTCGAAGTGCTCGCGGCCGACTCGTCGACGGGGGCGCTGTTTTGTCTCGATCATGCCGGCAAGGTCGTTTGGAAGACGAAACTCCCCAACTCGACCGATTCGCCGCCGAGCGTCGGTGACGTTGATGGCGATGGCAAGGTTGAGATCGTCGTCGGCGTCATGTCTTTGGGCGACAAACATGGCCGTGTCGTCGCCATCGACCCGGCGACGCGCAAGGAGAAGTGGAACGTCAAGATTCCGGGACACGTGCAATCGGAGCCGGTGCTGGTCCGACTCGGCGAGGGTAAAGGGCTCGACGTCATCGTCACCACCTGGCGCGGCGACAAATGTGTTCATGCGCTCAGCGGCAAGGATGGCAGCGAGCTGTGGCAGTTTCAGCTGGCCGGCGACATGTATCACGGCGTGTCCGCGTTCGATCACAAGGGCGTTCGTCTGGTCGTCACATCGATTGCCGGCGATGTCGCGATGCTCGACACAAAGGGCAAAGCGGAGTGGACCGCGAAGCCGGGCGGCTACCTGTTCGCACCGACGGCCGTCACCGATCTCGACGGGGATGGTGTGCCCGAGATCATTGTCGTTGGTGGCCGGATTCACGTCTTCGGCGTGGACGGAAAGGAGAAGTGGAAGACGGACGACTATGGCAGCATCGCCCGAGGTGTCGCCATCGCCGACGCGGATGGCGACGGCAAGCCGGACCTGCTTTTTGGCGCGAGTGATCGGCGTTTTCGCGCAATCGACGGGCGCACGAGCAAGGAACTCTGGTCGTTCGACGCGACGGTGAAGGGGCACGTCTACGAGATGATCGACTCCGGCCCCGTGGTCGCCGACTTCGCGGGCGATGGAACGCTCAGCGTCTTCTTCGTGTGCGGCAAGGGCACGTCGGATAAGACGCGCAAGGAGAACTTTGGCCGCGCCTACGCGCTAAAGATTGGTCCGGGCAAGGGCGAGTGGCCGATGTTTCGGGGCAACTTACGGAGGACGGGCAGCCTGTAACGATTAGGCAAACAGCCGGGATTTGGCTTGACGCTTCCGACGGTCGTCGGTTTACTTGCTGAACTCGTGACCGGAGCGAATTGATGAAGCGAGTTGCATCTTTGATTGTCCTCGGCCTCTGTGCGCTGCCAGGATTGGCGTCCGTCCCCTCAATCACGGGCAAAACTAAACCGAGTCCCCGGCTGACGCCGCCCCAGCAGTTGCCGGCGCAACCCGCCATGCAAATCCCGCCGACAATTCAACGACCGCTGTTGAACTTGAATGTTGTGGAAGCGCTGGAGCAATTGGCGGTCGACCTGATGCTCCGTCGGTTCACTTTGACCGTGGAATAGGGTCTTTCTTCTGAACTTCCCCGCAAGATGCGGAGAAGTTTTCGACTGCTGAAAGTCGTTGTAATCACGCCGCTTGGGCGTGGTAGCGGCGGTAGGCTTGGAGCGTTTCGCCCAAGATGCGTCGGCCGCGTTCG
>DATANR010000089.1:0-10613 GCA_036266155.1 Gemmataceae bacterium | reverse complement strand
ATAACTCTGCTCGCATCATCGGGCCGCTGACGCGGCTCCGCTCGCCAATTTGGAGTAAGGCCATGTCCGAGCTATCCAAGCTCCCGCGGATCACGTCGATCGACGCCTATCGCGGGCTGGTCATGTTCCTCATGGTGGCCGCCGGGATGGCCCTTTACAACATCCCCAAGCACGAGCATTTCGAAGATGTGATGTCCGCCCAGCCCCACTGGGTCCGCACCCTATGGGAGACCATCGCCTTCCACACGAACCACGTGAAGTGGGGCGGCTGTTCGCTCCACGACATGATTCAGCCGTCGTTCTCGTTCCTGGTCGGCGTCGCGCTGCCGTTCTCGCTCGCCAGCCGACAAGCCAAGGGGCAGAGCTTCGGGCTGATGCTCGCCCACTCGATCTTTCGGTCGCTTCTCTTGATCGCCCTCGGCGTCTTTCTGCGCTCGACGCACGCGGGGCAGACGAACTTTACCTTTGAAGACACGCTCTCGCAGATCGGCCTCGGCTACACGTTCCTGTTCCTGCTTGGATTCCTGCGGCCGGCGTGGCAATGGGCCGCGATCGGCGTGCTGCTGGTCGGCTACTGGGCGCTGTTCGCGTTTTGGCCGTTGCCGCCGGCGGACTTCGATCCCTTCACCGTCGGCATCAAGCCGGACTGGGACAAGAACTATGACGGCTTCTTCGCCCACTGGAACATCAACACCAACCCGGCGGCCGCGTTCGATCGCTGGTTCCTCAATCTGTTCGGCCGCGACAAGGACCAACTCTTCCTGGGCAACGGCGGCGGCTACGCGACGCTCAGCTTCATCCCGACGCTAGCCACAATGATCCTCGGACTGATCGCCGGCAACTGGATGAAGGAAGGCCTGTCGCGCCAGGCCCTCTGGCTCCGCCTGTTCCTTGCGGGCGTGCTGCTCACCGCGGCCGGGCTCGGCGCCGAAGCGGCCGGCATCTGCCCGATCGTCAAGCCGATCTGGACGCCGGCCTGGACGCTCTTCAGCGGCGGCATCTGCTTCCTCTTCGTGCTCGTCTTCACCGTCCTCTTTGACAACGGCAGCTTCCTGCGCGTGCTGGCGTTCCCGCTGGTTGTGATCGGCGCCAACTCGATCTTCATCTACTGCGCCTACCACCTGACCAATGGCTGGCTGAAGGACACGCTCAAGATCCACTTGAATCTGCCCGAGAAGACGTGGGGCTTCAAGACCTACGAGGTCTTCGGCCCCATGTACGCCAACGCCGTCCGCGGCGCGATCGTGATCGCGATCTACTGGCTGGTGCTGCTCTGGATGTATCGAAAGCGGATCTTTGTGAAGATCTGACGGGCGGGCATGCCTAATTCAGCAAGACAATAACCAATGCCAGAATGATTCTGTTCGCAGAGACAAGTTGCGAGCTTCTGGCGCTAGAAATGAAATGTCGAATTCTTGACGAATCTCTTTGCTCCATAAGCGGTTAGTCTCTGAATTCGGAGTGAGAGATGGTCAACCCCGGTATGTGGTTGGCCATCTCTCATTTTGGATGGAACGCAATTGCCGCCGCTCGCATGGTCGGGCCGCAATGTCGCGACTATTTTCAAAGGGACCGACCGCCCTCGGAGTGCAAGGAGGCGGCACGATGGCGACCTTGTCGGATGCCGAGGCCGAGTTTCATCTCTACCGGGCGCGCAAGTACGTTCCCGAACTTGACGGCGTGCGGGCCCTGTGCATCGTCGGCGTCGTCGGCGACCATCTGAATGAGAAGGCCGGCTGGGCGTGGTTCTCGGGCGGGCTCGGCGTCTACGTCTTCTTTGTCCTTAGCGGTTACTTGATCACGACGCTGGCCCTTCGCGAAGAGCGGGCCATCGGGCATCTGTCGTACAAGGCGTTCTACATCCGACGGACGCTGCGCATCTTTCCGCTCTACTACCTGGCCGTGCTTGTCTATTGCGGCTTGCTGTTCGGCACGAGTTGGGGCCGCGACACGCTGTCGGCGTTTACGCATGCATTGCCGTACTACCTCACGTATTTGCAGGAGCTGCCGTACACCTACGACACAATTGTCGCCGGGCATCCGTCGCCGTTCGGCCATTCGTGGTCGCTGGGGATCGAGGAGAAGTACTATCTCGTTTGGCCGGTGCTCGCCTTCGGCCTCTGGGCCTGTCGGCCGTTGACGCGGCTGCGCGGCACGATCGTCTTGCTGATCCTGTTCGCTTCGACGCAAAGCCTCGGACGCTTGAGCCCCGACATCCATGAGTGGCGGCTGGAGTTGGTGCTCTATCCGTACAGCCACATCTTGTGGGGTTGTTTGCTGGCGATTCTGCTTGACGATTCGCGGTGGTATCAGCGCCTGCGTTGGCTGGGTTCGCCGTCAGGGATGCTCGTCTGCCTGGCGGCGTTCGTCGCGGCACAAGTTGCTTACGAGCCAATCAGCGGCACGCTCCGCGAGTTGATGATCTTCCACGGCCTCGCGACAACGGCCTTGATCGGCTCGATCCTCATGTCCGATGGGCCGGTGCAGTGGCTCCTGCGCACGCGGCCGCTGGTGTTTTTGGGAAAGATGTCCTACGGCATGTACCTGTTCCACGGCCTCGGCGTGAGTGCCGCGCAGAAGGCAGTCTCACATGGTCGTGGGCCGGTGTTCGAATGGCTGACGTACGCGGTCGCGGTGACAGTCACCGTCGGCATTGCCTACGTGATGGCGATCACGGTCGAGCGGCCGTTCATCGGCATTGGCCGCCGCTGGTCGGACACGATCTTGCGGAAGAAACAAAAACCGCCAGTCGAAGCGGTTGTCATTTCCGAGGCGAGCGGAGCGGCGTCAGCCGCCCGATAACGACAGCATCGGGCGGCGATCACATTATCGGGCGGCTAACGCCGCTCCGCTCGCCAGACGTCGAATGCCGGATTAGGCTCGCGCTTGGGGGACAGCAGGCCCCATGATTTCTCGATGCCGAGCTTGGACTCCTCGCTTTTCCACGGTAAATCGAACGCCTCGAAGGCGATGCCGTGGAAGGCCCAGTCGCCGTCGGTGCGAACGAGCGCGCCGGGCTTGCGGTAGGCGGCCCAGAAGTCACGCTGGCTTTCCGGCGTGTACATCGGTTTGCCGGCATGCGGGAAGCCGGTCTCCTTGAGGATCACCGGCTTCTTCGCCTGGGCCACCAACTTGGCCGCTTCTTCACGTGCCCAGCCGGCCGCCTCGTCGGGCTTGAGCGCCGCCCGATCGAACACCGGGTGAATGTTCGGCGCGAGGAAGTCGCCGAAGGTGCGGATGAACTCGTTCTTGTAGCCGACCAGCGGCTCGCTCATGCCGATCGGGATCGTCTTCGGCAGTTGCTTGCGCAAGCGTGCCGCGGCGATGGTCAGGTCCTCGGTCTCATAGCGCTTGAACGTGACCCCTTCGTTGCCGACGAGCACGCCCATCGTGAAGTCGTCGATGTGCAACTTCGCCAGCGCCGCGACGCCGTCGACCTCGGCCGCGGATTTCGGGTCCCAGATCGCCAGCAGGATCACGCGGTATTTGAGGTCCTTGGCGAGCGCGAGAATTCGTGGCGTGCAGGCTTCGTGGTATCCATAAAGCACCAGCCCATCGAAGGCAGGCCGCAGCGCCTCGAGGTCGGCGCGGATGGAACTGCTGGCAAGCTTGCGCTGATTCACTTCCTGCCGCGGATCGAGCTGCGACGGCGTATACGTGACAAGCCGCGGCGGCGTGTCGCCGGTCAGCGCTTCGAACAATGGAAAGCGCTTGTCGGGCTCGGCGTGAACGAGCGGCGCGAGAAGAAGGGCTAGCAGAGTTGTTCGCATACGGGCGAATTGTATGGGCGATGGGCATGGCCAACTGAGTTAGCTGCCCCGTCGTGCGCGCGTGGCCGCCGCCTTTTTGGCCGAGCGCGATCGCTCAGCCGCCGGTCGATTGGCCGATGCCTGTCCACCGAGCCGGCCGCCCTTCTTGGCTGACGCGTTGCTCACCGCATGGCCGCGGCCCCCGCCGGACTTCTTGCCGCCGCCGGTCGACTTGTTGACGGTGGCCCAGGCGCGACGTTCGGCTTCCTTCTTCGGCGTGCCGCGTTTCTCGTAGCCTTCTTCAATGTGTTCGGCCTGACGTTTCTGCTTGTCGGTGTAGCTCGACTTGTCTCCGCGAGGCATGGTTGGTTCTCCATTGGGTGAACGGCACAACACCGTCAGTCATGGAGTGCAAACTCAATGCCGTCAGTTGAGTGGCGAGTGCCCCGAAGGCCGGATACCATTGGGACGGTGGTGGCGTTGACTGACGCCGCCGTTGCCAGAGGAACCACCATGATACTGCGCCTTGCGATTTTCTTCGTTCTTGTCCTTCCATTGTCCGCGTTCGCGAAGTTGGAAATTCGCAACGTTCAGCCGTCGTACGGTCCGCTCGGGCCGGCGCGAACATCGGACGACGTGTATCCGCTCGACGAGTATGGCGTCCGCTATCAAGTCGCGGGCATCAAGCCGGACAAGGAGGGCAGGGCCGATCTGGAAGTCGGTGTGCGCTTGACCAATTCGGAGGGCAAAGCGGTGTACGACCCCAAGCCCGGTGGCCGACGCGCCGACTTGTCGCTTGGCGGCGACACGATTCAGACTTTTGGATTTGTCACGTTTCCCGAGACGGCCGTTCCAGGTGAATACAAGCTGGCCGTCTCAGTTCGCGATAAGACTTCAGGTGAGACCGCCAATTTCGAGCGCAAGCTCACACTCAAGTTGGGAGCACTTCAAATCGTGGCGCTGCGATTTTCCCACGATGCCGCGGGGACGGTGCCGGCGGGGCTGACGCTCCTGGCGGGCGACACGCTTCACTATCAGTTCAAGGCGATCGGCTTCGACCGCTTGCAAAAGAAGGTCTCGCTGGTCATGCGCGTGCAAGTGCTCGACGCGGACGGCAAGGACATTGGTGCGAAGCCGCAGGAGGCTCGGGCCGATCTCAGCGATCCCGCGAAGGTGGCGGAAGCTCGTCAGGCGACGCTCGGCGGGCAGGCGACGATGAACCGGGCGGGCGACTTCAAGTTGAAGATCACGGTCGAGGATACGATCGCCAAGAAGACCACCACGTTCGAGGCGCCGCTCAAGGTGCTGGCGCCGTAGTCAATCGCCGAGGCGCAAGACGTAGAGCATTCCGTCGAGCGTGATCAGGACATGATGCTCGTCCGCGGCCCATTGCACGGCCGCCGGACGCACCGGCATGCCAAGCGTCGAGCCGATGCGCTGTCCCGTCTTGGCGTTCCACAAGCCGAGACCCATTCCTTCATCCGTGAGCAACCGATCACCGGACGGCGAAGGCCAGACACGCGGCCCGGCATCCTTGCAGATTTCGACTGGGCCAGCCTTGGCATCGGTCACGCTATAGCGATAGAGCTTGCGGTCGGACATCGCGACGAAGACGTCCGGGCCGGCGGAATTCAACGCCAGGTCGCGATCGCGAATCGCCGGCGCCAGGGTGCCAACCTTCGACTTGGCCGAAGCTGATTTCGACAGATCCCATGCCCACGCGGAACCGTCGCGATGAAGGGTGCGGATCGACTTGTCGTCAGCGCCCCAGGCGAAGGCGGTGACGGGGCTCGTCGTCGTCAACGAGGCAGTTTTGTGGATTCCCGCTGCACCGATCTCGTAAACGTGAACATCGTTGCCGACGCGCCAGGCAAACGCGTTGCCCGACCGCGACACGGCTGGCGAGCCGCTCACCGCTCCGAGTGCGGTCTTCAATTCCCCTGGAAATGGAATCTGCACAAACTGCCCGCCGCGCACTTCCCACGCTTGAGGCGTCGGCACGAACGTGAACAAGCGGTTGCCGGCCAATACCGGCGGATGATCCGGATCGGCGACAGGAAGCGGGCCAAACGCGAGCACCTTGCCGGCGGCGTTCTGAACGGTCAAGCGGCCGTCGGTCGCGAGAACGACCAGGCGGGCTTGTTCCGGAGTGATGGCCAGCGTGTCCAGCGGGGCGTCGCCCACATGCGCCAGGCTGAAGTCCTTCTTCTTGCTCGTGCTGAGTGTCCAGAGTCCGGATGAATGGCCGTACCCGAGCCACAAGCGAACAATCTGGGCGGTCGCGCCGAACGAGGTCAGGTAATTGGCTTCAATGCAGTTGGCCGGCACGCGCTCGGAGAACATCGGCTCCGTGGGAGTGCCACTGCGCGCGACGTCCCAGCAAGCCAGCCGCGATTCGGTCTTGCCGGGAGCCGGAATGAAGAGCTTGTTGCCATTCGGGTGAACGCCGATGCGGCGCACCTCGGGCGCGACCGGTATTTCAAAGAGACTGGTCGCCGTCCACGCTTTGTCCGGCGGGTCGGGCACGGAGATCGACCAACCGTGCGCGACCGACTTGTTCGATTTGTCGTCGTGGCACAGGGCAATCAACTTCCGGTCGTTATTTGCAAAGGTGAGTTGCCGGACGGGATGAATCGCATCCGCCTGAGCCGCTTGCGGAATCAATCGGGGCGCGGACATGGCGGGATCGCCGGCATCCCACACTCGGATTTCGCCGGTCGCCGTGCCCGTCACGATGGTTCGGGCATCGCGCGAAAAAGTGATCGCGGTCAACGCGGGCCCTTCGCGCAGGCCGATGCCGCGCCAGGGCCGAGGGATTTCTTCGTTGAGATGGATAAGCTGCCCGCCGACGGACGACTTCGACACCATGAAATACGGAGCGACGATTTGCAATGAGTCGGGCGCGAAGGCCGCCAGCGCGGGCGGCGAGGGCGGATGTCGATAGCGTAACTGGAGCTTCTCCGCGTCCCAGATGCGCGTGCCCGTCGGCGACGACCAGGCGATCCATTTGCCATCCGGACTGATGGCGACATGCGTCTGATCGCCCACGGGGCCGATCAGCCCCGCGTGTCCGCCGACGACCGCCACGAGCTGCGCTGGCTGCCAGCGCGGATGCAACTCTTCTTCCGGAATCTTCGTGCGATCGAGATCCGAATAGTCCGTGGACGCGGCTGGTGTTGGAGTTGGAACACCCGGCTCGATGGGGCCAGCGGGATTGTTCAGGCTGACCGGGTCGGACTGCTTGGGCCGAGATAGCGCGTAGATCCCTGTGCCGATTCCCACAAGCAAGACCAGCGCCGCAGCGACGATGCTGATGAAAAGACCGGAGCGCGATCGTCGCTTGGGATCCGGCACCGGCGGCGGCGTGGAATGCTTCGGCATCGCCCACTCGGCTATGGTAAGCGTTGTCGAGTCCGGCTCGTCGAGCGTTGCGAGAACACGCGTGATCTCCGCGGCGCTCGCGGGTCGTTGATCGCGCTCCTTCTCCATGAGCCGCACGATGAGGTTGCTCAAGCGGACCGGGAGTTCCGGCGCCAGCGTTCGCAGATCGGGCGCCTCGTCCTGGGCGACGGCGAGCAAAGTGCCGACCACGGTCGTGCCGCGGAACGGAGCATTGCCCGTCGCGGCGTGGTAGAGCACACAGCCGAGGCTAAAGAGATCGGCCCGTGCGTCCACCTCCTCGCCGCGCGCTTGCTCGGGCGCCATGTACGCGGGCGTCCCCAGCACGTCGCCGGTCCCGGTCAGGCGCGACGCCTCTTCGTCCTCGAAACGGGCCAAACCGAAATCGAGAATGCGCGCTTGCTGGAAAGTCGTCGAGCCATCTTTCTGTTCAAGCCAGATGTTTCCCGGCTTGATGTCGCGGTGAACGAGCCCCGCCGCGTGGGCCGCGGCGAGACCGGCCGCCACGTCCTGCGCAACACGTACGACGTCGTCCGTTGACAAGCGTCCGCGTGCCAAGCGGTCGGCCAGCGATGCGCCGCGCAACTTCGGCATCGCGAGGTACGGGATGCCGTTGTCCTCGTCGGCATGCCAGATGGGCACGATCGCTTCGTGCTCGACCGTCGCGGCCGCGCGGGCTTCCTGAAGGAAGCGCTTCACGGCGCCGGGACGCGCGGCAATGTCGGGCCGCAACACCTTGATCGCCGTCGGCCGGCGCAGCAGATCATCTTCGGCCCAGTACACGGCCCCCATCCCGCCCTGGCCGAGTTGCATCAGAATGTGGTATTTGCCGATCCGCGTCGGCATCGGCATCGCGGGCCGGGTCGCGGGCACGGGGTTGCTGACCGTCTCGTCGTCCTTCGCCAGCCCGCTCATTTGCCGAAGGAGGGCGATGCGCTCGGCCAGCTTCGGCGCGAGGTCGGGGCAATCGCGGCACAACTCAGCCGGCGACGGTTCGCGGCCGGCGTCGCGCGCGGTTTGCCACGCGGACACGAGCGAATCGAGCTGGCTGGTTGTGGACATCGGGCTCACGATCCCGGCAGCCGGCCGCCGAGCTGTTCGCCGAGACGGACTGAGGCCGCTTGCCAGCGGCGGCGAATCGTGCGTTCGTCGACCTGGAACAGCGCGGCAATGTCGGCCTGTTTCCATCCGTGATAGAAGGTGAGCATAAAGACTTCACGCTCCTCAGACGGCAGCCGATGAACGGCCTCGTGAAACGTCGTCCAGCGATCGAGATCGTCGACGGTCCGGGCCGGTGGATCAAACGCGGCCTGACTGGACAGGTCGGGTGTCGGCGCATTGGCGAGGTTGCGGTCCAGTCCCTCTGGTCCGCGGTAATGACGTGCGAGATCGACCAGCTCCCGCCGAATCTGCTCGGCGGCCAGACCGAAGAACTCGCGCGTGCTCGTCGGCGTGACCGCATTCAACGCCCGCACCAGGCGCACGGCCGCGTTCTGAAAGACGTCGCCGGTTTCTTCCCACCGGCGCACGGCCGGGAAGTCGCGGAGCATCTTGCGCGTGAGCAGTTCGAGCCGCCGCGAGCAACGGCGAAGAAGATCGTCGCGCGCAGCCGAGTCGCCAGCCTGGGCACGGGCGAGCAGGGCGTTGAGCACGACGGTGTCGAAGGGCGTGTCCATGAACGATCGGCCACGGGGAAGGTGTCAATGTACCCCGGGAGAAGGCCGGTTGTCGAGGGAGGAAGCTCTCCCTGCCGCTTTCCGGGAGCGGTCACCTATCCAGATCGGTCCCGTTCGGTGCGACGGCACTCTACTTCGTCAACATCGTCTCTTTGGCAACCTGGGCCGCGAGCGCTTTCAGATCGAGCTGCTGCCCGTCCTTGGGAAATGGATGGCTGAGCAGCCACCAATCCTCGGTGAAGGATGCCGACTCGCCAGGCTTCAATCGCTCGCGGGGACCGATCGGTTCGAGTTCAATACGCGGGCCGGTCGGATACCAGACTGAGAGCGTCAGGCCGGCCGCTTCGTTGTAAACACGGTCGGGGAACGTGGGAAATCGTTTGACGAACAAGGTGTTGTTTGGCAGCGCGTAGGCCAGCCAGCCGGAAAACGTTTCGAAGCCGAGCTTCGGCTTGCGCGGCGGCGCCAGGATTTCAAGGAAGCCGTCGCGCTCGCGGATCTGCGGATCGGTTGCCTTTACATTGATGATGGCGCTGTCTTCGTACATCGCGAACTTGCTTGGAAACCGGCTCGGTCGGTCGCCGAGCGGAATTACGCAGATGCCGCCGCCGGGCGAGAACGAGCGTCCCCAGTGACAAACTTCGCGCGTTTCCTTGGCGACGTTGATCATCGTTTGCATGCAGGACAAGCCGACGAAGGTATCGTGCGGGACGAGACGGAACTCGCGCACCAGTTGAATGCCGGCGTCCTCTGGCGGGCCCGTTAACTTCACGGAATTGGTTTTGGTAATCTCGGCCGTCCATTCACCGGACCAGGCTTTGGGATGGGGGATCACGGTCAACTCGGGCCCATAATCAAATCGACCGGCACTGCTGAACGCAGGCTTGCCGGGGCGCCATTTCTTCTCGGCTTCTTCGAAATACATCGCATCGACGCCATTCACCGAGAATTCGAGTACGCGGCCGCCGACCTGCGGACAGAGCACTGCCCGTGTGTTGCCGAGCTTGAGTTCGATGGCCTTCGTGTAACCGTGAAACGCGACCTCCCTTGCCGTTGGCTCGTCTCCCAGCGCCGGTCCGATCGCGATAGCGACAATGCTGACGGAAAGCAAACGAGCCATCATGGAGAGACTCCCGAATAGTGCGGAGATTACGACACTTCTCATTCGACACGACAACTCTTGTTCAGCCGCGGAGCGGTCGCATCCAACGGAAGTCACGAATCTATTTGGCAAATTGCTTGAGATCGAGCGTGTCGAACAACGCGGCCTTGGCGGTGTGCGTCTGCACCTTGTCGGGATCGAAGTAAATCCATCCGCTGTCGACGCCGCCGCGCGACCAGCGGATCTCGATCGGTCCGGCTTTCAGGTCGAGGTCGCCGCCGTCATAGACATAAGTCACGTCGTTCGCATTAGCACCCTGGATAGCCTTGTAGCGCTCGAACACTTTGCCGGCACCCGTCTGCTCCTTGCCGCCGTCCGAGGGTCGGAAGCGAAACTTGTATTCGGTCCCTTTGTCGACGCGGTCGGTGAAGGAGTAGGCGGCCACGCCATCCGCGGTGGCGATAATGAGGACGGTGTTGTACTGCACGGCCGCGGACGTCTGACGCGCGGGCTGCGGCACTGGCTGGGCGAAGACGGTAGCGGGAACTAGTGCTCTATCACACGCTGAAGTTAGGGTAGCGTGTGTGGGAGGAGTTGACCAAAATGGCAGCAACCAAGGAGGGGTGCTGTCATGCAGAAGAAATACATCGTCCGGCTCACCGATGAAGAACGAGCGACATTGGACGG
>DATANR010000088.1:0-17368 GCA_036266155.1 Gemmataceae bacterium | reverse complement strand
GTCGCCGGACTTGACCACACCCAAGCCACGCGACGATAAGTAACCTCGAGGCGATTCACTCAGGCGTTCAGCGCGGCAACGTCACGCGTTGAACGCCTGATATAGGCTTTATCTTTGGAGGCATTATGGCTGGTAAACGGAGCCAGTGTTTCAACAGGTCGCCGAGGTCTTTCATCTCCACCATCTCATTGGCAGCAGTCCGCAGGCGATCATCTTCCAGGCATCGTTGTGCATGCTGCTGTACAACCTGCTGCAAGTCGTGCGCGGCCTGGTCGCCGACACGCAAAAGCGCCCGCCGGCGACGCTCTCCACCTTCAATCTCCTGTACGATCTGCAGCGTGAACTGATCACCTTGCATTTCCTCGTGCCGCCCGACGACCTGCTCGCTGGCCTGCGCGCGCGGGCGGCGTCGATCACCGACCTGCGTGCTTATCTCGTCGAGCGCCTGTCGCAAGCCTGGACCGAGCGCTGGATCAAGAGCCCGCCCAAGAATCGCTATCTCAAGCCCACCAAACACAAACGCGGCAGCGCCGGCCATTTCTCCATCCACCGTGTCCTCGTCGACAATAAGAAAGCTAAGGATGTTTAGAGCGGTGGCTTACGCCTCGACGCTCGCCTTGTTATTTCCCATCAAACCGCACCGCCGTCGGCTTGTCGTCCGCATCCAAGTACGCCTCAATTGACCGCTGGCTGCCCCAGCGCAAGACCTTGCGGCCTTCCTTGTCTTTCGCTTCTTCCGCCGGTTTGCCGAGTGCATCCGTGAAGACCTTTTCCCGCAGGCCGTCGGTCTTGTGATTCAGTTTCATGAAGGCCTCGGGCGTGATCCCTTCGATCGGCAATTGCGCGGCGAACTGGCCCGACAGATAGACCGACATGCCCTTGTCGAAGACGGTCTCGATCCGAGTGACTTCATTCCACGCGATCTGGACCGATCCCTTCGGCCCATGCGAGCCGTCGTGCGGCCAGGCGATTAAGTTCGGCGTACCGAGCTTTTTCAGAAGGTCGTCGCGTGTCAATTTGCCGTCCTTGACCTCCTTGGCGAGCCGATCGCCCAGTTCGCGCGTCAGCGCCGGCCGGGCGACCCAGGCAGGTAACGCATCGAGTTTCTTCGGATCATGGAAACCGCCGGCGATCGTATAGCCGGCGAACTTGCCGTCCGTGATCGAGGCTTCAAACTGGCCCTTGCGGTTCATCTTGTAGACCGGCCCATCGGGGCTTTCCTCTCGAAGACCGAGGTTGCCAAGCAGCTTGCTCACGTCGGCCATGACGGCGCTGGGCTTGAGCTGGAGGACAACAGCAGGCCCCCGATTGCTCGCGGGCCGGCCGGAATAGCGGGCCGTCAGCGCGGTCAGCTTCTGATCCTTGTAGCGCATTTCGATGACGGCATCGTCCTCCCAAATGAGCTGGACGTCGGCAATGACCTTGACGTCCTTGATGAGATCGGCATGTTCATAGCGATCGGGCGGGCCGAGCTTGGCGACTAGGTCGGCGATCGTGAGCATGTCCTTTTGCTTGGTAATCTCGCGAAGGAAGTCGCCGGTCAAAGGTGGCCGCGCCGGTGGCTCTTTGGGATCGGCGCCGACCATCAGGATCGCAACCATCAACGTCGTCATGGCGATGCTCCGAATACGATGATGTGTTATCCGATCAGCCCCGCGACCTCCTGCCGCAGCCGTTTCAATACGCGGCTCTTCGCGAGTATTGCCGCGTTAAGCGTGATGCCGACCTCGGCAGCAACTTCGGCCGCCGGCGCTCCATCAATGACTTGTCGACGAAACGCGCGCCAAGTCGGGGGCGCGAAATCAACTTCGACCACTCGCATCGCCTGGCGGGCGACGTGCACGTCGTGTTCGCGATCCCATCGGCGGCTCAGGTCGCTATCCGGTCCAGCCAGGTCTTCCAAATTCATGCCACTGGCCGCTACCGGCCGCACGGCTTGCCGGCGCAGATGATCGATGATCCGTCGGCTCAGAACCGTGCGCAGCCAGCCGCGGAACGAGCCGGCGCCGGGGCGATCGAGCATGCCGACCTGGCGAACGACCGCGACCAGCACGTCTTGAGTGAGATCGTCCGCGTCCGCCCGCGACAAACCGGCGCGCAGACACCAGCCTTCCAGCAACGGTCGATAGAGGTCGTGCAGTCGCCGCCAGTCCGCTTCGGTGGGCGTGGCGTGCAGCCGGTCGAGCAGGGAGGCGGACGTCTCCATGCGACACATGACTCCGAGGTTCGCGGACTATTTCTTGGGTGCGTCAGGTAATCGCCAAACGCGGATCGCGCCGTCCATCCCCCCGGTGACAGCGTAACGCCCATCCGGGCATGCCGCCAGTCCGATGGCACGATTCCCCGGAATCCCCTCGTACAGCCGCTTGCCCGTCGCCATGTCCCAGACACGGATGCCTTCGCCCGCGTCTTGATTCCAGTTGGCCCCTATCGACAACAACCGCGTGCCGTCTGGAGTGAACGCCACATTCGCTACCCAGAAGTTGTGCCCTTCGAGAACATGAACCAACTTCTTCGATGCGACCTCCCAGACGCGAACCGTCAGGTCCTGCCCGCCGGCGGCCACGTACTTGCCGTCGGCCGACCACGCGACCGTCGATTGCATGCCCTTGCCCTTCAACATCGTCAATTCGGCGCCCGTCGTTGCGTCCCAGATGCGCACGGTGCCGTCGTCGCTCGCCGTGGCAATCCGATCGCCCAACGGCGAGAAGGCGATCGTCCAAACATCGCTATCGTGGCCCTTGAGTTGAAACAGTTCCTTAACTGTCTCGACCTCCCAGACGCGCACCGATCGACCTGGCCCCTTGTTACCACTGCTCGATGCGGCGTGCTTGCCGTTCGGGCTGAGGCCGACGCACAGGATCGGCTCCTTGTGTTGGGAGAATTGGCCGAGAGTCTTTTCGAGATTGGCGTCGAGGACGCGCACGGACCCATCGTCCATTCCGGCCAGAACGTGTTTGTCACTTGCGGCCATGCACGCGAGCCCAACGTTGACCCACTCGTGGACCCACAGCGCTTTATCCTTTTCCAAGTCCCACTTCGTCAGTCCGCGATCTTTGGAATAGACGACCTTGCCGTCTTTGTTGAGAGCAACAATCTCGACGCCGCCCACGAACCGGCCGAAGCGTCGCACTGGGCCGACCGTCTCGGTCCGCGGGACCGGTGGCGGTGGCAAGCGCCAGACGCGGATGTCGCCGCCATGCTCGCCGGTGATCGCTTGCTTGCCATCCGGCGTGATCGCGACTGACCCGATCGCCCCGCGGACTTCGGTGAAGTGGTGCAACTCCTCGCCGGTCCGCCAGTCCCAAACGCGAATGCCGTCGCCCTTGCCTTCGTAACCGCTGACGGAGACGACGCGCGTCGCGTCTGGGGTAAACGCGACATCCGTGATCCATTCGGTGTGTCCCGCGAGCAGCGAAGCGCACCGCCCCTCTTCGATGTTCCAAACCCGGATCTTTTGATCCTGGCCGCCGCCAGTGACGAGCAACTTGCCATCGGCCGAGTAGGCAACCGATGAAACCGCCCCCTCGTGCCCTTCGAACTGAAAAACCGGCTTGCCATTGCGCGCGTCCCAGAGCCGCACCGACTTGTCGTAACTCGCGGTCGCGATCTGCGCGTTGTCCGGCGCGAGCGCCAGCCCATAGGTATCGGCCGCGTGCCCGTCCAGGCGAAAGAGTTCCTTGCCATTGACCACGTCCCATGCCCGGATCGCCGGTTTGATCTCTTTCTCGTCGCCACGCTGGCTGACGAACGCGCGCGTGCCGTCTTTGGTGATTACCGCAAATGCAACCGGTTCCGGCGGGATGGCAAACTCGCGGACCTTTTGCCCCGTCTTCGGGTCAAAAATGCGGGCATGACCGTCCTGGCCCCAGGCGACCAGGGTCGTCCCGTCCGCCGACATCGTTGGAATTGATCCGGCCGGCTCATCGGTTCCCCAGTCCGGTTCGGTGCCGGTCAGCGACCAGAGCGACAGGCCCTGATCGGTGACTACCACGTGATTGCCGTCCGCCAACGCGATTTGAACGACATTGCCCTTGTACCGGCCGAATTTGCGGATCAATCCGGGCTTCTCGGTCATCGGGTTGGCCGTCCCGTTGCCAGGCTGCGTCACGGTCGTCTTGGCCGCCGGAATCTTGTCGATCAGTGCGATGATCTTGTCGCCACGACGGATCTCAATTTGCCGCGGGTTCACGCGGTATCCTGCCGGTCCCCGATACTCCAATAGGTAAGTGCCATGGTGCAGGGTAACCGCCTTGGTCACCTGCGGGTCGATGACGTCGACCACCTTGCCATCTTTCCGGACGACGACTTTCACGTCGGCGGCGTCGGTTTCGATGATCAGCGTACCGCTATCGGTCAGCTCCAGCGTGATGGCCGCGCCGAGCCAAAGCACGAAAACAACGGCCGCTATGCCAAGCGCCCAGAGTGCCATTTTGCGGAAGCGTCGCCAGCGGCCACCGTCACCGCGTGGCCGCGGCGCGGGCGTCGGCGGTTCACTGCCGCCACCGGCCAGGATCGCCTCCAGCGCAGCGGCCACTTCACCCGGTGTCTGCGGCCGCTGCGCGGGATCCTTCGCCAACATCTGCGCCACCAGATTGGCGAGCGCCGGTGTCATGTCCTGCCTAATCGCCGTCAGCGATTGCGGTTCGCGGGTGCGGTGCGCATCGAGCTTACGCAGTACGGTGTCGCCCTCGAACGGCGGCCGGCCAGCGAGCAAGTGATAGAGCGTGCAGCCGAGCGAATAAACGTCGGACCGCGTGTCGGCGGTACGTGCATCTTCCGCTTGCTCGGGAGCGATGTAGTCCGGCGTGCCGATCACAACGTTGCCGCCGGTCAAGCCGCTCGATTCGCCGACGGTCACGCCGGCCAGGCCAAAGTCGAGCACCTTGACCCGGCCCGTCGCACGCTCGCGGATCAAGTTGTGCGGCTTGACGTCGCGATGAATGAGGCCGGTCTTGCGTGCATGCTCCAGGCCGTTGGCTGCGTCGATGGCCCATCGGCACGCGTCTTCGATCGCGATCGGTCCGGCGTCGATCAACTCGGCAAGCGTCTGGCCGTCGATGAACTCCATGACGAGGAAATGCGTGCCGCCGGCCTGTTCCGCGTCGTGGGCCGCGACAATGTTTGGATGGTTCAATTTGGCGGCGGCGCGCACTTCCCGGCGAAAACGCTCGACGGCTTGCGGCCGATCCAGAAACTCCGGACGAACCAACTTGAGCGCCACCGGCCGGCCCATCACCGTATGCTCGGCGAGCCAGACGTACCCCATGCCGCCCTGACCCAGCGCGCGGACGATGCGGTAGCGCGGATGATTGTCCAGCTCGGCCGGCCGGCGCTCGCCGCCGCGATTTGAATCGACCTGCGACAGTCCAATCGTCTCGGCAAACCCGGTCCCCGGCGTGACCGGCCCATCCAGCGACGTCTCGGCCGTCCGCAACAAGGTGACCAGCGTGTCGTCCGGCGTCGCCGCCGCGGCTTCCTGGCAGACAGCACAATCCGACAAATGCTCTTCGACCGCAGTGAACGAGTCATCGCCCAGAGTGCCGAGCGCAAAGGCTTGCAGTTCAGCGGCAGAGGGATGGTTGGCCGCCATGCGACGCTCCCGAAGGGGACTAACAACCTAATCGCATGAGAGTCGGCATCATGTCTCGAAAATGTAAATAGCACGAAATTCGGATACAAATCCATCGGAGGACCCGCCATGCCTGCCGACCGTCGCACATTCCTCGGCGCTGCCGCTCTCACCGCCGCGAGTTATTCGCGTGTCCTCGGCGCCAACGACCGCATCGGCCTCGGCTTCATTGGTTACGGCCTCATGGGCAAAGGCCACGTCGCGACGTTTCGGCAGTTCGATGACGTGGCGATGGCGGCAATCGCTGAGGTCCATCGCGGCCGGCTGGCGGAGGGCAAGAAGGCCATGGGCGGCGAACCCGCTGGATATGCTGACTTCCGCAAGTTGCTCGAAGACAAGAACGTCGACGCCGTCGTGATCGCGACGCCGGACCACTGGCATACGCTCATCGCATTGTCGGCCGGTGCGGCCGGGAAGGATGTGTATCTCGAAAAGCCGATGACGCTGTTCGTCCGCGAGGGTCAATGGCTCATCGACGCGGGGGCGAAACACAAACGCGTCGTCCAGGTTGGCACACAGCAGCGCTCCGGCGAGCATTATGCGAAGGCCCGCGAGCTGATCCGCGGCGGGCATATTGGCAAGGTGGTCGCCGTGCGCATGACGAACACGCGCAATGTGACGCCGGGCTTCGGCACTCCGGCCGATGGTGATCCCCCTGTCGATCTCGACTACGACCGGTGGCTCGGCCCGGCGCCGACGCGGAAGTTTAACCCGAATCGAAGTCTGTACCATTTCCGCTGGTTCTGGGACTACGCCGGCGGGCAGATGACTAACCTCGGGGCGCATCACCTCGACATCGTCGATTGGATTCTCGGTCTCGATTCGTTGAAGTCGGTCAGCTCCGTGGGCGGCCGTTTCGCGTTGACCGACAACGGCGAGACGCCCGACACGCAAGATGCGCTCTTCGCCTGTGACGGCTTTACCGCCACGTTCACGATGCGCGAGTGCGCCGCCGGCCCGAAGCCGGAGTTCAACCTCGAATTCCTGGGCACCAAGGGGACGCTCGGCATTTCGCGCTACGGCTTCGCCATCACACCCGACGCCGACAATCCACCCGAGAATCAGGTCCCCGGCGTGAAAGACGGCCACCCCGTCGGCGGTCCGCGTCCCACGCCGCTTGCGGCCTCGCGACCCCCACGAACCGCGGCGCTCGTCGACAAAACGGGCGATTCTACCGCTCAGTATCGCGCCCACGCTCGCGACTTCCTTTCATGCATCCGTTCGCGCAAGACACCGGTATCCGACGTAGCCAGCGGCCATCGCGTTGCCACCGCATGCCACCTTGCCAACCTGTCGCTTCGGCTCGGCCGGTCGCTCCGCTGGGATGCCAAAATGCAGACGATTCCAGACGACGCCGAGGCGGCCAAGCACCTCATCCGTCCGTACCGCAGCCCCTGGGACAAGGAACTGATCGCTCTGGGAGTCACCGACCGATGAGCACGCGCCGCGAATTCCTGGCCGCATCCGCCGCGACACTGTTCGCCGGCCTGGGTCGCGGCGACGAGCCGAAGAAGTCCCCGCTGGGGATCGTGATCCACTCTTATCCCATTCGCCCACGCACGCAAAAGGATTTCGCCGATCCGCTCACGTTCCTTGAATTCTGTCGAGAACGCGGCGCGGCTGGCGTGCAGCTTCCGCTCGGTGCATTGTCGGTCGAGAAGGCCCGCGAAGTCCGGGCCGCGACCGAGAAGCACGGCACGTACGTCGAGGGCTCAACACGCGCGCCGAAGGATGCGGCTGACGTCGAACGCTTCGAGAAGGAGATCGCGACGTCGCGCGAATGCGGCGCGACGGTCGTTCGCACCGTCATGTCGCCGGGCCGACGTTACGAGACGTTTCATAGCGCTAAAGAATTCGCCGCATTCACGACCCAGTCGCTGGCGTCGCTTCGGCTTGCAGAGCCGGTGATGACCCGTCAGAAAGTGGCGCTCGCGGTCGAGAACCACAAGGATTTTCGCACCGATGAACTGATCGACCTGATGAAAGCGATTTCGTCCCAACGCATCGGCGTGTGCGTGGACACTGGCAACAGCATCGCCTTGCTCGAACGACCCACGGAGACGGCGACGGCGCTCGCACCGTGGGCGAAGGCGTGCCATCTCAAGGACATGGGCGTCGAAGAATCGTCCGACGGTTTCTTGCTCGCGGAAGTGCCGCTGGGCGAAGGCCTCCTCGACTTGAAGGCAATCGTGGCAACGCTCAACAATGCACGGCCGGCGTTGCGCTTCAGCCTGGAGATGATCACGCGCGACCCGTTGCGCATTCCCTGTTTGTCGGACGGCTACTGGGCGACGATGGATAAGGTCCTCGCGCTCGATCTGGCCCGGACGCTTTCGTTCGTGAAGGTCCATGAAGCCGTGCCGCCGCTGCCGCGCATCAGCAAGTTGAAGGAAGCGGATCAACTCATGGCGGAAGACAACAACGTGCGCAAGTCGTTGGAATTCAGCCGCAAGAGGTTGGGGATCTAACCGAGAATGCGTTTCTCGGAAACGCATTCTCGGTTAGATCCGGTGCGGCGCCGATTCGAACAAGGCAATATGGATTCCGCGCAACGTCTTATCCCATCATCCCTTGCAATTTAATATAACGATCAGACAATCGACAGACCGAAATGCGTTTCAGGGGTGTGTATATGTGAACGAAACGCAATTTGGGCGAACCCTACCGCGCCCTGTCGCCGAACTCGACGAGCGGATTGCCGACGCGCCAGTACCCGGCCATGTCCGCTTCGACCGTTGGTTTCACCCAATCGCGGCTGTACTTGGTCGGGTCGCCGAACAGGAACGTAAACGTCGAATCCTGTCTCCAATTGATCTCGGAGATGCCGTGCTTGACGGCTTGGCGGAGCAGCGTCAGGCAGCGTGTCTTGGCGGCATCCTGATCCGGATACCAGTCGCCCTTCGCTTGCGGCGGCTTGTGCGCGGCCCAGGTATAGAACTGCGCGGCCCACAATTCGAGATAGCCGTCGGCTGGACCGACCTGAAGAGCACGTTCGACGTCGTTGAAGGCTTGCATCGGTGGCACCGCGACGTTTTCCATCGCGACGATCAGCGCCAGATTTGCTCGCGAGACAAGCGCGGCGCGATTATTCGGATCGATCACCAGAGCCTTCGCAATCGCGGCGGCGGCTCGTTGATCGTCGCGCACTTGTATGTGGGCATAGGCCTCAACCGCGTAGAGCGCCGCTGGCGCGTAGCCGGCGTCCTCGGCTCGATGACAATGTTCAATGGCCGGCGCGCTTTCGCCGAGCATGGCAAAGCACCACGCGAGCGTCGCTTCCGATTGGCCATGACCGTGACGCAGCGCCGCCGCTTGCTCCAGATTGGGCCGGGCCGCGAGCAGTTCCTTCTGAGCCAGGCGTGCCCGGCCGAGATTCAAGAACGCCTCGGCGTCGCGCGGGTTGTCCTGGGTCGCTTGCAACAGCTCGGGAATCGCGACCTCGTACTTGCCGTCCGCAGCCGCGGTCAGGCCAATCAGGCGATGATCCGGCGGCAGTGGCCGCGCTTGCGCGGACGCGAGCCAGGTGACAGCGCTCACCAAGCCGACGGTCGCGGCAGTGACGGCCACGCGACGGGGCCGGCTGCCGAAGAACTGCAGCGCCCGCTTTTTGATCGAATAGCACTGACGCAATTCGGCAGCCACCGCGGCGGCCGTCGGCGGTCGATCGGCCGGAGCGAATGCCAGACACCGTTCGACGAACCGTGCCAACCGGTGTGGGATTTCCGGATTGCGTTCGCGAATCGGCCGCACGCCCTGCTTCTGCCGTTCCAACATATCGTTGGCCGCAGTGCGGACCGAACGCGCTTTGGGGAATCGGCCGAACGGGTGCGTTCCGCACAGCAATTCGTAAAGGATCACGCCGAGCGAGTAGACGTCGCCGCGCGAGTCCATTTCGCTTGGAGTGTTCGGCTGACGAACGGCTTGCAGGTGCTCGGGCGGCATGTAGGGCAAGGTGCCGCCCAAGCGTGACTTCAGGTTGCGGACATCGGACGCCAGATTGAAGTCCAGCACCCGCGGTTGCCCATCTGCGCCGAGCAGCACGTTCGATGGCTTCAAGTCGTGATGGACGAATCCGCATTGATGCACAGCGGCCAAGGCGTCGGCAATGCGGATGCCGAGCCAGACGATGCCATCGACGAAGCCCGCACGCGTGAGGAATGGATCAGCTTTCTGATCTGTCGGCGCCGGATCGTCAGAACGCAGGTTGCGCCGCGCCGCCGTCAAAATCAAGTCGGCCCGGCGGGCACGCAACACTCCACTCTTGCGGAGCGGGTAAGCGACTTCGAGCAGATCCTCCAACGTGGCACTGCCCAGATAGGGCATGACGATGAGGTACAGGCCGCTCGCAACGTCATGCGGCGCCGACAACACGGAAACCACGTTGCGGTGGCCAAGGCGGCCGAGGACCTTGGCCTCATCGCATTTTTGCTTGGAAATCTTGACCACGACGTGCTTTGTCGTCGGCTCCTCAATGGCCAGGAAGACGCGGCCAAATGCACCTTTGCCAAGTTGACGCAACAGGCTGAAGTCGCCGACACGACTGCCCGGTTCGGGCCATCCCGAGTTTGAAGATGGTCGACCAGACGAGCCCGACGAAGCAGCCTGAGTCCCCGCCGGCGAAGCGATCGGTCCGTCGGTCCGTCGTGGCGACTGCGGCGCGGGATTTGAGTTCGTGCCTGAAACGACGTCAATTTCGACGTTCAACGTGCCGGCCAAGCCGCCCGAAACAATGGCTTCCAGGCCCGGCGGCAGACGCTCGGCGATCGACTGTTGGGCCAGCATTCTGCCGAGCGAGGCATGGTAGTCGGGGAAGCGGGCGCAGAAAGCCTCGATGTCGAGTTGCTCGCCCTTATGCTCACGCAGAAGGAATTCGGCGAACGCCAGATCGAGAACGAGCGCCTTGTCGGCTGCAAAATCCGGATGCTGGGCCAGCGCCGCGTTCGCATCGGGCGGGGCGACGCCGTCGAGCCAGGACTGAATTATGTCGGCGGCCCGGCGGTCGGCCGGTGTGCGGGCTGGTTGCATGTGGAATGTGCGGCAAGCAATTGTTAGGCGCCGAGCCCAGGGGGGACAGGCAACGAGCGCCATGCGATGCACGGGATGGCCCGAAGGCCTGTACGTGGGATTTAGCGCACGATTGCCGTGCAGGCAAAACGGATTGTGCGGATTATGCCGATTTTGTCTAAGATGCGGCGCGAATTAAACTTGGCCCGTAGTGACAAAACGGAAGTCTGACTGTTCGCGCATCTCAGTCGTCAATCTTCGGAAAGCGGACTGGGTTGGGCATGGGCCTAACAATCGTCGCTCCCGATTCGTCGATTTCGCGCGGCTCCGGCGCTCGCTTGATGTACGTCGGCTCTTCGACATCACCTGGCATGAAGGCCGGCGGTGGACCGCCCGGCGGACCCAGGGCGCTGGGGTAGTCGAAGTCAATTGGCCACCGGTTGCGCGCGAGCGGCGGCCGGCGGCGATGGTGTGGATCAAAAAGCCGAACGCCAATGTCGCTGTTCGGCGCAACCAAGGTCAACGGCGGATCGGGAATGTTGCCGCCGTTGTCGACCTCGTCCAGGCCGATTGAGTAGATCGTCACGCCGTCTTCGCGACGCAAATAGCGCAAAAGATTGCCGTCGATCGGATCGCGCGGCATGGCGGCCAGGATGTCCGACGGGATCTCGTCGAGTGCTTCGGGCCAGCGCCCATTCAACTGGCGGAAGCGCTCGACGGCGATCGCGGTCCCGGCACACCGAAGACCCGCCCGCAGTCGCAGCGCAGCATCATGGACCTTCAGGCAGTTCGGCAACATCTGTCGCACCAGGGCCGTTGTGCGATTCTTCGTCGGAACCTGGATCGCCTTGATCGCGGCCCGACGTTGATGTTCCGGCAGCGCCCGAACCTCGTTCGCTTGCGTCATCAATTCCAGGTAGATCGCGTGATCGCTCGGCACGTACGGCTCATGAGCCCAGGCTCGGGCTCGCGCTTCCATTGACGATTTCGGCGTTCGGCCCGTGAAATTGTCATCGAGCACAGCCACGAGAAACTCGGGCGGCAGCGTGCCATTTTGAAGATTCGTGTAGAGCAGGTCCATGCAGGCGCGTTCGCCGCGCAGGAAATCGAAATAGAAATCGGCGTCGGCCTCTTCGAACAGGGCGGCCTGCGCTTCCGCCAGTCCGCCGTGCGGTTCGCCCAGAGCCAGGATGCGCTGCACGCGGCGCAAAGTCGTTTGCTCGCACGCGACGCGCACCAGGAAACTGATGATGAACGGCTCGTGGTCGATCGATCGACCGACGTTCAAGATCGCCGGCACCATTTGCATGGCGGCCCCATGCAGTTCGAGGCGTGACAACTGCTCGCAATACAAATCGAGACCGGTGGAGATGTTGCGCGTGTCCTGCACTTCTGGCAACAACGTGCTGATGACATCCGGCTTGATCGCGTAGCGCCTGAGCCCGTGCGGGCGGTCTTTGAACATCCGGCCGACGGCGATGGCCGCGGCATTGTCGCCCAATAGACGATCGAGGGTTTCGACACCCTCGTCATCCAGTTCGTGGTTGGGCGGCACGTCGTCGTAGAGGTAAGTCTTGTCCGGGCGCGACATGTCGAAATAGCGGCCCGACATGGCCAACTTGAAGCGCGCCACGAGCAAGGCCGAGTTCTGCTCGTCCGGGATCGGGCTGCGTTCCGTTTCGTAGTCCTTGAGTCGCCAATGTGGATCGGTGGCATCCAGGTGGGCCGTCGCCGCCTGCCAGCGCTTGGCGCCCTTGTGGTGCATGTTGTAGCGCAGTGCAAAGAACCCGCCGACGACCAGCAAGAACGCAAGGGCCAGCCCTATGGCCACCCGGCGGACCCAGCGGTTGTGGAACATGAACAGGCTCGCGCGACAACGATTGAAATCAGTCTACCAACAATGGTAGCCGGACGCGAGTCAGGGCTTATTCAGCCGCCTTGCTCTCTTCTTCACCAACGCCCATCGCCTTCACGCGCCGCACCAGCCGGCTGCGGTAGATGCCGAGCAATTCGGCGGCGGCGGTTTGATCGCCTTTCGTTTTCTTGAGAGCCAGTTCGATCATCCGGCGTTCGACCTGTTCCAGCACCTCGTCGAGCTTGGCCGCGGGTTTGGCGCGGACGCCGGCCTGGGCGGCGCGCGTATTGGTTGCCGCCTGGCGCACGCTCTGCGGCAGATGGGACACGTCGATCTTGTGCTTGCCCGCACGGCGCTGTGCACCGCGGATGATTTCGCGCAACTCGCGAAGGTTTGCGGGCCAGGTCCAGGCGGCGAGCACCGCGATGGCTTCGGGCATCGCCACGAGGCTCGGGTCGTCCGCGACGATAGTCAAGAGGCGCGGGAGTTCGTTCATCTGCTCGGTGAGAGATGGCAGATGAATCTCGATCACGCCGAACGCGGCCTGGAATTCGGGCGTCAGGCCCGACCCGTCGCCGGCGCCCACGACGATGCGGCATTCGTCGGCGAGCAGCTCGCCCCATTCGATCAGTTCGACCTGCAAGTCGGCGGGCAAAGCGCCGGGCGATTTCAGATAGATAGTCCCGACGCGGCCGGTCTCCGCAAGGCCATTGTGGCCGAAGAGCAGGCTGCGAATCAGGTAGGGCTGCAGGCCGGCGCAATCGATCCCCGCGAACCCCAATTCGCGCGTGACGCCGTGATAGTGGATGGCCCGTGCGAGAGATTCCTTGCCAGTTCCAGGTCCGCCGGTGAGCCAGACTGGCGCCCGAGTCTGGGCCGCCAATTCGGCCTGGGCGCGCAGGCGACGCATGCGTGGTGATTCGCCGCTGAAGCGATCGACCCCGGCACGCGCGACCGCTTGCTGGCGAAGTGCGATCAGGCTTTCCGAAAGGCCCTTGCCGCCGGCCGTCGATCCGGGATGCCCAATTGGAGCGATCGTGCCCACGATGGCGACGAGCTTGTCACCTTCGCGGAGTGGAACGAACGTGATGTCCCACCACGGCGGTCCCAACTTGGCGGGCGGGACTGGACGGCGGACGGTGGTTGTGCGCCCCGCCATCGCCTCGGCCGGCGCAGCGAGTGTCTGCAATAGGGCCCGACGACTGGCCGTGATGTCTTTTTGAATCTTGCGCGGATGGCAATATTCGTGAACCACGGCATCGGCATGAACGCGCGTCAGCGTTTCGAAGGCCTTGTTGACATATCGCAACCGGCGACGCGGATTCAACAAGAATATGGGGTCCGTGGTCTGCTGAAACAGAGCGGCCCAGGAGCCGCGTGGCGTCGGTTCGGGGGAGGTGTCGGGCATGGGATTTCAGACGTTGACCCCGGTGAATTGCGCGATGGGACTCAGGGGACCGAGGGGACGAATAAATGCCGTGTAATAGATCCGAGCGGTTCGATGTGTCCCCTGAATGTTCACGCCTTCGCCTCACACTCGCGCATGTGCCGCAGGCTTTCGCGGGCGATCGTCTCCGGGTCCGGCGTGTAGTCGAAGACTTCAACGGAAACCCAGCCGGCGTACTTCACATCCTTGAGCGCTTTGAAGATCGGCACGAAATCCGTGTTACCGAAGCCGGGCCCGCGACGGTTGGCGTCGTTGGCGTGGAAGTGTTGCATCCATGGCGCGAACTCACGAATGACGTCGGGCACCGGCTTCGCCTCGCTCGACATCGCCTTCACGTCGAGGTGCAATTTCACCCACGGATTCGCGAGCCGATCCATCAAAGCTTTGCCCTCAGCGGCCGTTTGCAGGAAATCGGCTTCGCTCGGAGCAAGCGGTTCGATACATAGGTGGACGCGCTGCCGTTCCAGTTCCGTCAACACGTGCTTAAGCGAGTCGAGCGCAAAATCTTCAGCTTGCGCACGTGTCGCTCCCGGCGGAATGCGGCGTTGCATTGGCGAACCGAGCACGAGGACGTCGCCGCCCACTTCACGACAGCAGCGGGCCAGTTCGCCTAGATAAAGGCCAGTTCGCTTGCGCACGTCGACATCGGGCGACGTGAGCATGAAGCCTTCCGTTTTCGCCAAGAGCCAATGCAGGCCGATGATCACGAGACCACGCGATTCGGCCTGTTTGCGGATTTCTCCGCGCTGCGCGGCGGAAACATCCGTGATGAGCGGTGCAAACGTGAACGGGGCCAGTTCCAGGCCGGTGTAACCGGTGGCCGCGACGAACTCGCAGACGCGCTCGTGCGGCCAATCCTGGAACGTCTCGTTGCAAATGGCGTAGCGAAAGCTCACGGCAGGGTCACCTTCTTCCGGCTCGCTTCGTTGCCCAATTCCACAATGTCGAGAGTGACGGACGCTTTCCCCGCAGCCACGCGGTAGAAATCGGTCGGGGCCGGCACTGGCTCGCCATTCACCGCGGTGATGATGAGCTGCGGGCCCTTGTCGAGCCAATCCTTGAGCTTCTTCGCGGCGGGGCTATTCGGCTCAAGTTCTCTTATCAGCACACCCTCCGGCGGATTGGAGCCCGTCGCCAGCGTGCTGCCGTATTCCACGCGGAGGCCGTGCACCGGCTTCGGGCGGTTGGAAACGATCGGCGGCGGAATATCGCCGGCGGCCGAGGATTTGGTTAGCCGGGCCTTGACCCTTGTCGTCCGAGTGCCGCGAACGACGTCGATTTCAATGTCGGACCCGGCCATGGCGGCGGCGATGTTGACGAAGAGATCGTCCTGCTCGCGCACCGGATTGCCGTTGATCGCGGCCACGATGTCGCCGACATACAATCCGGCCCGGGCCGCCGGCATGCCTGCCGCCACATCCGTAATGCGCACACCGCCTGTATCGACCTTTGCGTCCGACCCCACCGTGACGCCGAGAAAGCCGTATTCGATCTCTTCGCCGCGCTTGAGCACCTCAACCATCTTCTTCACATTGGCGTCGATCGGAATGGCGTAACCGCCTGCCGTTTCACCGCCCGCGATCGCCGCGAGCGCTGTTGTCAGCGCGATGACCTCACCGTCGAGATTGAGCAGCGCCCCGCCGGAACAACCGAGGTTGAGCCGGGCGTCCGTTTGCAACAGCGTCCCATATTGCGAGAGCGGCCGGACGCGCTTGGCCTCATCAGATGGTCCAGGCGCCCGACGACGCAGATTCGCAACGATGCCCCAGGAGGCACTGGGACTGCCGTCCCGGAACCCGGCCGCAAACGGATTGGCGAGAGCAACGACCCAGTCGCCCTTGCGAATCTTGGCGCCATCGCCCAGGCGCAGCGCCTTCAAATCAACCGGTGGCACGATTAACTTGAGGACTGCCAGATCAGCGCGACCGTCGGCAGCCATCACGTCGGCATAGCTGCCGCGATTCTGCCCCGGAAGGCGTACGAACACTTTGGTCGCGCGATCGATGACATGAAAGTTGGTCAGAACGAGTCCGTTGGCATCAATGACGATGCCGGACCCGTATGATTCCGGGACCGTATCCGGGTTGGCCAAGTCGAGTCGCCGCACCAGGTCGCGGCGCGGCCCGTCGGCCAGCCGACTATGTCGCGAGACATTGAAGCCGCCCAATCGTCCGGAACTCTGGGACGTGGGGCCCTCGCCGAATTCGGCATACTCTTTGGAGCGCGAGACGAGAATGCACGCGACGGACGGCTCGGCCGTATCGATGACCTGGTGAACCAGCTTCTGAAGAGCGGCCAACTCTGGCGGCGGTGCGGCCGTGACGAACCCCGAAAACACGATTAACGAGACGGCAGCAAAACGCATGAGACCGGGCCTCGGGGCTGTACACGGTCTTTTGTATGCTCACACCCAGATATCGTCGTTCTTGTATGTGCCAACCATCTGCAGCCGGTAGACGTGGCCCTTTGTGTTGACAATGCCCTGCGCCTGATCCGCCTTCTTCATGAAGAACTGCGCCGGTTGCGGCGACTCGCGCCATTTCATTTGCGTGTCGGCCTCCTGGCAGAACAGCGCGTGATCGAAGTTAGCTCGCTCATGAACCTTGCCGTCGTGGATGTGAACCGTCGGGAAGAAGAGCTTCGATTTGTCTGCTCGTGGGAACTCAAAGGCCATCGGATGGACCTTGTGCTCGCCCTTTTTCAACTTGAACACGGCAAAACCATATTCCTTGTATTGCGGCAACTTGTCCCAGGTGCCTTCCGGGAGTTTGAACTGCTCGTCGAGCCGGGAAAAGTCCTTGACCGTCGGCACAAACGACGCGACGAAGCTGCCGACCTCAACGACGACTAGCTTGGGCTCGGGCTTCGGAGTAGGCGCTCCGCCGAGAGCCGGGCCGCGACTCTTCACCACCGGCTCCGGAAAGCCCTTCCGCATGTCGTCAAAGAAGTCCGCATACTTTTCGAGGTTGATGAAGTTGACCGCGTCCTCCTTGCTCGCCTTGGGCGTCGGAATCGGCAGGATCATCGACAGGTCGGACTTGGCCTTGAGCGTCATGCTGTAGACGAGAAACTGCCCGCCGCTCTTGGCCGGCCGAGCGAAGATGTTGGTGCCGGCGACGTATTCGACTTCTTGGGAAAAGCAGCACATGAGAGGGGTCCTCTGGACAGTGAGAGTGATGCACCTGATGCGACGAAGAAACCTCTGTTTCGGTTGTAACGCGAGCGTCACGAGGTGGCGAGTGGGTCGTCCAGCGTCCGCGTAGTTTTGGTCGTATAAGTGCCTTTGCAATGAATCCACCTCGCCGCGTGGCCGATTCTTTGCATCCCGAATTGAGAGATTGCCAACAGAGATTGCCAAACAGATATAGGGGGGTTGGCAATCTCTGCCTGCATTTTCGCGCCCATCGCTTTGCCAGCAAAGGAGATGGGT
>DATANR010000087.1:0-44666 GCA_036266155.1 Gemmataceae bacterium | reverse complement strand
CATCGACGTCACCCAGGGCATCAAGCCGGGCGACGTCAACGAGATTCGCGTCGGTATCCGCGATTACTGGTACGGCTACTCCGTGAACCCGACGCGGCCGATGAAGCTGCGTGAGAAATTCAACTTGCCGCCGGACTTCGCCCGCATGGGTTTTCAGGATCTCGCCTATCCATTGTGGGGCTCGCAGCAATCGGGCATCCTGGTGACGCCGACGTTAACGGCCGTTGGACCGACATACAGCTCCGACGTGTTCGTGAAGCCGTCGACGGCGAAGAAGGAACTTGTCGTTGAAGTCACCGTGGCGAATTCGACCGCGAAGGACGCGGCCGCCGAGATCGTGTGCGAAGCCATCGATCATAAGAACGGCCAGGTGGCGAAGACTCTGCCGGCGAAATCGTTGAAGATCGTGGCGGGCAAGAGCGAAGTGGCCGAGGTGATGGGCGACTGGGCCGATGCGCATCTCTGGTGGCCGGACGATCCGTTCCTCTATGACCTGCGGACGACGATCAAGATCGACGGCAAGCCCGTCGATGTACGCCACACGCCCTTCGGCTTCCGTGAGTGGGGCATCAACGGCAAGGATTTTACCCTCAACGGCATCGTCTGGCACGGCTGGCAACTGTCGTCACAGAAAGGCAACACACCCGACGAATGGCTCGCGTTCATGCACAAGACCCATCAGAACACCTGGCGCATGAGCGGGGCCACGCAGGGCGGACCGCGGCCGTTCTTCGGCATGAGCCCCGATGATGCGCTCGATTGGATGGACACGCACGGCATGCCCATTCGCCGCTGCGGCATCCTTGACGGCGAAGCGATCGGCTCGATGGCTGTCGAGAACGACCCGGAATTGCAAAAGCTCTATGGCTCCAAGATCAAGATGGAGCTGATGAACAACTGGGTCGAGCAGATGGCGGCGCAGGTCAAGGGTGAGCGCAATCACCCGTGCATCCAGGTCTGGTCGGTCGAAAACGAGTGGCTCTACATCAACTGCATCAATCTCTACGGCGGGCTGATGGACGAGTTCGAGCGCGAAGCCCTGCGCTGCGCGAAGGCGGTGCAAGCGGTCGATCCGACGCGCGGCATCATGACCGACGGCGGCGGCGCGAACAAGGACCAGTCGATCCCGGTCCACTGCGATCACTACCTGGCGCTCGATGTGCCTGGCAAATTCACGGCCTATCCGGGGGCGGCGTATCAGCCGAACCCGAAGTCGGCGGGCCGCGGACGTTGGATGTGGGACGAGAAGCGGCCGCGCTACCTCGGCGAGGACTTTTACTTCACGGGCAACCATCCCGAGCTATCGACGATCGGCGGCGAGGCGGCCATAACCGGCAAGGCTGGCACGCTCAAGGCCTGTGGGCTGATGCTCTCGATCCTGCAACAGGGCTACCGCTGGAACGGCTACGGCGCCTGGGATTTTTATTGTGGGCCGAGCGACGGCGACGACAGCCAGTGGTTGTACATGTCGCCGCGTGCCGTGCTCTGCCGCGAGTGGGACTGGACGTTCCGAGCGGGCGAGCGCGTTGAGCGGACGCTGATGCTGTGCAACGACACACGCTTCAGCGATCCGATTCGGTTTGAATGGAAGTTCACGGTCGCCGGTATGGAGGTTAAGAGCGGGTCCGAGAAGTTCGAGGTGCCGGCGGGCGAGCGGCACGACTTCAAGCTGGCGTTGCGCATGCCGCCGATTTCGGGACGAGCCGAGGGCGAGTTGGTGCTGCGACTCACGGTCGATGACAAGGAGGTTTTTCGCGATGTGAAGGCCGTTTCGGTTTTGGGGGTGACGGCGCGCGCTACGCCGCAAGCGGCGGGGTTTGCGGTCTATGATCCGGCGGGGACGACGACGGCGTTTTTGAAAGAGCAGGGGATTGGGTTCACGGCGCTCGAAAACCTGAAGACCTTGCCCGAGGGCGTGAAGACCGTGCTCATCGGCAGGGACGCGCTCGACGCCGCCGAGAGCACAGCGAGCCGGCTTGCGGCGTATGCGTCGGCGGGTCGGGCCGTTATCGTGCTCGAGCAAAACAATCCGTTGCGCTTCCAGGCGCTGCCTGCCGTCATGGAAGCGGAGATAAACGACGGCCGCGTCGGCTTCGCGGAGGACCTGGAACATCCAGCATTGAAGGGGCTGAAGGACAAGGACTTCTTCACCTGGGGCACGGACGAACTGCTTTACCACAACGCCTATAAGAAGCCGACGCGCGGCGCTCGGTCGTTGATCCAGTGCGGCGACACGCTTGGCAACTCAGCGCTTGTCGAAGTGCCCGCGGGCCAAGGTGTGCTGCTGCTCAGCCAGCTCCGCGTCGGCGAGAAGATCGCGGAGAATGCGCCGGCCCAGCAGCTTCTTTTGAATTTGATCGGCTACGCCGGCAGCTACAAGCAGGTTTTCCGGCCGGTCGCGGCGGCGACGGCCGGCTCGTCGATGCTCGGTAAGACGCTCGATGCGATGGGCCTCAAGTACGATGCGGCCGCCGATGCGCTCGCGGCCATTGCGAAGCCAGGCGGCATCGCGATAGTGCACGCCACGCCGGAGAATCTGAAGCTGCTCGCCGACAATGCGGCGAAGGTCGACGATTTTACCAAGGCCGGCGGATGGATCGTGCTCAACGGCTTGACGCCCAACGGGCTGGCGAGCTACAACCGGCTCATCGGCTGGGAGCATTCGATCCGGCCGTTCAAGCGTGAGCGCGTCACGCTCGCGCCCGTGCGCCGGCCGATCATGGCCGGCGTCACTGGGGCCGACGCGACGATGTACTCGTCGAAGCGCATCTTCGACTGGACCGAGGGCAACTACGTCGTCGCCGATGAATTCACCTACGTGGTCGATTTCGACGAGATCGCCCCGTTCTGCAAGTCGCCGTTCTTCGCCTACGACAACATCGTCAACGGCTTCGTCAACGCCGACGGTTGGCCGCTCATCATCAATTTTCCGATCAACAAGGACGGTTCGCCATCGGACGTCGTGATCAACTTCCCGAAACAAGAGACGGTGACCGAGTTCACCTGGATCGGCAACACGAACTACTGGCCGCAAACGAAGATCAACCTGGTCTTTGACAACGACAAGCGCAGCTACGAGGTGCCGCCGACCGGTGACCCGCAGGTGCTGGCCGTCAATCCGCCGGTGGCCGCGAAGAAGATGACGCTGCAAATCGCCGGCTGGCAGGAGACGCCGGGCAAGGGCGCGCTCGTCGGCATCGACAACATCTTCATCAAGGTGAAGCGGCCGCCGGAGTTCTATGAGCGTGTGAAGCCGCTCCTCAACATCGGCGGGCTGATGGAGTATCCACGCGGCAAGGGCGGCATCCTCCTCTGTAATCTGAACTTCCAGGAGCGTGAGGAGGTGCCGATCAACGCGGACAAGAAGCGCAACATCCTGGCGGCCATGCTGCGGAACCTGAACGCACCGTTCGCGGGCAAGAGCGTGATCGCCGGCGCTAACCTCGAATACAAGCCGGTCGATCTATCGAAGCACGCGACGGCCTTCCGCGACGAGAAGGGCTGGTTCGGCGACAAACGCTTCACCTTCCGGGACTTGCCGACCGGCAAGCACACGCTCGCCGGCGTGCCGTACGACATCTTTGAGTTCGCGACGTCGCCCGTGCCCACGGTCGTGATGCTCGACGGCCCCGGGGTGCCGGGTAAGCTGCCGGCGGAGGTGAAGGGCATCCCGGTGGCCCGCAAGGCCGACGCGTTGTTCTTCCTGATGGCCGCCCGCATCGACAAGCGGCCAAGCCAGGACGACCGCAAGAAGGGCAAGCAACTCGAAGTCGCGCGCTTCGCCGTCCACTACGCCGACGGCAAGACGGCCGACGTCCCGATCTATGCCGAAATTCATATTGAGAGTTTCCGGCAGAAGACGCCGCTCGCGCTGCCGGGTGCGCAAGTCGCGTGGATGCGGAAATATGACGGCACCGAAGACTCGGCGGTCGCCTACTCCGTGCAATGGACCAATGCCCGGCCCGACGTGGAAATAACGAGCATTGACTTGCTGCCGGGCTTGGACAAAGCCGGCGTTCCGGCGCTGCTGGCGGTCACGGCAGCGGCGGCTCGGTAGTGCGATCTGAGGACGAGTTCGACGTCAGTTTCTTTTCGTGGACGTGTCCAACAACGGCAGCAGATAAGCCCGCACATACGGCCCACTCAAACTACCCCCGTGACTGCCGTCGTTGCCAGTCCAGGCGACGCTCGGATTCCAGGGATGCTGGCGCAGTTGGCGTGCGAGTGGATCGCTGGCCCCGACGGTCGGTGCATCGAAGCCGACGCGACCGGCCGCCGCGGCGCCGCGTTGGCCGTCGGCAGTACCGACGAGGTCGGTGCCGAGTCGCAGGTACAGGCGATCACGCTCGCTGATGAACGCGTCGATGCCATCGCGGGACACGGCGAGCGCTGGCCGCACATCGTAATCCGACGCCACGGCAGGAGCTAGTAGGATCATCCGCTCGATGCTCTTCGGTTCCAGCCAGCGCGTTGCTTCCAGCGCGACGTGGGCGCCCGCACTGTAGCCGACGAGATAGATGGGTACGTTGGGATCGCGTGCTCGGTATCGGCGAATCATACCTGCCAATTGTTCGGCTTCCTCGCGGGCGTGCTCGACGTCCGTCATGTCCGCGATGCCGCGGCCGACGCCGTGCGTCCAGTTAAAGGAAGTGACCGTCAGCGGCAATCCGGCCTTCTTCACCGCCGCCGCCAACGCGAGCGAAGCCTCGTGCGCGCCGCCGGCACCGTCCGCGACCAGCACGATTCCTTGCGGCGGTTCAGACGGCTTATATGACGACGTGCGCGGCTGCGGGGCAGCGCAGCCGACGAGCATGCAAAGCCCGGTGAATCTCAATGTCGCACGAGCAATCGACGTGGACAAGCGTCTCCTCCGCCGGAACAGATGCCGTTCCAAGTGTAGAAGTCGTGCCGGCGAGCGCGAGCGAAACAGACGCCGTCCACCGAATCGGATCGGGAAGCCGACTCGCTACAGGCGATACAATTGGAAAAGTCGATCTATACGGGCGGTCGTTGTAGCTGAATTCGTGAGGGATTCAGGGGGCTGGTCGATGAGCTGAATTCTTACGAATCCACCTACGTCTGTGAGGCTTTGCTCGTGGCTGCGAATTACCCACTTGATTCACGGCGTCGAGTTCTATAGAATCCCAATAGAGTTTGATAGAAGCCTGCCTGTAACTCCCGCCTGGTTGTCGCCTCGTTAAAAATGACCTTGCGAACATCCACCGAAGCTGGCCGCGGGCATCGCCGGGCGGCCTTGGTTGCCTCTCTGCTGGGCGACGTGTTTTCCGGCCGTGTGCGAGCTGGCGAGCACCTCGTGACCCAAGATGTCGCTGCACGCTTTGGCGTCAGCCATACGCCGGTGCGTGAAGCGTTGATTGCCCTCGCTGGCATGGGCATCATCGACTTGCAACCGAACCGCGGGGCCGTCGTGCGCCGCGTGTCAAGGCAGGAAGTCCGCGAAGTTTGCCAAGTTCGTCGGGTGCTCGAATGCGAAGCGACACGGCTCGCGTGCGGCCAAATTGCTCTCTCGGAGTTGGACGCTCTGGCCGACGCCTTCGGGCGCATGAAAGCGCGGCGTTCCTTGGGTCCGGAATTGATTGACGAAGCACGAACGCTCGACACGCGGCTGCACGATGCGATTGCCGAATCCTGCGGCAATGCGTTCCTCGCCAAGGAAATCGGCCGACTGAAGATGCTGTTCCGGGCCTTTCGCGACGTGGCCTGGGAACACGACGACGCGAAGAACGACTATCGCCGGCTGGCCCAGGAGGCGGGCGAGCACCTCGCGATCGTCGAGGCCCTTCGCGCCGGCGATGCCAAACAGGCCCGCCGCGCGATGGCGAACCACATCCGGTCCGGCATCAAGTATTGGTCGCGCGCCTTGCCTGTCCGCCCCTCCGAAGTCAACGGCCACGCCACGAATAACGGAAAGACAAAACGGAGCCGCCGATGAGATTCCTTTGCACCCGTGGTGAGCGTCGAGGCGTAAGCCCCACGTGTCAGCGGCAACCACGTCGGGCTTACGCCTCGACGCTCGCCGCTGTGCTTGCCATAACCGCACCCGCGACGGCCGGGAAGCTTGAGTACAACCGCGACGTGCGGCCCATCCTCGCGGACAACTGTTTCGCATGCCACGGGCCGGATAGTGCCGCGCGCAAGGCAGACCTTCGCCTCGATCAGCGCGACGCGGCCATCAAGGCAGAGGCGATCGCCCCGGGCAAGCCTGAGAAGAGCGCCCTCATCGCGCGCATCTTCTCCGCGGAAAAATCTGAGGTAATGCCCCCGCACAAGACGAACAAGACGCTGACGGCCAAACAGAAGGAAACGCTCAAGCAGTGGATCGCCGAGGGAGCCGAATATCAGGCGCACTGGTCCTTCATTCCGCCGACGCGCCCGACGTTGCCAATGGTCAAGAACGAAGCGTGGGTGCGCAATCCGATCGACCGCTTCGTTTTGGCGAAACTCGAAGCGGCCGGACTGACGCCGGCCCCGGAAGCCGATCGACGTACCATTGCCCGTCGGCTGTCGCTCGACCTGACCGGCCTGCCGCCCGATCCGAAAGACGTCGAGGCGTTCGTTAATGACATGGCCACGGACGCCTACGAAAAGTTCGTCGAGAAGCTGATGGCGTTGCCGGCGTGGGGCGAGCATCGCGGACGTTACTGGCTCGACGTCGCTCGCTATGCCGACAGTCACGGCATCCACTTTGACAATTACCGTGAAATCTGGGCCTATCGCGAAGAAGTCATCAAGGCGTTCAACGCCAATCAGCCATTCGACAAGTTCACCATCGAACAACTCGCTGGCGACCTGTTGCCGAACCCGACGCTCGACCAGCAACTGGCGTCCGGCTTCAATCGGTGCAACATCACCACGAACGAAGGCGGCGCGATTGATGAGGAGTACCTAGTCCTCTACGCTCGCGACCGCACGGAAACGACCGCGCAAACGTGGATGGGCCTGACCGCTGGCTGTGCGGTCTGCCACGATCACAAATTCGATCCGATCACGCAGAAAGACTTTTACTCATTGTCGGCCTTCTTCAACAACACAACGCAAGCCGCGATGGACGGTAACGTGAGCAATACGCCGCCGATCGTGTTCGTGCCGCGGCCGGACGACCGGGCCCGGTGGGACGTGTTGGCGAAAGACGTCGAAGCCGCGAAGGCCAAGGCGGCCGCCCGCAAGCAAGCCGCGCGCGGCGAGTTTGACAAATGGGTCGCACAAGTGCGGGCCGAGGACATCGCCGCCAAGGTTCCGACGAACGGCCTCATCTTGCAAGCTGCGCTCACGAAGGGCGAAGGCAATGTGCTTGATCTGATCGTCGCGAACAAGACGCGGGCGGTAACGCTCGACAGCGGCTTCGCGTGGGAGCCGGGCCGCACCGGGTCGAAGGCGTTCAGCTTGAAAGAAGGCAAGGCTCTGGAGGTTTCGGACGCCGGCGACTTCGACATGAAGCAAGCGTTTTCGTTCGGCGCGTGGGTCAAGTTCCCAGCACGCGGCCAGACGGGCGCCGTCTTCTCGCGGATGGACAACACCAAGGACTATCGCGGCTGGGACCTCTGGTTCGAGAACGGCAAGATCGGCACGCACATCGTCAGCAAGTGGCCGGCAGACGGGCTCAAGGTGTTGACCAAGAACCCGATCAACCCGCCGAACGACTGGCATCATGTCTTCATCACCTACGACGGCTCGGCCAAGGCCGCGGGCGTGAAGATTTTTCTCGACGGGGCCTTGCAGCCGACCGACACGATGACGGAAACGCTGAAGTCAACGTCGAGCTTGAAGACGCCGGTTGCGTTCAAGATCGGCCAACGCGGGACGAGCGAACGGCTCAAGCAGCTTTTGCTCGAAGACGTGCGCGTTTACGATCGTCGGCTCGACGGCCCGGAAGTCGAGAATCTGGCCAAGGCGACGCGGGCCGCGTCGATCCTGGGCAAGCCGGCCGACAAGCGGACGCAGCCGGAGAAGGATGAACTCTTCGCGTGGTGGCTGATCGGCATGGATCAACCTTACAAGGACGCGACGGCCGAGTTGGCCAAATTGCAACAGGAAGAAATCGTCATCAAGTCACGCGGCGCCGTCAGCTTCGTCATGGCCGAGAAGGGCACGCCGGCAATGGCCTTCGTTCTGAATCGCGGCGAGTACGATCGCCGCAAGGACAAGGTGACGCCGGACGTGCCGAAGTCGCTGCCCGCAATGGCAAGCGATCTGCCGAGGAACCGACTCGGGCTGGCAAAGTGGCTGCTCAAGCCGGACCATCCGCTGACGGCTCGCGTGACGGTCAACCGCTTCTGGCAGGAACTGTACGGCACCGGCATCGTGCGGACCGCGGGCGACTTTGGCGTCACGGGCGAACTGCCGTCGCACCCCGAGTTGCTCGACTGGTTGGCCATCGAGTTCCGCGAAAAGAATTGGGACATGAAGCAGTTCTTCAAGCTGCTTGTGACATCGGCGACCTATCGTCAAGCCGCCACGGTCGCGCCCGAGAAGAAGGAAAAGGATCCGCAGAATCGGCTGCTGAGCCGCGGCCCGCGGTTCCGCATGGATGCAGAAATGGTCCGTGACTACGCGCTCGCGTCGAGCGGCCTGCTCGTGCGGAAACTCGGCGGCCCCAGCGTAAAGCCCTACCAGCCCGATGGCGTCTGGGAAGCGGTCGCAATGATCGGCAGCAACACGCGCGATTACCGGCGTGACAGCGGCGACAATCTTTATCGCCGCAGTATGTACACGTTCTGGAAGCGTGCGGCCCCGCCGGCCTCGATGGACATTCTCAATGCCCCGAACCGCGAGACGTGTGCAGTCCGCCGCGAGCGGACGAATACCCCCTTGCAGGCCCTGCTGACGCTCAACGACGCGCAGTTCGTCGAAGCCGCCCGCGTGCTGGCCCAGACGGCACTCAAGGAAGGCGGCGACAAAGCGGAGCAACGCATCGACTTCATCGCCCGTCGGCTGCTGGCCCGGTCGTTCAAAGCGGAGGAATTGGCCGTGGTGCAGGCGGGGCTGAACGAGTTGCTCGCCGAGTACAAGCAGAAGCCGGAAGAGGCCAAGAAACTGATCGCGTACGGCGAATCGAAAGCCGATCCGAAGATGGACGCGAGCGAGTTGGCCGCGTGGACGATGTTGGCGAATGAGTTGATGAATCTGGATGAGGTGTTGAACAAGTAACGTGTTTTTCCAATTCGTTTAGCGTCGACGCTAAACGAGAAGTAGTTTCTCCTAACGCGAAAATACCATGAACGCTTTCAATAACCTCACCCGCCGACACTTCTTCGCCAGCGGCGCGAACATCCTCGGCGCGGCCGCCCTCGGGTCGCTGCTCGGCCAGGACGCACGTGCCGCAGGCGGCACCAAGACCGGCCTCAACGCCGCTCTGCCGGAGACGCACTTCCCGGCCAAGGCGAAGAATGTCATCTATCTGCACATGGTCGGCGGCCCCAGCCAACTCGACCTCTTCGACCACAAGCCGAAGATGCAGGAGTGGTACGACAAGGACTTGCCCGACTCGGTCCGCAAGGGCCAGCGGCTCACAACCATGACCTCGGGTCAAGCCCGGTTCCCGATTGCACCGACGAAATACAAGTTTGCTCAACACGGCAAGTCCGGCATGTGGCTTTCGGAACTGTTGCCATGGAAGGCCAAGATGGTCGACGACATGTGCTTCATTCGCTCGATGCACACGGAGGCGATCAACCACGAGCCGGCCATCACGTATATGCAAACTGGCAACCAGGTGACGGGTCGGCCGTGCCTCGGCGCCTGGGCAAGTTATGGACTCGGCTCGCTCAATCAAAATCTGCCGACGTTCGTGGTGCTCGTGGCGACGCCGTCCAACCAGGAGCAGGTGCAGGCGATTTCGGCTCGCCTCTGGTCCAGTGGCTACCTGTCCGGCGAACATGCCGGCGTCTCGTTCCGGGCCAAGGGCGACCCGATCCTGTTCATCAACAATCCGCCGGGCGTTTCCGCCGAGGTGCGCCGCAAGACGCTCGACGGACTCAAGAAGCTCAATGAGATGAACCTTCAACAAGTTGGCGACCCGGAAACACAGACGCGCATCCAGCAATACGAGATGGCCTTCCGCATGCAGTCGAGCGTGCCGGAATTGACCGACATCAACAAGGAAGACATCAAGACGCTCGATCTCTATGGGCCGGACGTGCGCAAGCCGGGCACATTCGCGAACTCGGTGCTCATGGCCCGCCGCATGGTCGAACGCGGCGTCCGCTTCGTGCAGATTTATCACAACAACTGGGACACGCACGGCAATGTCGCCGGCCGACTTCCCGATCAGTGCCGCGACGTCGATCAGCCGTGTTACGGGCTGATCCAAGACCTCAAGCGCAAGGGCATGCTTGATTCGACGCTCGTCATCTGGGGCGGCGAGTTCGGACGGACGATCTACTCACAGGGCGGCCTGTCGAAGACCAACTATGGCCGCGACCATCATCCGCGCAATTTCACGATGTGGATGGCCGGCGGCGGCGCTCGCGGCGGCCAGGTCTACGGTGAGACCGACGACTTCAGCTACAATATTGTGAAGGACCCGTGCCACATTCACGACTTCCACGCGACGGTGCTGAAGCTGCTGGGCCTCGATCACGAGAAATTCACGTTCAAGTACCAGGGCCTCGACCAACGGCTCACGGGCGTCGAACCTGCCAAGGTGATCAAGGATCTCCTCGCATAACCGCCGCTTGCTGCGTAGCGCCTTGACATTCCCCGCGCACGACTGATAGCTTGAGCGGAATGGCCCTCTCCCTCGACCAGTACGCCACCTACCTCGACACGCGCGGCCTGCCCTGGCCGGCCGCGCCGCAGCCGGTCGCGCCCAAGGTTCGGCCGCATATCCAGTCGCTCGAAGGCGTGAAGGCCGTCCTCTGGACCGTCTACGGAACATTGCTCGCGATCCCCGAGGGTGACCTGAAGTTTGAAGTCGAGAACGACTTCATGATGAACGTGGCCCTCGACAAGACCATCCACGAATTCAAGATGTGGGGGTCGATGAGCCGCAAGCCGGGCCAGCCGTCCGAGTACATGCGCGAGATCTACAAGAAGGCGTTGGCCGAACAGCGGCTGATGCCTTCCGAGGACAAATACCCGGAGCTGCCGAGCGAGAAGATCTGGGAGGGCATCCTCAAGAAACTCTTCCAGAAGGATTACAAGTTCGACGCGAGCTTCTTCGGAGCGCTCAACGAATATGCCAAGAAGGTCGCGTATTTCTTCCACGCGAGCTTGCAGGGGACCGGCGCTTACCCGAATGCCGCCGCCGCGGTGAAGGGGCTCAGCGAGAACGGCATGCGCCAGGGCCTGCTCGCCGACGGCCAGTGCTTCACGACGACGCAACTGGCTCGTGGCCTAGTGAAGCAAGACGAATCGGTGAATTTCGATGCGTTGATTCCGACGGAAAATCGCGCGTTGTCGTTCGCGACCAAGGCACGCAAGCCATCGGATCTGTTGCTTGGAGCGGCCGTCGAAGCAATGGGCAACATCGACATCGAGCCGCACGAAATCCTGCACGTCGGCAGCAGCTTGACGCGCGATATTGGTCCGGCGAAGAAGTGGGGGATGCGCACCGCCCTCTATGCGGGCGACAAGAACTCGCTCGAAGCGACCGGCGAACAGCTCAAGGACCCGCAGTATCGTCCCGACGCCTTGCTCACCGATCTCGAGCAGGTGCTTCAGCTTGTCGGCTAAATTACGGACACCCTCACCATGCCTGCCCCACCCATCCTCGATCCGGCCACACTCGACTTGAGCCGCGTCATCGCCGGCCGCGACGAGATCCGCAAGGCGCTGCCGCACCGCGGGCACATGGAGCATCTGACTGCAGTCGTCTACATGGACACGACGAAAAAGATCATCGCGGGCTACAAGGACGTGCGCACCGACGAGTTCTGGGTCGACGGGCACTTCCCAAGTTTCCCGGTCCTGCCCGGCGTGATCCAGTGCGAGGCAGCGGCGCAGCTCCTGTGCTACTACGCGGTGGTCAACCACGTCAGCCCCGGCAAGTTGCTCGGCCTCGGCGGCTTGGACGAGGCGCGCTTCCGCGGCACCGTCCAGCCCGGCGATCGGCTCGTGATCGTCGGCAAGGGCGTGCGTGTCGATCGCCGGCAAACAATCTTCAACTCGCAAGGGTTCGTGAACAACAAACTCGTGTTTGAAGTCCGGGTAATGGGTTTGCCGATTGCGGGCCTGGACATCGTGAAGAGTAATTGAGCGTGCGCCGTACTAAAAAGCTTCCGGTCGAAGAGCTGGCGCCGTTCATGTTGTCGGATGTGCCGCGCGGAACGCCCGCCCCACCAATCGTCTGGCGTGATCTCTTTGGCAACGACAATCCGGTCGAAATAGAAGTCGGCTTCGGCAAGGGCCTTTTCTTAACAACGGCAGGCGCGGCCCAACCGGGGACCAACTTCCTCGGCATCGAAATCATGCGCAAGTACCAGTACTACGCCGCCACGCGTTTGCTGCTGCGTCAATTGACCAATGTGCGCGTCGCGTGCGCCGACGGGCGGGCCGTGCTACGCGATCAGGTTGCACCGCAGTCGGTGGATGCGGTGCACGTCTATTTCCCGGACCCGTGGTGGAAGGCCCGGCATCGCAAGCGCCGCGTGTTCACGCCGGAATTCGCACATATTGCGGGACGCGTGCTTCATTCCGGAGGCCGACTGCTGATCGCCACCGACGTCGAGGCGTATTTCGGCATCATGACGCAGATCGTGCGCGACCTGGGATCTGCGTATCGTGAATTACCACCGCCCGCGGCCACGGAACCGCGACACGACATGGACTACCTGACCAATTTCGAACGCAAGTTCCGCAAGGAAGGCCGGCCCATTTATCGGGCCGCCTACGAACGGACGAGCGACCGGTTGCCCATGACACTCGCGGCCGACCCTGGCCTGGAGGGGCCGTTCACGGAATTTCGGCCCAACGAAACGCCGGCGCCTTGAATTGGAGGCCGACACCTTGGCGACTCGTCTGCCACGCATCCTGCTGCTTTACAACCTCCCGGTTCTGCCGCGCGAGCATCCGGATTACGCCTCCGAAATCGATGTCCTCGAAACGTTGGAGGAGATTGCCAAGGTCTTACCTGCCGACAATTATGCGGTGGAACAATTTGGCTACTCCCGCGAGCCGCGCAACCTGCTGGATAAGCTCAAGGACTGGACGCCGGATGCCGTCTTCAATCTGTTCGAGGGTGAGGCCGATCGGACCGAGACCGAGATTCACAATGCCGCGTTTCTCGAGTCGTTCGGCGTACCGTTCACCGGCGCGGGTTCATTCGGGCTCGCGCTGGCGCGCGATAAGATACGCACGAAGTACGTCCTCGCTGGTGCTGGCGTTCGCAGCGCGCCGTTCCAGGTGATCGAGCACTTGCCGGCCGCAGCATGGCCGCATCGTTGGCCGGCCATTGTGAAGCCGGCTTGTCAGGATGCGAGCGTCGGCATCGATCAGGGGTCCGTCGTCAACACACAAGCCGAACTCGAAGCGCGCGTCGCGCATGTTTTGGCGAAATACGGCGGGCCGGTCCTGGTGGAAGAATTCATTCATGGCCGTGAACTGCACGTCAACATGTTTGAAGATCCATTGGATGGCCGGTTGCGGATTATACCGCCGGCAGAGTTGAAGTTTACGTTCCCGCCCGGCGACGAGCGCTTGCCGATCTACTCCTATGCCGCCAAATGGGATGAACAATCGGTCGAGTACAAATCGACAAATCTCGTCAGCGCCATCGCGCTCGAATCACCGCTGGCCGAGCGTGTGGAGGAGATTTGCACGACCGCCTACTGCCTCATCGGCATGCGCGACTATGCCCGCGTCGATCTGCGCGTCACCGAGGCAGGTGAACCCTTTGTCATCGAGGTGAACCCGAATCCCCACATTAACAGCCTGATTGTGGTCGAGGGCCTCAAAGCGATGGGATTGGACTTCGCGGATTTCATCCAAGGCCTGGTGGCCAACGCCCTCCGCCGCTTGCGGCGTAGCGTGCCCTAATCAATAACCCGCCGTAAGGCCATCAGCCCCAACTCTGCCACTTGCGTCAGCTTCATTTGCCAGAAGACGGGGTTCATCACCTCCAAGGACACGTAGCCTTGGTAACCGATGCGTTTGAGCATCTCGACGATGGGCCCGAAATGAAAGTCGCCGTCACCCGGCAGCACGCGGTCGGCATCGGTCATCAATTCACGCGGCACACCGGCCATATCGCAGAATTGCACATGTGCCAAGTTGGCACGCGTCAGGCCCGCGAGATCCTCGGTCTTGCTCGGCCCCTTGTAATAGTGGAACAGGTCGAGACAGAGGCCGACATTCGGCTCGCCGCACTGGCCGACAAGGCCGAGTGCTGATTCGAGATTGGTGCAGAATGCGTCCGAGCCGCGAAATTCGAGAGCGAGGCGCACATCAAACGCGGCTGCCCACTGCGCTGCCTGGGTGAGCGACACGACCGCCCGCTGAAGCCCGCCGCTTGCGGCGTAGCGTCCGGCGTCCCCCAATGCAGCCACAAAGTCGGCGACAAGCAGCATCGTCGGTATGCCGAGCGCCTGACAAAGCTCCAACCGGCGACGAAAGTGATCGAAGTGCGCCTTCCTTTGTTCCCCTTGCGACAATAGCAAACCGCCCTGATACGCAGCCGCGACGGGCAGAATCTTCTTGTCTTGAAAGAGTTGGCGTGTCGCGTCGATCGTTGACGTTTCGAGGTGCTTTTCGAGCTTGGTCAACCACAGTTCCACGGCGGTCCAGCCGACATCCGCGAACGCACTCAAGTCATCCGCAAATGCCGCGGAAAGCGTGGTCGCCTGGCTGATGCAAAGCTTCATGGACTCGGCTACTTGTTCTTCCCTTTGGACGGGGTTGTGCTCACGTTCTTGATGACCTTGGGCGGATCTGACGGTGTCGACTTGGCGAACGGATTGGGAATGATGCCGAGGAAGCCGAGGCACAGGCATGTGCCCGTCAGATGCAGAACCAGGCCGGCAATGATCATCGCCTTATTCTTGCCGGTCGCCTGCACTTTGGGTCGCGGCGCCCGTGGCTTGTCGGCCCCCATCGCCGTGTGCTCAAACGCTTCCTGATGGCCGTCGTGGTGCTCGTCGAGTGGGTGCACTTCGGGCGTGAGGTGCGTGGCCGACATCGGCTCGACGAGCGGCTGTTCGGCAGACGGAGCGAAGGGCAACGGCGAATTCGCAATGGGTTCAGCAAACGGCTCGGCCGTCTCCGCATCAAGCCGATCGAGATTCTTGGCGACCGGGATCGCGTCTGGTACGCTGGGGAGGCTCATCGTCTCCGAGGCGACGAGCACTGGGACGTCCACTGGCGTGGCGCCTGGCATGGCCGATGGTTCGCAGAAGGGCAACAGTGTTTCGATGACGCGATCGATCGGCGCCCGCAGAGTTACGTCACGGCTGAGTAGTTGACGAATCAGTACTGCCAATGTCGGCGGCACATCCGGCTTGATCGACTCGATCGGCAACGGCTCGGCGTTCTGAAGGTTGAGCAGCGTCTCGACCGCGGACGTGCCGCCTTGCGGCGGCCGAGTCGTGAGCAGGAAATACATCGTTGCGCCGAGCCCGTACAGGTCGCCGGCCGGTGTGCGCTCGCCGCTCGTGATGCGTTCGGGCGGCAAGAATTCGACGTGGCCGACACGATCAGATTGTCCAAAGCTCAGTTCGCCGATGGGAGGCCGTTGCGGACTCAACGCCAACTCGGCGAGCTTGATGATCGCGCCCGGCCGGGGACGGATCGACACGTCGCCGTTCATCCCCGTCACGCGCTTGACCGGAGTCAGGAACAGCGAGTACGGCGTCACGTCGCCGTGGGACACGCCTTTGTCGTGGGCCGCCTTGACGGCAAGGGCCGCTTGCCGCGTGTACTCACAAGCGAGACCAACGGGCAGCGCGCCCATCTCATTGACAAGGCGGAAGAGGTCGCAGCCATCCAAATAATCCTGGACGACATAAGGAGCGTCACCATGCGTGCCCGCGTCGAGGATGGTAACGACATGCGGGCTTTGCACCAGCGTCGCGGCGTGCGTGCGTTCGAGGTACGCGGCCATCGTGTCCGCTGGGGCCAACCAATCGAGCTTCAACAGTCGCAAGGACACCGGACTATGAAGCGCGGGATGCAGCGCCTTGTAGGTTGCTCCGGCGGGCCCGTCATTCACCTTGTCAAAGATGCGATAGCCGCCGACCACCAAGCCGCTGCCGCGACCCTCGCGAAGTTCCTGGATCTGATAGGGTGTCAGCCAGCCACGTTCCTGGGCGTAGTTCGACACTGAAATTAAATCGCCCCAGGTGGATTCGGGCCGGGCGCGCAACTCGTCAATCCGGTCATCGTCGAGAAGCCGACCGGTGCGAAGAGCCTCGAAAAATTCGCTCGTAGCGGCGTGAGACATCGGCGGATTTGCTGTTGTTGGCGGGACTAAGTCGGGTCCATTCGATTCTACGAGAACTTCGTCAAACTGCGAACTCGCAGCGCCACTGCTGACCTTTCGCCAGAATTCTTTCTCCGCGTCGTGCCATGCCGTTTTCCGGGCATTCTAATTGCTTTACGAAGGCCACTCGAACACAATGGCTCAATTGCTCGCGAATATCGAATAGTCTCAGGGCCTGGCTGCTCGTCTTCGAGGCACCGGTGCCCATGTCTGTTGCACAAAGAGGCTAATGAACTCGCTTCTCTCTCCCAGAGCTAGTGCTGGACCGGCAACGGGCCCGCATGGCGCCGCAAAAATATTTGCAGGTTATCGCGCTCATCATTCGGCGTGGGACGAGCTATTCGACCGAACGGCGGCGCCCCACAAGCATTGTGCCGCCCTCGTCGATCGTCTCGGCAAACTCGGCATCGAAGATTTCCAGGCCCGGCGGACGAGCGCCGATCTCGCCTTTATCAATCAAGGCATCACGTTTTCCGTCTACTCCGACCTGCGCGGCACTGAGAAGATCTTCCCGTTTGATCTGATCCCCCGCCCAATTCCCGCGAGCGAGTGGGTCATTCAAGAGGCCGGCCTCATTCAGCGCATCCGCGCGTTGAATCTGTTCCTGCACGACGTCTATCACGACCAGCGCATCCTGAAGGAAAACGTCGTCCCATCCGATCTGGTGCTGGGTTCGAAGGGTTTTCGCAAGGAGATGATCGGCTTCGTCCCGCCTGGCGGAGTCTACATCCACATCTGCGGCACCGACCTCATTCGCGATGACCGGGGCCAGTTCCTGGTGCTCGAGGACAATGGCCGAACGCCATCGGGCGTGAGCTACGTCCTCGAAAATCGGACCGTCATGAAGAAGGTGTTCCCGCACCTCTTTCAGGACATCCGCGTCCGTCGGGTCGAGGACTATCCGCATCGTTTGCGCGAAGCTCTGGCATCCGTGGCGCCGACTAGCGCCGAGAGCCCGCCCTGCGTGGTACTCCTCTCGCCGGGGCCGTATAACTCGGCATATTTCGAGCACAGCTTCCTGGCACGGCACATGGGCATCGAGCTGGTGCTCGGCCAGGACCTCGTGGTTCACGACGACTTTGTTTATTTGAAGACGACACGCGGACCGCAGCGCGTCGACGTCATCTATCGCCGGCTCGACGACGACTTCCTCGATCCGGAAGCGTTCCGACCAGACAGCCTGCTCGGCGTGCCCGGCCTGTTCCGCGCTTATCGAGCCGGCAACGTGACGCTCGCGAACGCCGTCGGCACCGGCGTGGCGGATGACAAGGCTGTCTACCCGTATGTCGAGGACATGATTCGGTTCTACCTGTCCGAAGAGCCGATCCTTCAGAACGTGAAGACGTACATCTGTGCCCGGCCGGATGACAGCGCGTATACACTCGACCACCTTGGCGAGCTGGTAGTCAAAGCAGTCAACGAGTCGGGCGGCTACGGCATGCTGATGGGCCCATCGAGCACGGCGGCTCAACGCAACGAATTCGCCGACAAGATTCGCGACAATCCCCGGAACTACATCGCCCAGCCGGTTGTAACACTCTCAACGTGCCCAACCTGGACAGACGAAGGAATTGCCCCACGCCACGTCGACTTACGGCCATACATCATCACGGGGAAGTCGACCTGGGTCCTCCCCGGCGGCTTGACGCGCACGGCTCTGGTGAAGGGCTCGCTCGTGGTCAATAGCAGCCAGGGCGGCGGCTCGAAGGACACCTGGGTATTGGAAAGCCCACCGACGTCCGTCGGTGGGCCAGCGAACACATGATTTCACGCGTTGCCGAGCACTGCTACTGGTTGGCCCGTTATCTGGAACGCGCGGAGAACACCGCCCGCGTCCTGGAGGTGAACCACACCCTTCTGCTCGATTTTCACGTTCCCGTCGAGCAACAATGGCGGCCGGTGCTCATCATCAGCGGCATTCACGATTTCAAAAAAGATGCGACGGCCGAGACGGTCCAGGAATCGATGACCTGGGACCCGGACAATCCATGCAGCATCATCGCCTCGCTGGCAGCCGCCCGCGAGAACGCCCGCATCATCCGCGAAGTGATCTCGGTCGAAATGTGGGAGCGGATCAATTTCTACTATCTATGGATGAAGAGCCCGGCGTGCCGCGAGATATACGACGGCAACCGGCACGAGTTTTATGCGCAGGTGCGGCGCATCAATCAGCTCGTTCACGGCATCTGCGACGCGACGATGGCGCACGGCGAGGCGTGGGAGTTCTTTCGGCTCGGCGCTCATCTCGAACGCGGTTCGCAGACGGCGCGGATTCTCGACGTCAAGTATCACACGATCTTGCCGCAACTCGAAGACGTCGGTTCGCCGACGGACGCCGCCCACTGGGTCGCGATTCTGATGAGTTGTTCCGGCTACGAGCCGTTCCACAAGAAGCCGCGGCCGCTGCCGGTCGATCCGGGCGCTGCCGTCGCGGAGTTCTTGATCTTCGACGACCAGTTTCCGCGCTCGGTCCGGCGGTGCTTGTGGGAATGTGAAACCGCTCTCGCCGCCGCAGCCGGTTCAGGTCCTGGCCGAACACCTACTGAGCCGGAGTCGAAGGTTCGGGAATTGATTTGGTGGCTCGATCATCAGTCGATCGGTGACGTGATCCGCGATGGACTGCATGAATCGCTGACCAATGTCGTCGACTCGATCCACGGCATCGGCGACTCGATCTATCACACGTTCTTCGCCGCCGAGTTTACGCCGCCGACAATGAACCAGACGCAGTCGATGGGCGGCATGACGCAGAAACAACAATGACACTCCTCGAAAGTTGAACCGATGGGCATCCGCGTCGCGCTTCGGCATGTCACCAAGTACAGTTACGACCGACCAATCACGCTGAATCCGCACGTGATTCGCCTGCGGCCGGCCCCGCATGCGCGCACGCCGGTGCTCGCATATTCGCTGCGCGTCGAGCCGGAGCCGCACTTTCTGAACTGGCAGCAAGACCCCTACTCGAATCACCTGGCCCGCGTCGTCTTCCTGAAGCCGGCGCGAACGATGACCGTCTCCGTCGACCTGGTCGCCGATTTGGTCCCGATCAACCCGTTCGACTTTTTCGTGGAGGAGTCGGCCCAGAAGATTCCGTTCAAATATGACGACGTGCTGACTCGGGAACTGGTGCCGTATCTGGAGACACTGCCCGCCGGCCCGCGGCTCCTGAAGCTCGTCGATGCGGAACGCCGTTCGGGCGAACGCACGATCGACTTTCTTGTGGCGCTCAATCGCTCGATCTATGAACGCGTTAAGTATGTGATTCGCCACGAGCCCGGCGTGCAAACGCCCGAAGAGACGCTGACGCTCGGCTCCGGCTCATGCCGCGACTCGTCGTGGCTGCTCGTCCAACTCGCTCGCCAACTCGGCCTCGCGGCCCGGTTCTGCTCGGGTTACCTGATCCAACTCGTGGCCGACGAGAAGCCGCTCGAAGGGCCCGCGGGGCCGACTGTCGACTTCACCGATCTCCATGCCTGGGCCGAGATCTACGTCCCCGGCGCCGGCTGGATCGGTCTCGATCCCACCAGCGGGCTGCTCGCCTCGGAAGGACACATCCCGCTCGCCTGCTCGGCCGATCCGCAGACCGCGGCGCCGATCACCGGCTCGTTTGCCTGGGAAGAACGACCGGGCGTGAAGGACGACAAGGTCGAAGAGAAGTTCGACTTCATGATGTCGGCCACGCGGCTGAAGGAAGCGCCGCGTGTGACGCTGCCGTACACCGACCAGCAATGGCAAGCGATCAACGCACTCGGCCGCAGCGTCGATCGCGATCTGCGTGAATGGGACGTGCGACTCACGATGGGCGGCGAGCCGACGTTTGTCGGCATCGACGGTCGCGATGCCGAGGAGTGGAACACCGCCGCGCTCGGGCCGGTGAAACGTGAACGCGCCGTCGACCTGTTGAAGCGGCTCCGCGATCGTTTTGCCCCGAACGGATTGCTACACTTCGGGCAGGGCAAATGGTATCCCGGCGAGTCGTTGCCGCGCTGGGCGTTCGGCTGCTACTGGCGCCGCGACCGCGAGCCGATCTGGCGGAACCCGTCGCTCATCGCCGAAGAGAACGGCAACGACGGCTTTACCGCCGCCGACGCGCGACGGTTCATCACCACGCTGGCCGCCGGGCTCGACGTCGATCCGAAGTACGCTGTCGAGGGATTTGAGGACGCCTTCTACTACCTCTGGCGTGAATGCCGGCTGCCGAGCAATGTCGATCCGCACGATAGCAAGCTCGACAATCCGGAAGACCGTGCGCGCTTGATGCACGTCTTCGAGCAGGGTTTGAAGTCCGTGGTCGGCTACGCACTGCCCCTGCGGCGAAGCTATGCCGGGAACCCACGCTGGGAGAGCGGGTCGTGGTTCCTGCGCGGCGAGCGCATGTACCTGATCCCCGGTGATTCGCCGATGGGCTACCGGCTGCCGCTCGATTCGATGCCGTGGGAAGTGGAGGGCGAGCGACAATTTCAGGAACCGCTCGACCCATTTGCTGAGCGAAGTTTGCTGCGGCAAGTGCTTCCAATGGTGCAAAGTCCGGCGGGCCGGGAGCGTGAGCGACCGGTGGAGCATTCACCCCGGTCGCTTACGCTCCCGGCTCGCCGGGATTCAGCCTCCATCGTACGTACCGCCCTCTGCGTCGAACCGCGTGGCGGGACGGTGCACGTCTTCATGCCGCCCGTGCGCTTCTTGGAGGACTATCTCGATCTCGTCGCGGCGATCGAGACGGCGGCCGCGCAACTGGAGATGCCCGTCCGCATCGAAGGCTACAAGCCGCCGAGCGATCACCGCATTAACTCGCTCAACGTGACCCCCGATCCCGGCGTCGTCGAGGTCAACGTTCACCCGGCTCATTCCTGGGAAGAGGCCGTCGAGAATACGGAAGCCGTTTACGAGGACGCCCGCCTATCGAGGCTAGCGGCCGAAAAATTCATGCTCGACGGCCGGCACACCGGAACCGGCGGCGGCAACCACGTCGTGCTCGGCGGGCCGACCGCGGCGGACAGCCCATTCCTCCGTCGGCCGGACCTGCTGCGCAGTCTCGTCGGCTTCTGGGTCAATCACCCGTCGCTGTCGTACTTGTTCAGCGGCATGTTCGTCGGGCCGACGAGCCAGCACCCGCGTGTGGATGAGGCCCGGCATGACGCGCTGCGCGAACTCGAGATCGCCTTCAGCCAGGTGCCGCCCGCCGGCGCGCCGACGCCGCCCGCGTGGCTCGTCGATCGCCTGTTCCGCCATCTGCTCGTCGACGCGACCGGCAACACGCACCGCACCGAGTTCTGCATCGACAAGCTCTATAACCCCGACACGGCCGAAGGCCGTCGCGGGCTCGTCGAGCTGCGCTCGTTCGAGATGCCGCCGGACGCGCGCATGAGCTGCGCGCAACAACTGCTCCTGCGGGCCCTCGTGAGCTGGTTCTGGCGCAAGCCCTATGAGCGCGAACTCGTCCGCTGGGGGACGGCCATCCATGACCGATTCATGCTGCCGCACTTCGTGGCCGACGACCTGAACGACGTGCTCAGCGAACTGCGCGACCAGGGCGGCTATGCCTTCGACCTCGCGTGGTTCGCTCCGCATGTCGAGTTCCGCTTTCCCACTTATGGAACAGTGTCGAATCGCGGCGTCGATCTCGAACTGCGGGCGGCCATTGAGCCGTGGCATGTGCTCGGCGAAGAAGTCGCGGGCAGCGGCACCGCTCGTTATGTAGATTCATCGGTGGAACGCGTGCAAGTGAAGGTGCGGGGGCTCACCGATCCCCGGCACATCGTCACGTGCAATGGCCGTCGTGTGCCGCTGCATCCAACCGGAACCAATGGCGAGTTCGTCGCCGGCGTGCGCTATCGTGCATGGCAGCCGCCGAGTTGCTTGCACCCAACGATCGGCGTCCATTCGCCGCTCGTGTTCGATGTGCTCGACACGTGGAACGACCGCAGTATCGGCGGCTGCATCTACCACGTCGCCCATCCCGGCGGGCGGGCGCATGAGACGTTCCCTGTGAATGCCCGCGAGGCCGAGGGACGCCGGCTCGCCCGCTTCTTCGCTTTTGGCCACACGCCGGGCTCGGTGACGGTGCCGCCTGTGGAACGCAACCGCGATTTCCCGTTCACGCTCGATCTGCGGCAAGCGGAACCGGAGTTGCCATCGGCGCCGAATGTCGAGCGGCCGACGGTGCGGCGCTCGGCGGCAGTTGTAAGCTAATTGACACGAGCCTATGCCCTCCGGCCTCTCCGACGCACCGGCGACCGACACCAATCACCCGTGGTATCCGCCCATTCCTGGCGGCTACGACGAGGCGCACGATCCGGCCGGTCGCCTGCGCTCGCACTGGACGCCGTTCTTCAAAGCGCTCGATGAACTCGGTCCCGCCGAACTCGCCGAGCGCTGGCGCGACGCACAGCACCTCATCCGCGAGAACGGCGTCACCTACAACGTGTACGGCGACCCGCGCGGCATGGCCCGGCCGTGGCAGCTCGACCCCGTCCCGCTGCTTATCGCACCGGCCGAGGCTGCACACCTCGAACGCGGCTTGATTCAACGGGCCCGCCTGCTCGAACAGATTCTCGCCGATCTCTATGGCCCGCAGCGCCTCCTGCAGAACGGCTTGGTCCCGCCGGAGTTGATCTTTCCGAACCCCGGTTTCCTGCGGCCGTGTCACGGCGTGCGGTTGCCGGGCGAACGTTTCCTGCATCTGTACGCCACCAATCTCGGCCGCGGGGCCGACGGCCACTTCCGCGTCCTCGGCGATCGCACGCAGGCCCCGTCGGGCGCCGGCTACGCGTTGGAAAACCGCATCGTCATGACGCGCACGTTTCCGGAGGCTTTCCAGGACTGCCGCGTGCATCGACTGGCGCTGTTCTTTAGAACTCTGCGCGACACGCTGCGTTCGCTCGCCCCGCGGAACAAGGACAACCCGCGAATCGTGCTGCTCACGCCGGGGCCGTACAACGAGACCTACTTCGAGCACGCGTATCTCGCCCGCTATCTCGGCTACACGCTCGTCGAGGGCGGCGACCTCACCGTGCGCGACGGGCGCGTGTTCTTGAAATTGCTCGGCGGCCTGCAGCCCGTCGACGTGATCTTCCGCCGGCTCGATGATGACTACTGCGATCCGCTGGAATTGTGGCCCGACTCGACGATCGGCGTGCCCGGACTCATGCAAGCGGTGCGCAGCGGCAACGTCGCGGTGGCCAATGCGCTCGGCACCGGTGTGCTCGAGACACCGGCGTTGATGACGTACTTGCCGCGACTGTGTCGAGAGTTGTTGGGCGAGGAGCTGTGGCTGCCGTCCGTGTCGACGTGGTGGTGCGGCGATCCGGACGGTCTGCGCTATGTCGTCGACCACTTCGACGAGATCGTCCTCAAGCCAACCTTCCCAGCGGCGCGAATGGAGCCGGTGTTCCCGAGTGAGTTGACGAAGGATCAGCGTGCCGCGCTCTTGGAGAAAGTCAAAGCTCGGCCGCATGCGTTCGTCGCGCAGGAACGGCTACAACTTTCCACCGCACCGGTCCTCACGGGCAACCAGCCGGCGCCGCGTAAGGTCGTCGTGCGGGCGTACCTCGCGGCTCATGGTGACGGCTTCGCGATCATGCCCGGCGGCCTGACGCGCGTCAGCAGCGGGCCGGATGCGCTCGTCGTCTCCATGCAGCGAGGCGGCGGCAGCAAGGACACGTGGGTGCTGGCGGCCGGTCCGGTCAGCGACTTTAGCTTGTTGCCCGCCGCCGGCCGTGTGGAACTGACGCGTGCGGGCGGCGACTTGCCGAGCCGGGCGGCCGACAATCTCTTCTGGCTCGGCCGCTATGCCGAGCGCGCCGAAGGGACGACGCGGCTCCTCCGTGGCGCCGCCGTCCGTCTTGCCGAGCGCTCAGGCCTCGCGGATTTGGCCGAGCTGCCGGGACTTCTGCGCGCGCTCGCGCTCCTGGCCGAAGGTCATACGCCACTCGGCATCCCCGAGGATCCCGGCCCCGCGGTTGTCGCCTCCGTGTTCGACGTCGCCCGGCCCGGCAGCCTCGCCGGCATCGTCCGCGATCTGCGGCGTGTCGCCGGCGTCGTTCGCGATCTGATCTCCACGGATATGTGGCGCGTGGTCAACGGCCTCAGCGACTTCCCCGCCGACCCGGCTGCCACGTTTGGGTCCGACGGACCGACGCCGGCCGAAGTCCTCGATCGTCTGAACCGCACGGTGATCGGCCTCGCCGCGTTCGGCGGCCTCGCTGTCGAGAGCATGACGCGCGGCGAAGGCTGGCGCTTTCTCGATCTCGGCCGCAAGCTCGAACGGGCCATGCACACGATCGCCCTGCTCAAGGGCACGCTCGTCTATGCCGCGCCGAACGAGGGGCCGGTCCTCGATGCCGTCCTTGAAGTCGCCGACAGTGCGATGACCTATCGCCGCCGCTACATGGGCACGCTCCGGGCCGAGGCGGTGCTCGATCTGGTCGTGCTGGATGAATCGAACCCGCGCTCGTTGTGTGCGCAACTCGCGGCGCTCGAAGACGATGTGAGCCACCTGCCGCGACCGGCCCGGCTCGCGGGTCGAGGGCCGGATCAACGGCTCGCGCTGGCCGCGCTCGGCGCCGTGCGCCTCGCCGAAGCGGAAAAACTGGCGGCGACATTCGACAACAGCCGGCCCGATCTGCGGACCCTGCTCGACGAGGTCGGCACGCTGCTGCCCGCGCTGTCGGACACGATCACGCTCCAATATCTGAGCCACCTGACCGCGGCACGGCATCTGTCAGGGACAACATGACCCACTACCGCATCACGCACACGACGACCTACACCTACGGCGACCCCGTGTCGCTCTGCCAGAACGTCGCGCACTTGACGCCGCGGTCGAGTCCGCGGCAACGCGTCGAACGCACCGTCATGTCGGTCACGCCCGAACCCGCGGTCTTCGAGGAACGGCTCGACTACTTCGGCAACCCGGTCACCTACTTCACCGTGCAGGAGCAGCATACCGAGTTGGTCGTGCGCGTCTCGCACCGCATGGTGGTGCGCCCGGACACGCCGATGCCAACGGCGACGCCGCCGTGGGAAGAAGTCCGCGCTCAACTGCGCCGCGACCGTTCGCCGGCCTGGCTCGACGCTTACCAGTACGCCTTCGACTCGCGCTTCGCCGCCGCGGGCAAGACGCCGAGCGACTACGCGGCCGCGTCGTTCACATCCGGCCGGCCGATCCTCGACGCCGCCCTCGACCTGACGCGGCGCATCTACATGGACTTCGTCTACGACGCCAAGGCGACGACGCTCGCCACGCCGGTCGCCGAGGTCTTTGAAACGCGGCGGGGCGTCTGCCAGGACTTCGCCCACGTGGAACTCGCGTGCCTGCGCTCGCTCGGCCTGGCGGCCCGTTACGTGAGCGGCTACCTGTCGACGCTGCCGCCGCCCGGCCGGCCGCGGCTCGTCGGCGCCGACGCCACGCATGCCTGGATCAGCATCTTTTGCGGCGACGCCGGCTGGGTCGATCTCGATCCGACCAACAACCAGGTTCCCGCCGACCGCCACATCCTGCTCGCGTGGGGCCGCGACTACGAAGACGTCAGCCCGCTCAAAGGCGTCATCCTCGGCGGCGGCCGGCATGAAGTGAAAGTATCCGTGGACGTCGCGCCGGTGAGCTAGCCGACGCCAGAATTGAGAGATTGCCAACAGAGGTTGCCAAACACATAGAGGGGGTTGGCAATCTCTCCCCTCAAAAACCGCATTGGGGAGCTTAAGGAGTAAGGACTTACGTCGAAAAGACGCAACGCAAAATACTAGCGCCGACGCCCCCGACAGAAGAGTCTATTGTCATAAGTCATTATTATTCCGGATTTTATGACCGCTCTGCTCTCGCCGATCGCCGCCGCTGTTCGTATCCTAACGCTATGCCAAGCACGGAGTTAGCTCACGCATGCGCCATTCCGTCGACCCCTGACAAAACTCCCTCTTTGACCCCTTTGCCGGCGTCTTTTCGCCCTGGGCGCGGCAGCGCCTCGACCAGGGCTGGCCCGCCGTGTTTCGCGCCGTTCTCCTCGAACTCATGCCCGCCAAGCTTTTGGGCGAGCATTTCCACCCCACGCATGGTCGGCCCACCAAAGAACTCTTTGCCATGGCCGGCTTGCTGTTCCTCCAGGAAGCGTTCGACTGGACCAACGTCGCGGCCGTCGAGGCGGTGCTGTTTCGCGCCGACGTCCAGTTCGCCCTCAGAAATCGCTCAGAAATGCCCACTGCCGGCTTTTGTCGGAGGCGTCGGCGCCAGTTACGTCGCCAGCCCAACCTCGCATTGACCGTTTCCCGGCGACCGGTCATCATTTGCCGGCCCTTGCCAGGAGCGCTGCGCTTGTCACGGCCCGTCGCCATCGTCGCGGATGACTATGGGATCGGCGCGGAGACCTCGCGCGCCATTCTCGAACTGGCTCGCGAAGAACGGGTGACGGCGACGGTCCTCATCGTCAACGCCCCGGATGCCGAGCGAGCCGTGCGCGCCTGGCTCGACGCGAGCCCGCCCGCCGACCTGGGCTGGCACCCGAATCTGACGCTCGACCGGCCGATGTTGCCGCCAGCGGAGGTGCCGTCACTGGTTCGGGCGGATGGCTCGTTCTGGCCGCTCGGGGCATTTTTGCGGCGCGTCTGTCTCGGCCAGATTCGCTCGGCCGACGTGCGGGCCGAGTGGGTGGCACAGTATCGGCGGTTCGTGGAACTCGTCGGCCGGCCGCCGGCGCTCGTGAACAGCCATCAGCATGTGTCGCTGTTTCCGCCGTGCGACGCCGCCCTGTTTGACGTGTTTCGTGAAGCGAACGTCCGCCCTTACATGCGCCGCGTAATTGAGCCGATCGGAACGCTGGCGCGTGTGCCGGGTGCCCGCATCAAGCGAACGACGTTGAACATCCTTGGTCGCCGTGCCGCCCGCCGTGCCGCCGCTTGCGGCGTAGCGGGCGCCGACTGGCTCGCCGGCGTCACCGATCCGGGTTGCATCAACGACCGTTTCTGGGACCGCTGGCTCGGCGAACTGGCCAACACCGGCAGCATCGAATTGTGTTGTCATCCCGGCTTTCGCGATGACACGCTAATCGGTCGGGATTGTGATGAAGGAGATGGATTGCTGCGGCGACCGCGGGAAGCCACCCTGCTGCGTTCGCCTTCATTCCGGGACGCATGCGCTCGGGCCGGCCTCGTGCCGATTCGCCCGTCGGCGCTGCCCGGCGTTCGGACCGGAGGTCCCTGAACATGCCCGTCCCGCCCCGTCGGCGGCCGATGTTGAGCGTGGTGGCGCCCGCTTGGAATGAAGAGGCCGTCCTTCCCACGTTTCACGATGCGTTGATGCGTGTCCTGACCACCGTTCAGGACGAGTTCGACACCGAGATCGTCTATGTCGACGACGGGTCGGATGACGCGACGCCGGTGATTCTAGGTCAGCTTGCGACTGATGATGTCACAATGCGTGGAGCCCGAAGCGCCAGCGAGGTTTCGGCCTCCAGCCTCGCTTGCGCTTCGGGCTCCACGAACATCCGCTTCATTCGCCTGAGCCGCAACTTCGGCCATCAGGCGGCACTCACGGCCGGCCTCGAACACGCGCGCGGCGACGTCGTCATATCGATGGACGCGGACCTGCAACATCCCCCGGCAGTGATCCGCGAGCTGCTTGCCCGCTGGCGTGAAGGTTACGAAGTCGTCGTGACGCTGCGTCGCGATCATCGCTCGCTGGGCATTTTCAAACGGCTCACATCGCGGCTCTTCTACTTCGCCATGCGCAACATGAGCGGGATGGACATCCGCCCGTCGGCCGCTGACTTTCGTTTGCTCTCGCGCAAATCGCTCGATGCCCTCTTGAAGATGCCGGAACGGCATCGTTTCCTGCGCGGGATGGTGCACTGGCTCGGCTTGCCGACGGCCGAGGTCACCTTCACGGCTCCGCCGCGCTTTGCCGGTAAGTCGAAGTTCACACTGGTACGCATGGTGCGTCTGGCTCGCGACGGGCTACTGTCGTTCTCGCGCGTTCCGCTCCATGCGGCGTTGCTGATGGCCGGGGCGATGTTGCTGACGAGCTTGATCGGCGCGACGACCGCGTGGATATTCTGCCGGCCGGAGAGCCCGGTTAGTTGGCTCATACTCACGCTCATCGTCGGCGGACATCTGGCCGGCGGAGCGGTGTGGATAGCGCTCGTCGCGTTCAGCGAGTACCTCGCGCGCATCCACGAGCAGGTGCTCGGTCGCCCGCTCTATGTGATCGAAACCACTTCCGATTCGCTGGCCGCCGCGTCCACCCCGCTTGGCCGCAATACTCGCTCCGCGGTTGCCGCATGAAGTCGTTCCGCATGAACCAGAGAGCGGTCACGGCGTGGGCCATCAGTGTCGCAATCGTGGCAATCGTTGTGTCGTTTCCACGCATGTCGGGCAAGCTTTACCCGACGTTCCTCGCGGCCGGCGAGCACTTTCGTAACGGCGAGCCAGTTTACGGATGGTTTCCAGAAACGCAGGATCAGTACCGCTACAGTCCGCTGGTGGCCGCCTCTTTCGCGCCGTGGAGTTGCCTGCCGACGCCGGTGGGGGCCGTACTCTGGCGCGCGCTGCAAGCACTCTTACTGCTGCTGTCTCTGCGCGCCTGGTCGCGCGTGACTGTGCCGCAGGTGCCGTGGTCGACGCTGGCGATCCTGAGTCTGCCGCTGGTGCTCGGTAACGTCTACAACGCACAACTTAATCCATTGGTGTTGGCATTGATTCTGGGAGGCCTCGCCGCTTTTGCCAGCGGACACTTCAACCTGGCGGCCGCAGCCATCGCAGGGGCGGCCATCTTCAAGGTGTATCCGTTGGCCATCGGACTTCTCTTGTGCACGATCGAGCCGCGCCGCTTTACCGTTCGGCTTTTGGTTGCGGTCGCCATCGGCATGGCGCTGCCATTCGCATTTCACTCGCCGAATTATGTGGCGCAACAATACAGCGACTGGTTCGCGCGCATGGGCGTCGACGACCGCACGCATTTGTCGGTTCATGAAGGCTATCAGGACTTCCAAAGGCTCCTGCACGCGTGGGGCGTGTCGATGGAGTTGTCGAGCTACCGCTTGATGGAAGTGCTCGTTGGCGGCGCAATGGCCGGCTGGCTGCTACTCGGTCGACGCAGTCAATCGCGTCGTGGGGTAAACATTCAACTCGTCTCTGGCCTCGGACTCGTATGGTGTACGCTCTTCGGCCCGGCGTCCGAATCGGCAACGTACATGCTGCTCGCGCCGGTTGCGGCGCAATCGTGCGGCATTGCGGCACGCGGCGGCTGGCTCGAACGCGGTTGGGTCTACGCGGCGTACGCGCTTTTGCTGTCAATTCCAATCGTCATGTGGTTTCCGAGCGAGGTATCGTTGCCGTATCGGACGCTGGTTCCGCAGGCCCATGGATCGTTGATGCTGCTGGCGTGGATCATTTGGCGCCACGGAAGCGGTTGGTGGCGGCGGCCGACGTTGGGCACCAATCAACTTGTCGTCCGGACGCTGGCGAAGACGGTGCGCCGGGCGCGAGTTTGACGTCAGGACGGGACCAGCCACTGGGCAAGTTTGCGCGTCGCTTCGCCAATGGGCAACGTGCGATCGTCGATTTGCGTGACGGGCACAATTCTGGTGTTGCTGTTGGTGAGGAATGCCTCGATTCTCCTTGACAACCACCCGTCAAACTGGCAAGTTAACCGTAAGTACCCGCCTGAAGCCCACTCCTGCCTCCGCTGGTCGTGCTGTCCGGACGCGAACCAACGATTTCCTTCCTAATCCGGCCCCTGGACTGCCGCTATGCGCCTCCTCCCAGGCGACCGGCTGTTCGCCGTTCTTTTCGCGAGCCTTTGCACTGCACCCGCCGTGTTGGCGGACGGTCTTAGTGACCGCATCGATTCACTGATCGCCGCCGGCCATCGCGACTACGCCGCCAATGCCGCCCCCATCGCCGGCGACGATGAATTCCTTCGCCGCGCGACGCTGGACCTCAGCGGCCGAGTTCCGACCGCGACCGAGATTCGCACGTTCCTTGCCGATCGTTCGCCGCTGAAACGCGTGCGCGCGATCGACAGTCTGTTGGCGAGCGCCGAATGCGCTCGTCGGCTCGAACAGTATTTCGACGTGATGCTGATGGAACGCCGTCGCGACGGCAAGGTCACGCGGGCGGCCTGGGAAGAGTTTTTGCGTAGTTCCTTCGCGGCAAACAAGCCGTACGACGTTCTCGTGCGTGAAATCCTGTCGGCCGACGGAACCAATCCAGCAACCCGCGGCGCCGCCAAGTTCTTCCTCGACCGCGACCTCGATCCCCAGATTGTGACGCGCGACATCGCCCGGCTGTTCTTCGGTCACAACATTCAGTGCTCGCAATGTCACGACCATCCGTTGGTCGAGGACTACAAACAGGACGAGTATTTTGGCATCCAGGCGTTCTTCAATCGGACGTTTCTCTTCCCGAATTCTCAGGCTCCGACGGCCGTGATCGCGGAAAAGGCGGAGGGCGAAGTCTCGTTCACCAGCGTCTTCGACAAAGCCAAACTCGTCAAATCGACGGCGCCACGCGTGCCGGGCCGATCGGCAGTGCCCGATCCGAAGATCGAGAAGGGCAAAGAGTACGCGGTTGCACCGGCCAGGGATGTTCGGCCGGTGCCGAACTACAGCCGGTTCGCCCGATTGGCGACGACAATCGCCACTGGCGACAACACGGCCTTCCGGCGCACGGCCGCCAATCGCTGGTGGGCTTTTCTGATGGGCCGTGGGTTGATCCACCCGCTCGATCAGGACCACACGGCCAATCCGCCATCGCATCCGGAACTTCTGGAATTGCTGGCCGACGAGTTCGCGGCGCACAAGTTCGACGTAAAGTGGCTGCTGCGTGAAATCGCCATGAGCCGGACCTACCAGCGCTCGAGTGAGCCAGTCCCGAGTTCGAAGGACCTTGGCCCCGATCGCTTTGCCGTCGCGCCGCTCAAGCCCTTGACGCCGGAACAATTTGCCTACGCCTTGATGCAGGCGACTGGCTTCACGGACGCTGAGCGCACGGCACTCGGCGCGAACTTTTCGGATGCCGCCTTGCATGCACGCCTGGCCCCGAATGCGGCTCCGTTCCTGAATGTGTTTGGTGCGCGGCCCGGCGAAACGGAAGATAAGTTCGCGGCGACCTTGGACCAGACATTGTTCCTGAAGCACGGCGGGACCGTCCGCAACCTGATTGCGCCGCGTGCCGGCAGCTTGGTCGATCGAGCGGCCAAACTTACGGATGTCGATGCCCTCGCGGACGAGTTGTTCTTGAGCGTCCTCACGCGTCTGCCGACGACTGATGAGCGAAAAGACGTGGCCGACGCATTGAAGACGGTTCCGAATCGATCGGTCGCCTTGACCGAAGTTGTTTGGGCGCTGGTTGCATCGGCAGAGTTTCGGTTTAACCATTGATCGCGGGAGAACGTCCCATGGACCATTGCAAATACGCGTGCGGCACCGCCGAGCATGCCGTGAGCCGGCGATCTTTTTTGGGTGCGGCCGCGGCGGGCGTGACCGGCGTGCTCGGCGGCTTCACGGCCGCGGCCAGCGCTCGCGATCTCGCCAAGGCCGGTAAGCGCGTGTTGACGATCTTTCTCAGCGGCGGCGTCAGCCAGCTCGAAACTTGGGACCCGAAGCCGAACACCGACACGGGCGGGCCGTTCCGAGCGATTCCGACCTCGGTGCCCGGCATTCACATTTCGGAGTTGTTGCCGCACACCGCCAAGCAGATGACGCGCATGGCGATTGTGCGCGGAGTCAACACGGCCGAGGATGAACACGGTCGTGGCGCGGTCATCATGCTCACGGGTCGGCGCACGGAGCCGGGCATCGAGTACCCGCACTTCGGGGCCGTCGCGGCCAAGTTGCTCGGAACTGGCAAAGCAGAACTGCCGGGCCACATCCAGATTCATCCGGGCGGCGGCGGGTCGTTCAACAAGCAAGACGCGGCATTCCTTGGGCCACGCTATGCCTCCGTCGTCGTCGGCGATGGTAAGCCGCCCGCGGACCTGTTCCGTCCCGCCGGCCTGACCACCGAAGCCGACCGCCAGCGTGAGGAATTGCGGCAGAAACTCAATAGCCGCTTCGCCAAGTCGCGGCGAACGGCGATGACCGAGGCCTACGCGGAGTCGTACGATCAAGCGGCCAAGGTCATCGCACGAGGCGACGCCTTCGACGTCACGAAGGAAGATCCGAAGCTCGCCGACAAGTATGGCCGACATGATTTTGGCCGGCACCTATTGCTCGCACGTCGCCTGCTTGAACACGGCGTCACGTTCGTCAATGTCCAGCACACGAACTACGACACGCACCACGAGAATTTTGACTTTCACATCGAGCAGCTCGGCGAGTTCGATCAGCCGTTCGCGGCCTTGCTCGACGACCTGGCCGATCGCGGCATGCTCGATTCAACGCTCGTGGTTGTGATGTCCGAATTCGGCCGAACGCCGCGCATCAATCACTTGTATGGCCGCGATCACTGGTCGAAGGCGTGGTCCGTCGCGCTCGCGGGCTGCGGATTGAAGGCCGGCTCTGTCGTTGGCAAGACGAACGCGAATGGGACCGCCGTCACCGATCGCGAAGTGAATGGCGGGCACCTGTTTCACACGTACCTGCGAGCGGTCGGTCAGGACCCGACCAAGAACTTTTACCCGAACGATCGGCCGGTCCCGATCGCCGACCCGAAGGCGAGCGCGATCACAGAAATCCTGGCGTAACCCATGGCCGCCCCTATCGACTTCAAACAGACGCGTGTCGGGCTCGAACTCAAGCACACGAGCCCGCTGATCGGCTGTCGCTTTGACCCATCGGGCCGCTATCTGTTCGTCAGTGCCCAGGATGACACGCTACAACGGTTTGACCTGCTGACCGGTCGCAAAACCGCCATGCTCGGCCATCAAAGCTGGGTGCGCGGCATTGCCTTTTCACCGACCACCGCGGAGGCCGGCCCTCTCCATTTGAGTCCACCGGCGAACGGCCTGGGCGCTCTCGCGCTTGTCGCCGCACGGCCGGCCAGTTCGTTCACGCTCGTGACTGGTGACTACCACGGCAAGTTGATCTGGTGGGACGGTGCTGCCGACACGCCGGCGCCTGTCCGCACGGTTCTGGCGCATGACGGCTGGTGCCGGGCTGTCGCGATGAGTTCCGATGGCAAGACGGTCGCGTCTTGTGGCAACGATCATCTCGTCAAACTGTGGAGCGCCGCGGACGGCAAGCCCGTGCGCACGCTCGAAGGACATGATAGTCCTGTCTACAACGTGGCGTTCCACCCGACCGGCAGCCGACTCGTCTCGTGCGATTTGAAGGGCGTCATCAAAGACTGGGACCTGAGCACGGGCAAGGTCGTCCGCGAACTAGACGCGAAAGTGTTGCACAAGTATGACACGGGTTTTCGTGCCGACATCGGTGGCGCCCGTGGGATGGCATTCTCAGCCGATGGGGCGACGCTGGCCTGCACCGGCATTACGAATGTCTCGAACGCCTTTGCCGGCATTGGCAATCCGATCGTCGTGCAATTCGATTGGAAGGACGGCAAGCCGAAGCAGCTCAAACCGAAAGAGGCTTACCAGGGTACCGGCTGGGGTGTCGCGCTCCATCCGGCCGGGTTCACCATAGCGGCTGGCGGGGCGGCGAATGGACGCATCTGGTTTTGGGTGGGTGATGAAAACGTGCACAAGGTCGACGTGCCGGTGAACTGCCACGATATGGCGGTTCATCCCAGCGGAACCGCACTCGCGATCGCCGGGCACAATGGCACCGCCATCATCTACACGATGCTGGCGGCGGCAACTCCCGCAAAAAAGTAGGCGGACTATCATTTAGCCGGATTTGGTGGATTCAGTTGCTTGGCCAGAAATCGATATACCTCCGCGCGCGACTCTTTGGCGAATCGTGAATCGAGTCGATTGAACTGATGCCCGCCCGGCGCGTCCTTGTAAACCTTGCTTTCAAACGACTTGCCCGCGGCCGTGAGCGCCTTCATCATGTTCTCGACTTCGAGCACGTGAACGTCCTCGTCGTTCGTCGTCGTGTGGATGAGCAGCGGCGTCTGCAATTTGTCCGCGTGGTAGACCGGCGACCGACGGCGGTACTCATCAATGTCGTCGCGGACGGTCTTGCCGACGTGGTAAGGCGCGGAAAACAAGTCGCGATAACCCTGATCGTGATAGCCCATGCGCGCCACCAAATCGCAGACGGGCACCGCCGCGTAGCCAACCTTGAACTCCTTGGGATGGGCGAACAGATTCATCAGCGTGATCATACCGCCATGGCTCCAGCCCATGATGCCGACGCGGTCCGGGTCGATGTCGTCGTGATTTTCCAGCATGAATTGTCGACCAGCAAAGACGTCCTCGTTCTCGAGTCCGCCGTAGTCGATCAACTCCCAGAACTCGCGGCCATAGCCCGTGCTGCCGCGATAGTCGGTGGCGATGACGGCATAGCCTTGCTGCAGGAGTTCACGCACCACATTGATCGCATCGCTGTTGAAGTGGCCGTGCACGCCGCCGTGGACGAGCAACATCAATGGCAGCTTGGTTCCAGTCGCGTACTTCTTCGGCATGAAGGTATAGGCCGGGATGATGACCGGATTCTTGGCGCCCGGTGCAGTCGGATTCTTCGCGACGCGCGGCGGCGGGCCGGTGTAGCGCACCGTATCGATGACGGCAATTTCCGACAGCGCCTGCACGATTCGCTGCTCATCGAGTTTGCGGGTCAGCGTCTGCTCGGCGAAATCGAGCGCCTGGCTCAGGTTCGTCCGTTCGTCATCCGCGCTCGGCGGCGGTTCGACTTTGTGAGGCTGAGCGTAGGCGATTCCCTGGCCGACCAGAAGGCAGACAATGGCTAAAGAGCGGATTCGAAGGCGCATTGTGTCTCCAATATGTGACAAACACGGATCAGCGTAGCAAATCGCGAGTTTGAGTCGCATGTTTTGGAACTATGCTTCACGATGTTCGGAGCCCAGTTATCAGGGTTTTTTGAAATTTCTTTCAGATTCCGTAGTCAAAGGCTTCCGACTCGTCTGTATTGGGTAGGGAGCGCCCGATGATTCGAAGTTGGTACCGAGCGCTGGCCCGGACGCTAACGTCTGGCCCTTCGCCGTCTCCGCGACGGCGGCGAACTCTGCTGCGCCTGGAAACCGTCGAGGACCGCACGGTTGCCTCGGCCGTGCCGCTTGATCTTGCGCATACGACGGTACACGTCGCCGACCAATCCAATTCCACGCACAAAGACGCGGACGACAAGGCCGCCGCGGGTGACGACGGTACGACAGGACAGAATGCGGATGGGCCGCTGTTCGCCGCGGCGGGTGCCGGACCGATTCTGAACGTCGGCGACATTGATGTCACTCGGTCGGCAGTTGGTGCCGTCGCGCCTGCGCCGCACATCCAGGCCGCCGTTGGCGAGACCTTCGCAAATGAGACCATCCGGGTCGACGAGGTCGTTGCATCAACGAAGCAAGTCAGCGACGTCGACCAGCCAGCACCCTCAAAGTCTGCCGCCGCAGCGGATATCGACGGCGTCGTTCGCACGAAGTCGGATGCGACTCCCCCGGTCTCGGATCAATCGACTGTTGTCGACCATGGAGCACCGTCGCAGGCCGACTCTGCGACGGCCATCACTCGTGCGACCGTACCAACGGATCGGTCATCCGGTCTAGCGCATGCATCGGCCCCGGCAGCGAATCGTGCCAACGCCAATCTACTTGCCGTGGCGCCAAACGGCGGCGTCCGTGGGACACGTGGTAGCGACCGCGTAGCTGTCGGAAACCAGATCGTCAGATTACCTGCGGATTTGCCCGACGCGACGTTACTCCAACGCTTCGTCGCGCATCGCGAACAAGCGGCATTCACCGCGTTGGTTCAGCGGCATGGCTCGTTCGTTTTTGGCGTCTGTCAACGCGTCTTGGGTGACTTCCACGCGGCCCAAGACGCTTCGCAGGCCACGTTCGTGATTCTCGCACGTAAAGCCGGCATGCTCGATCGCAACAGCCCGCTCGGCGGCTGGCTGTACCGAGTCGCCTATCACCTTGCGCTGAGGTCACGCGCCGTGGCCGCACGCCAGCGCACAGTCGATTCCGAAGCGGGCGAAGCCACCGTTGCACAGGATGTGACCGACAGCGCTGTCGAATTGGAACAGCGCGAAATTCAGCAAGTCGTCCGCGAGGAATTGCAGAGCCTTCCAGAAAAGTACCGCACGCCGCTGACGCTTTGCTATTTCGACGGCCAATCGCACGCCGACGCGGCCCGATCCATCGGCGTGCCACGCGGCTCGATGGGCAAGCGGATCGGCGAGGGCCTCGATCGTCTCCGCGAACGCCTTCTGCATCGCGGCTTCGCACTCTGATTTTTCAAAAAACTGTAGTCACTTCACGGTGGCCCGCCTGATTACGGGTGAATACTGGGACGTGCTCCCGTTCACTCGCCCTTCATTGCATCGATTGCTTAAGGATCTGGCACATCGAGGCTCAACCCAAGGAGGAACCACCATGCTCGTTCTGAGTCGCAGGAAGGGTGAACGGATCGTGTTGCCGGAGTGCGGCGTATCGCTCCAAGTTCTTGCCATTGGGAACAAGACCATTCGACTCGGCATCTCGGCGCCGGCCGCGATTAAGGTCCAGCGCAAAGAACTCGGAGCACGTCCCCAGCGGTCGCCGACGAGTCCCCAGGCGCCGGGTTAATGCGCCGCAATGAACTTGCCGCTCGCGGTCCCTCCCGCGCGCGGCCGTCTCTCTTACGGTGGAATCCCATGCGTGCGAAGTCTCTTGGTCGAAACAAGACGCGGCTATCGATGGAAAGGCTGGAAGACCGAGCTGTGCCGGCGAGTTTGGCTGGCCGCGTATTCCTCGACTTCGACAATTCGGGCGCAGCCAACGGCCCGGACTCAGGCATTACGGGCGTCACAATTACCTTGACCGGCGGCACGCTGACTAGCCCGCTGACGCAGACCACGGATGCGCAGGGCAATTTTAGCTTCGCAAATCTTGCCGCGGGAACTTACACGCTCACCGAGACGCAACCGACAACGCCTGCCAACCAGCCTGGCAAGACGACCGCTGGGTCGGTCGGCGGCAACGCGACCACGACGGCGAACACGATCTCCACGATTTTGTTAAGCAGCACTTCAACGGCCACCGGCTACAACTTCGCCGAGGTGCCGCTCGTCAGCACGGGTGGCGCGGTCTTCAACGACTTGAACGGCAACGGACTAAAGGACGGCAGCGAGCCGGGGATCGCGAACGTCAGCGTTACGCTGACGGGCACGAGTGTTGTCGGAGGCGCTATCTCTGCCAAAACGGCCATCACGGACAGCAACGGCAACTACACGTTTACAGGATTGACGCCCGGCGTTTATGCGATCGCGGAAACCCAGCCGAACGCCTATTCCGATGGTCAGGAACAAAACGGCGCGCCAACGGCAACTGTGTCCAACGACCACTTCGCGAACATCGACCTGACCAAGTCGTCCGCGGCAAGTAGTGGCTTCAACTTCGGTGAGACGAAGGCAGGCACTTTGGCCGGAGTCGTTTTCCGGGACGCCAACAACGACGGCATCCAGGCCGCCACGGGTGAAACAGGAATCGCCGGCGTCAAGGTTCGCCTGACGGGAACGGACGACCTCGGGCATCCGGTGGATGTGAGCACGATGACGGGTGCCGACGGATCGTATGCGTTCGTCAACCTTCGAGCCGGCACCTACTCGGTCCGCGAGACGCAACCAACCGGATTCGCCGACGGCAAAGATACGGCCGGTTCGCTGAACGGCTCGACGACGACCAACGACCAGACGACTGGCATCCATTTCACCGCAGGGGCCACGGCGACCGGTTACAACTTTGCCGAGCAAGCCAAAGCGGATTTGGTGCTGACGCAGGCGCCCGGCCTGGCCACCAGCAGCGCCGGCGGCATCGTGAACATTACTTACACGCTTCGGAACCGCGGTTCTGCGACAGCGACGGCATCGACGGTCGTCGTGAACTTCGGCGGCTTGACGTTTGTGTCAGCCTCGACACCCGGTGCATTCAACTCGACCACAAAGACCTGGACGGCAGGCGACCTGGCAGCCGGAGCAACACAAACGATTCGAGTGACGTTCCGAGGTCCAGTGGATGGAACCTTCGCGCCCTCTGCCCATGCCACGACGTCCGTTTCCGAATTGTCGACCAAGAACAATGGTGCCAGCAGTGTTGTGACGGTTGGCGTCGTCACGCCGCCGGCCCCGGCTCAGCCGTCGTTCTCCTGGCCGATGGCCAACATATTCGCGAGGTTCAGCCAGTTCAATTTTCTCACGCGGCTATGGTTGTTTCACGCGTTCTTCGGAGGGTGAAGCAACCCTCGAACTGGCTTGAGTCGAGGATGCGCGACTTTAAGTGAAATGTTGATCTTTCGGATCGGCGCCGAGAGCGGTCAATGGCCCGGCACGCCGCATCCAGGCACTTGTTTGCCAGTTGTCGGGCCGATCGTCGGCCGGCCAAATGTCGGGCACAGTCAGTCGAAGATGATGGGCCAACGCGGCCGCGAAGGGCTCATAGAGTCCACGTAACTCAGTTAGTCGCGCGATGGCGTCGCCATCGTCACGCACTGTCGCCCCCGTCGACTTTAGTGCTGCGAGCAACTCGGTGAGACGGCTTTCGGGAAGCCGATTGACCGACGCATCCTTTGGCATGCGTCGGAGAACAAGAGCCAGGTCTACCAATGCATGCCGGCACATGGCGAATGTGAGTCGCGCTTGTCTTCGATCCGCACCGTCGGTGACGGTTAATAGTAAGGCACTCAAATCCAACGCGCAGGTCATCGCGGCGAGCCAGCTCTGATTGTCGTGCTGGGAACGGTAGTAGCCGAGAACGGGGAACGACAATTGGGCCTCGAGAACCTCGGCGGCCCATTGCTCGGCATCCGCCAGGAAGCGATTCAAAATCGCCGCATCTCCGGAAGATGGCGGCAAACGCAGCAACATGCGCCCCGCCGCGGGCGGCGAGCCGGCCCGCGCATCCAGCAGCGCGATGAGTGATTCACGCCTGCCGAATGCTTGATACAAGACGGGCAAATAGCTGATGACGACGGCGAAGAAACCGAACCCGGTAGCCGCCTCGGCGATCGACAGCGCGCGTGAAGTTGGCCCCACCGGTGACAGGTCACCGTAGCCGAGCGTGGTAAACGTCACGCCGCTGAAGTAAATAGAATCGCCGATGCCTCCCTCGCGCGGCGCCGCGGCATGGTGAAGAAGGCCGAAGCCAAGAATGAGTCCGGCCGCCCAGACGGCGAAGAGCCCGAACAGCGACAGCGGACCGAATACGCTGAGCAACGTCTGCTGTCGCGGGCCAGGGCGAATCTGATCAGCGAGCGATTTCCAAACGCGCCAGCCAACTCGATAGTACAGCCGATTAAAGCGAAAGCCGCGCGTGACGCGCCGCGGAAAAACCAGCGCTTCGAACGCTTCAGCCAGGACGGCGCACACAAGAATAGCGCCGACGAAAATGCAGGCCAGGGTCATCGAGTCAGAGTATCAGGTGCGGTTAACAGACATTTACTATTGTTGCTTCAATGACTCCAGCATCGCGTCGCCCATCGCCTTGCCGATGCGCGTGAACCAGATCGCGCTGCCGAGATAGTGGTACGGGAAGTCGCCGCCGACTTTATCCCATTTCTCCTTGTTCTCTTTCCATGTCGGAAACAGTTCCTCGGCCGCCTTGTCGACGAGCACGTCCGTACGAAACGTCTTCACATTTCCCTTGAACTCCGGCAAGTCGTTCATCGCGAGCTGAGCTTTTTGGATCACGAGCATCGGCCCCATCGCCGGCTTCGATCCGTTCTGCCCCATCGCCGCGATGACGAACGGCAGCTTCGGCACGTTCAGGTCCTTGCGAACGTCGTTGACGAAGTGCTTCATATTCGATTCGTACTCGGCCTCGACGCCGCCGTACTGATCGTTCCAGCCCTGGAACCAGACGAAGCCCGCGATTTCCAGCGGGCGACCTTTCAGCGGCGGGAACATCGTCCCCGCGTTGTTCATGACATCTTTGACCTCCGCCAACATCTTGCGGTACGAGACGCCGTAATCCTTCTTGATGTCGTCCATTGTCGGCAGCGGCGCGTCCTTCTTGTTCTTCTCGTTGTTCTGCTTCACGCGATCTTGCGCTTGCTTGAGTTCCTGTTCGAGGAATGCAGTCGCTGGGTAGCCCGCGGATGGCGGTCGGAAGTTCTTCGCGAGCGAGTGACCGCCCCACGCGGTCTTGACGAGGACGACCGGTTCCGTGAAGTGATCGCCCATGACAGTGCCGAACTCCAGCTCAGGGCCCGTGCGACCCGGCGAACCATAACCGACCGTCAGCGGGCCCTTGCGTTCGAGGAACTTGATGAACACGTCGTCGCGCACGATCCACTTGTCGTCCTTCCGCAGATGCGCGAACAGGTCTTTTGTCTTCGCGTCGGTCGCCTGAAAGTCGAGCAATGTGTTCGGCGCCTTGCCTTCCATGTTCGATTGCCCGGCCAAAACGAAAACCTTGACGGGTTTTTCGTCGGCGTTCAGCAACGTGGAGACGCACAGACTGGCGACCAAGGCGAATACACTGCGGCGAACCATGATGACCTCAAATGGAGATATTGCGTGGACGGGCTTCACGATGAAGATGCCATGCTCCAATGCTTTTCATTCCAACTCAAAATCAGAGATGGCCAAACACATACCGGAGTTGGCCATCTCTGATCGAAAAAATCGGCGCATCTAGTTATTTCAAAACAACATGTGCGCAGATTCCCGGTTTCCAATTCTAGCGCCAGATGCCTCAAATCACTTCTCTTTCGGCTTGCCAAACTGCTTCCAGAACAGTTCCCTGAACGGATTCTGCTTCGGCGGGACCGCATTCTCATTCACCAAATACGGCGGCAGCGACGCCCACCAGGCGTCGTATTCCGCGCTCATCTTTTTGACGATATCCGGATGCTGGTCCGCGACGTCGGTCTTCTCGCCGTAGTCGACAGACACATCGAACAGTTGCCAGTGGCCTTTCATCTTGCCCACGGACACCAGATGCCAGCGCGGCGTCCGCACGCTGCAGTCGTCGAATTTATGATCGTCTGGCTTCGCGTCCTTCGGCCAGCGGCCGACGTGCGTGAACAGTGTGCGGTCGGTCCAGTCGGCTTTCGGATTTTCCAAGAGCGGCACGAGGCTGCGGCCGTCGACCTGCTTCTTCACGTCGTCCGTGAGCTTGGCGCCGGCAATCTCGGCGAGTGTCGGAAAGAAGTCGATGTGCGCTGCCAGGCGATCGCAGTCGGCCGGCTTGAGCGTGCCCGGCCAGCGCCAGAATGAGGCGGCCCGCGTGCCGCCGAGCCAGGGCGTCACTTTCTGGCCGCGCATGCCGGCGTTGAAGATCGGCACGCCGGCAGTGCCGCCGTTGTCGTTCATGAAGATGACAAGCGTGTTCTTTTCGAGTTCCCATTCCTTGAGCTTGTCGAGCAGCTTGCCGACATTGTCGTCGATGTTGGCGATCATGCCAAAGAACTTGGCGATGCTCGGCTGCTTCACTTTGTCCTTGTAGCGGGCTTCGTCCTCGGGCCGCACGTCGAGCGGTGCGTGCGGGGCGTTCGGCGTGATGTAGCAGTAGAAGGGATGCTCCTTGCCCTTGACCGACTCGATCCACTTCGTCGCCTGCGCGAAGAACACGTCCGTGCAGTAGCCCGTCGTCTTCTCGAAGGTCCCGTTGTGCAGGATCGCGGGGTCGAAGTACTTGTTGCCCGGAGCGTCGCCACAACTGCCGGCATAGGTCTGGCCGATGCCGCCGCAACCGTGGATAAACATCTCGTCAAAGCCGCGAGCGCTCGGCCAATGGTCCGGCTCGTCGCCCAGGTGCCACTTGCCGAAGATGCCGGTCGTGTAGCCCGCGGTCTTCAGGACCTGGGCCAACGTCGTGGCCTTGGGCGTGAGGCGTTCGCGTTCGAGGATTGTGTGCGTCACGCCATTCTTGAACTCGTGCCGGCCCGTGAGTAGGGCGGATCGTGTCGGCGAACAAGTCGGACTCACGTGAAAGTCCGTAAAGCGAACGCCCTCGGCATGGAGCCGATCGAGGTTCGGCGTCTTCAAGATCGGGTTGCCGTGCGCGGAGATGTCGCCGTAACCCTGATCGTCGGTGAGGATGAAGATGACGTTCGGCTTCTTGCCGGCGATCGGCTCGGCCGATGTGGCAACACCAACGAAAAACAGGGCCGAAAGGACGGAGAGAACGCGGATCACGAAAGCGACTCCGAGTTGGGTGGATCAATGGCAGCAAGCCTTCTTCTCGACCTTTGCCGACGGCGGGACATCGTTCGCGGGATTCATGTTGAAGAAGCCGGCTGGCTTGAGCATGAAGCCAATGTACGCCGTCGGCATGACCGGATAATCTTCCGGCCGCGGAATGTGCGTGTGGCCGAAGGTGTACCAGAGCACCACGTCCGTGTCGGCGATGGGCCGATCGGCGGCGGTCCACTTGATGAGGCCGTCGCCGCCGTGACTCTGATTCGGGTAGTCACCGGCTGCGTACTTTTCCGAAGCGTCGAACGGCGTCACCCACACGTGATTCTCGACGAACCCGGCACGCTTGCGCCACCACGCTTGCGGGCCGCCCATCGGAAAACTGTTGTCGCCCGGCAGGAAGCGATAGCCGACCGGTTCGCCGACCACGTTCTTTACGTGCGGGTTGATGATCTTCCACGTGCGCGCGGTTTGCAGATTCAAATGCGCTCGTGCCGACTTCTCCGTTTCCAATAGCTTCGCTCGAGCGGAGAAGGCGTTCGCGTGCGGGTTGGCCGGCCCCGGCTCGTCGGGCTGCACGTCGACCTGGAGAACGGAGTTGTTCACTCCGTCGAGATCGAAGTCGAGTCGAACGTTGAAGAAATGCTGGTGGTTCGGGGCATAGAGCTGCGGCGCGATCAACGCGCCGTACGGCGACGTCTCACCGGGCTGCAAGGAGCCGAGCGACAGGATGCCGGTCAGCTTGATTTCGAACTGGATGTTGCCGTCCTGGTAGAGGTACCAGAAGAACCCGTACTCATAGTTCTCGACCGTGCTGAAGCTGGACACGACGAGTCGCCGCGAACGACGGACTTCAGGAACATTCAATCGTCGATCGGTGTGTTTCCAGAGGACGCCAAAATCTTCCTCGTGCATGCAGATCGCGTTCTTGATCGTCAGCGGTTCGCCGCGGCTCGTGCAGAGATGGGCGTCGAAGTAGCGGATGAGCCCAAGACAATCGCAGCCGAGTTGCAGGCTGTTGGCGCACATCCCCATGCCGTACTCGCCGACATCGAACGCGTTCTTGCGGTATTGCGTCGGAGCGGGGTCGCCGTAGGGGACGACCATTTCCGTAAGCGACGCGCGATAGAGGATTGAGCGGTCCTTGCCCTGGTCGCGGTAACGCAGGTGGTGCAGCGTCAAGCCTTCGCGGGCGTTGAAGCCGATCACAAAGCTCCAGTTTTGCCACTTCACCTGATAGCCATCGACCTGAAAGCTTGGCCCCTCCGCTTGCGTGATCTCCAACGGCTTGATGTCGGCGCGCTGATTGGGCACGCGGTCGGCCGAGTAGTTGGCCGTCACCGGCGGCAGCGGCCAGTGGCCGTACTCCTCGACGCGGATCACGCGCATCTCATTGAGATCGACGACGGGGCGAATCCCCTCGATCGGGCGGACGTAGCCGTTGTCGGTCGGATCGGTTCGCACAAAGCAGAGCGGGCGTGCGAGACGGCGGTTCGCCTCCTCGGCCTCGCCGTAATAGCCGGCACTCCAGATGTCGACCATGACGAGCGACGTGTCGTCGATGCCACAGTGCTTCTTGAGCGCCGCCGCGAACTCGGGGCTCGTGAGGACGGCCTGTTCGCATTCGACCTGCTCGTCGACGGTCATCGTCGGCTGAACGCCGGGAACGTGCTTCCACTGCGTGAGTTCGCGTTTCGCCAGCGCGATCGTGGCTTCGAAGCACGAGTTCGTCGCGTTGTCGAAGAGAACCGCGAATGCCTCACGCGGCGGCAGCGACTTGCCGTCGAAGTTGTGCACCGCGGACTTGGGTGGTTCGCGAAGGGCAACGGAGACGAAGCGCGTTGTCGGCGTGACGCGGCCGGCGCTCTTCAGAATCGCGACGGCGGATTGGACTTCGTCGGCCGTCAATGGCTCAAGCGGATGCGCAGGAGTGGCGGACATAGGTGCACGGCGTAATGTGGTGGCGGCAGAGGTGAAGACAGTGTAGCGTGCCCGCCGCCGGGGCCAACGGTCAATGGTGGGAGAAGCGCCACTTTGGGGTGCGGCGAACA
>DATANR010000086.1:0-32885 GCA_036266155.1 Gemmataceae bacterium | reverse complement strand
GCGTGACGCGCTCCGCTGGCGCGTCGTGGCTAACGGCAGATTGTATGCTGAGAGTATGAGTGCACCGATCCGAATTGGCATCGTCACCGTTTCCGACCGAGCGAGCCGCGGCGAGTACGAAGACAAGGGCGGGCCTGCGATCCGCGAGTGCCTCACGGAGATTCTGTCGTGCCAGTGGGACCCGGTCGCCCGCGTCATTCCCGATGAACAGGAGCGAATCGAATCCACGTTGAAGGCGATGGCCGACGACGAAGGCTGCTGCCTGATCGTCACGACCGGGGGCACTGGCCCGGCCAAGCGCGACGTCACGCCGGAAGCGACCGAGGCCGTCTGCGAAAAGATGGTCGATGGCTTCGGCGAACAGATGCGCGCAGTGTCGCTGAAAGTGGTGCCGACGGCGATCCTGTCACGGCAGGTGGCCGGCATTCGCGGCAAGTCGCTGATCGTGAACTTGCCCGGCAAGCCGAGCGCGATCCGCGATTGCCTGATGGCCGTGTTCCCCGCAATCCCCTATTGCGTCGATTTGATCGAAGGGCCATATTTGACGACGAACGAGAATGTGGTGAAGGCGTTTCGGCCGAAACAATGACTTGACGCTTGCGGCGTAGCGGCCCCGCTAAGCCGCAAGCGGCGGACAATTAGATGCAAACTCCACTAACCACCGTCCGTGCCGTCTGCCCACACGATTGCCCCGACACGTGCGGCCTCGTCGTCACAGTCAAGGATGGCAAGGCAATCGACCTGCGTGGCGACAAGGAACATCCCTTCACCAAGGGGTTCCTCTGTCAGAAAGTGTCACATTACCTCGACCGCGTTTATCACCGCGATCGACTGCTCTTTCCGATGAGGCGTCTGGGACCGAAGGGCGAGGGCAAGTTCGAACGTATCTCGTGGGATGAGGCGATTCGGACGATCGCCGATCGGTTCCAAGCAATTGCCGATTCGCCGTACGGCCCGCAAGCGATCTTGCCGTACAGCTATGCCGGCACGATGGGCAAGCTGATGATCGCGAGCCTGGACCGGCGGTTCTTCCATCGGCTTGGGGCCTCGCTGCTCGATCGCACCATCTGTGCAACCGCAGGGGCGGCCGGGTGTGATGTGACGCTCGGCACGCGGGCCGCGATCGATCCCGAGGCGGTGATTCATTCGCGGTACATCATCAACTGGGGCTCGAACACTGCGGTCACGAACATTCACCAGTGGGCGGTCATGTTCCAGGCGCGCAAGCGCGGTGCCAAAATCGTCACCATCGATCCGCATCGTAGCAAGACCGCGGAGCGCAGCGATTGGTGGATCCCCGTGCGGCCGGGGACCGACGGGGCGCTCGCCTTGGGATTGATGCACATCCTGTTTCGTGATGGCCTTGAAGATCCCGATTACCTTGAGCGTTACTGCCTTGGCACCGCTGAGCTGCGCGACCGCGTCCTGAATGAATACGGGCCGGAGAAGGTCGCACGCATCACCGGCATCGCGGTTGTCGACATTGAGACGCTGGCCCACGAGTATGCACATTCGATGCGCGATCGCGGCGGGCCGGCGTTCATTCGCTTGAACTACGGCATGCAGCGGCACGGCGGCGGCGGCATGGCCGTGCGGACCGTTTGCTGTTTGCCCGCGATCATCGGCGCCTGGCGGCACCTCGGCGGCGGCGCGATGTTGAGCACGAGCAAGCTGTCGCCATGGGACAACGCGGCTCTCGAGCGGCCTGACCTGAGTCCGAAGGGCACGCGAACGATCAACATGGTTCAGCTGGCGGATGCCCTCGCGGGCCAGTTGCCCGGTCCACCCGTGAAGGCGCTTTATGTGTACAACTCGAACCCGGCGGCAGTGAACCCGCATCAGGGCAAGGTCCACGCCGGTCTTCGGCGTGAAGACCTGTTCACCGTCGTTCACGAGCAGTTCCCGACCGATACCGTCGACTTCGCGGACATCGTCTTGCCCGCGACGAGTCAGCTCGAACACTTTGATGTGCACAGCGCTTACGGCCACCTCTACATCCAGGCGAATCATCAGGCGATCGAGCCGCTGGGCGAGGCGAAGCCGAATACCGAGGTCTTTCGCCGACTCGCGGCCGCGATGGGCTTTGAGCCCGACCTGTTCCAGGTGTCCGATGAAGAATTGGCTCGGCAAGCCTTGCGTCCGACGGGCAGCCCGACTGGTTATCCTGCCGCGTCGGCGTTCGAGGGCATTACCCTGGAACGGCTGCAGGCGAACGGGCCAATCCGCCTGAATGTTCCGGCCGACTATGCACCGCATGCGCATGGGAACTTCGGCACGCCGTCCGGCAAATGCGAGTTCTATAGTGCACGTGAAGCGGCTGCCGGTCGCGATCCGTTGCCAAAATACGAACCGCCCCACGAAGATCCGCAAACGAAACCGGCCCTCGCGGCGAAGTACCCCTTACAGATGATTACGCCGCCGGAGCCATCGTTCCTGAACTCCAGCTTCGCGAACGTCGACGCGTTGCGGAAAACTGCCGGGGAACCGACCATCCAAATACATCCGAACGACGCGGCGAACCGTCGTATTACGGACGGCCAGATGGTGGCGATCTTCAACGACCGCGGCCGCTTTCAAGCGCGTGCCGTGGTCGGTGAAACGGTGAAACCGGGTGTCGTGGTGTCGTTCAGCGTGTGGTGGTCGAAACACGTGGGCGGCCCGAATTGTAACGCCATCACCGGGACCGCTCTCACCGATCTCGGCGGCGGGGCAACTTTTTTTGACAATCTGGTGGAAGTATCCGCCCTTGAAAAATGAACCGAGGCCGAAGAAAATCGACCTTCCCGACCGATAGTAGGTTGTGGTATCTACGCCCGAGTCGACTAGATGGGTTGAACGTTGTTCGAAGGTTGCATACAGTGCAGTAGTGCCAAAAGTTCGCTCACTCTCCCCGGCACGTTCGCCTAGAGCGATCGTTCGGTAGCTTTGGGATGTGGTCGATGTCCACCGAAGTAGTCATCATTGACGATCTCATTGAGCAGCGGAGCCTCGTCGAGGAATCCTGGCTCGAGGCTTGCAAGGAACGGTGGATTCGCAGTCAGAAAGCCGGGTGCGACCAGGGGGAGAAAGCCATTCGCGAGTGGGTGAAAGAACACTGGCGGGGTTTTCTGAGGGCTCGGTGGATTCAGCACATGCAGGGGGACTGTTTCTGGCTTGAGTTGAAACGCGATTCGTTTGGGCTGCTGAAACGTCGCGAGTTTGTGAATGCCGGCAAATTGCTCGACGAGATCATCGAACAACTCCGCTGCGGCGAAGAAAACCTCGACATCCTTCGCAAAGCCCGCAAGACCAAGACTCCCGCCGAACAAGCCACCATTCTTGAAATCCTGCTCCTGATCGACGTCAACGCCAACCGCCTTCGCTGTTCTTTCTGCGACGACTGAATCAACTCCCCATCGCTTCGTCTGTCTCGCAACATGCCGCGTATAATTCCCGGTACATCTGCAATCACCTGATGCCCGGTCCCCGTGTCCATTCGGGACCCCGCTTGGAGCGTTCGCCATCGCCGCATCGTTCGACAAGACCCGTAACGAGTTGTCCGTTCATCGGGAACGCGCTGTCCTCGTCAGCATCTCTCTGCCGAATCGACCCTGGCTGTCAACCGATCCCTGCGACGAAATTCGCGGCCTCGCCGAGACGGCCGGCGCCCTCGTCGTTGGCGAGATCACGCAAAAGCGCAACGACATCAACGCCGGCACGTACGTCGGCAAGGGCAAGGTCGCGGAGATCGTCGAGAAGGTCCGGCTGACCGACGCCGACGTCGTTGTCTTCGACAACGATCTGACGCCCGGCCAGGTGCGCAACCTGGAAAAGGCGACCGAGGTCAAGGTGCTCGATCGGAGCGAGTTAATTCTCGACATCTTCGCCACGCGGGCGCGGACGCCGGAATCACGCTTGCAGGTGGAACTGGCCCAGCTCGAATACTCGTTGCCGCGGCTCAAACAGATGTGGACGCACTTGTCACGTTACCAGGCCGGTATCGGCACACGCGGCCCCGGCGAAACACAGCTCGAAGAAGACCGCCGCATCGTCGCCGGCCGCATCCGCGATTTGAAGTTGAAACTGGAGGTCGTACAAGCCCGCAAAGAACGCGAGGTCCAGACGCGCCGCGAAGAGCACACAGTCTCGCTCGTCGGCTACACGAACGCCGGCAAGAGCCGGCTCATGAATCGGCTCACGCACTCAGACGTTTATGTCGAGAACCAGCTCTTTAGCACGCTCGACACGCGGACCCGGCAGTGGCACATCAAGGACTTTGGCAAAATCCTCCTGAGCGACACGGTCGGGTTCATCCGCGAATTGCCGCACCATCTGGTGGCGTCGTTCAAGGCGACGCTCGAAGAGGCCCGCCAGGCCCGGCTGCTGCTTCATGTCGTCGACGCGAGTAATCCGCAAGCCGAGGAGCAAATCAAAGCCGTGAACACGGTGCTGGCCGAGTTGGAGTGCGACAAGAAACCGACGATCCTCGTGCTCAACAAAATCGATCGCATCGCGGAGCGAGCGGACCTGAACATCCTCAAGGTGCTCCATCCGAAATCCGTGGGCATCAGCGGCGCGACCGGCGAAGGCATCGACGAACTCACCGAGGCCGTCGTCGAAGCACTGACCGCCGACTTTGTGGAAGCCACCGTCGAAGCGAGCGCTGCCAACGGTAAGGTGCAAGCATACCTGGCCGCACATGCGGAGGTTTACCGGCAGGAATTCAAGGATGGCCAGGTACTGATCCGCTGCCGGCTGCCGCGTTATCTGGTGCGCCATGTGCGCGCTGAAGGCGCGGAGGTACGGCCGTTCGAGTTGAACGGAACGGCCGAGTTGGAGCAAGCGAGCGAGGAAACGTGAGACAGAGCGATCAGGCCGGTTTTACCTCTACAAAAGTTCGTTCAAGCTTGCCGTCCTTCGTCGCTACCAGGAAATATCCCTTCTCTTTAGTCCCATCGTGGTTGCCGCGGCTGAAGGCGCAGCATCGATTCGTCGTCAGCACCACGTTGCCGGCCTTCTTCTCCGTGAATGAATGGAAGTGGCCGCTGTACACGGCACGCAGGTTAAAAGGCAGGAACCGCTTGAGAACCTCCTCCGCGTTCTTGGGTCGCATCTTGACGCCTTCGCCCAGCGGAAAATGCGTGAACACGACGAGCGGCTTCTTCTTATCGAGCTTGGGAAGCTGTCCATCGAGCCAGTTCAACGTCTCTGCCGCAATCTTCGTGTCCTGGGCTTTCGTCCCTTCGGTCGTGTCGAGGGCGATGAACTGCCAGCCGCCGTGATCGAAGGCGTAGTTGAGCCGATCCGGAAACAGGTCGTCGTAAGCCTTGCGCTCCTGCTTGGGCGTGAAGTCGTGGTTGCCGGGCACTGTGTACATTGGCAGCTTGAGCCCGCCAAAGATCTCTTTCACTGCCGCGATCTGCTCGGCCGTGCCGCCATCCGCGAGGTCGCCAGAGATGAGCAGGAAGGCCGGCTTCTCGGCGTGGCCGGCCATCTGTTTCACGACCTTCTCGAACCACGGATGGCATTTCTTGTCGAGCGAATGTAAGTCGTTGACGGCAAGAAACGAGAACGCGTCCGTAGTCGCATCGCCGGCCGCCAGCGTGCCGGGCCAGAGGCCGGCGGCCAGCAACGCGGCTGGTGAGCGACGGAGCAATTCGCGGCGAGAAATAAGCTTCTTCGACATGAGTATTCAACTCCGATGTTCGGTGGATGGATCTCAATCCGATTTGTGCCGCAGCGCCTTTCCCGCCAGCACGTCTTTGAACTCTCCGCCGTCGATCACGGTCTTCCCGTTCACGAACAAATACTTCACGCCGGTCGCGTATTGATGCGGCTTGTCGTAAGTGGCTGTGTCGCGGAACGTCTTCGGGTCGAACACGACCACGTCGGCGAATTGGCCGGGCTTCAAGTAGCCCCGACCTTTGAAGCCGATGATGTCCGCGGGCAAACCACTAGATGAGCGAATGGCCTGTTCGATCGGGATCACGCCGTCGACGATTGAATAGCGACCGATCTTGAGCGGGAACGTGCCATAGCTGCGTGGATGTGGAACCGTGTCGCCGGGGATTTGGGCGCTGCCGTCCGACGCAGTCGCCACCCACGGCTGCTTCATGTAGATGCGGACGTCTTCCTCGGACATGCCAAAGTTCACGACGCTGGCGCCGCCCGCTTTCTCGATCTCAATCGCGATGTCGGTCGCGGACTTCTTCTCCATCTCGGCGATCTCGCCGAGGCTCTTGCCCTGCCATTTGCGATTCTTGCTGTAGGACGCAATCACGATCGACTTCTCGCGGCCTTTCACGTCGGCCTCAATGGCCTTACGCATCTGGGGACCCTTCTCGGCGTCGTCGAAGCGCTTGCGGTATTCCTCGCCTGTGCCATCGCGATAGCGTGTCGGAACGACCGTGGCTGCCAGCGATGTACTCGATGCGATATACGGGTACTGGTCGGCAGTCACCGCCATTCCCGCGGTGCGTGCCTTCTGGATCAACCCGACGGCGTCGGCCGATAAGCCCCAAGCCTTCTTGCCGCTGGCTTTGATGTGCGAGATGTGGACCGGCAACTTGGCCTCGCGGCCGATGGTGAGCGTCTCCTCGATCGCCTCCAGCAATCGTGTGTCTTCATGGCGCATGTGGCTTGCATAGATGCCGTGATGCTTCGACGCGACCTTGGCCAACGCGATAATCTCGTCGGTCTTGGCGTACGTTCCAGGAGTGTAGATCAGCCCGGTGGCCAGGCCCCAGGCGCCGTCTTTCATGCCCGCGTCGACGAGCGCTTCCATCTTGTGCAGTTCGTCGTCGGTGGGTTGGCGGTTCGCGTTGCCCATCGCTTGTGAACGAACGGAATTGTGCGGGACGAGATGCGCGACGTTCGTGCCGACGCCGTTCTTGTCGAGCTTGTCGTAAAAGGCCTTCACGTTGGCCGGGCCGGAGCCGCAGTTGCCCGTGATGACGGTGGTCACGCCCTGCATCAAGTAGCATTTGTTGAGGCGATGTCCGGGCTCGGTGATGCTCGAATCGCAATGCGTGTGCAAGTCAATGAAGCCCGGCGCGATGATGAGGCCCGTGCCGTCGATCACCCGCGTTTTGCCGTCGACGGCGACCTTGCCCACGCCGACGATCTTGTCCCCCGCGATGGCCACGTCGCCGACGTAGCCGGCCTTGCCGGTTCCGTCATGAATGGTCGCATTCTTGATGACGATGTCGGCCGGCGCCGGGTCCGCCGCGAGAGCGAGGAGGAGAAAGAGCGTTTGCATGGGAAGCGTCGCGATGGAGTGATGAGCGGATTATCAGCCGCCGATAGGCCGAGGGCAAGCCGCCGCCGGTCGCGTTGGGGACCTTGAACTCTCCCAAGCCGACGGTGTGGCTGCTGTTCGGAGCGGCATCAGAAATTCAATCGGCCGTCAGAGCACCTAAGATGGCCAAAAAGAGAGATGGCCAACTATATACCGGGGTTGACCATCTTAGACCAAACAAACAGCACTTATTTCTCTATGCTGAAGAGAGATGCGGCAAAAATCGCCAACTTCAATTCTAGCGCCACAAGCCTCGGTTTTTGCGCTGTCATGACCATCGCCAGGTGGCGTGGATGCAATGCAATGAAAGGCAAAATCTCGCGCTCAAATTCATTTCTCCGACAGTTTGATCGCGGGGACGTCCCACAAGAGGATCACGCCATCCTGCTGACCGGAGGCCAGCGTCTTGCCGTCGGGACTGAATGCCACTGTGTACACCCAACGCGAATGGCCCTTGAGCACGGCGAGTTCTTTGCCGGTCTTGGGGTCCCATAACCTGATCGTCGCGTCGGAACTAGCCGATGCCAGAGCGGCCGCACGCCTTCAGCGTGCAAACGCTCGTTGTGCGTCACATTTCCCAGGGCGTTGCCCTGGGCTGTCCTGCCGAGCCCCTTCGGGGCGAAATGCCGGTCAGAATCGTTAACGACATTGCCTCACAGGATGACGTCCGCAGCCGTGAACTTCGACTCAACTTTCCGCGCCACCTGTTGGAACAGCCAAAGCAGCGGCTCGCGGGACTTGCCGGCGGTGCAGCCGTCGATGATGTTGAACGCCAGAAACAAGTTCCAATCGCGGATCGCGGTCAAGAGCGCGCTGAACCTGTCCACATTGAATTTGCCCTTGCTCTCGAACTGGCGGTAAAGCGCGAACGGCTCGTCGTGGTACTCGACCATTGTTAACAGGTCGGCATTGTCGCAGTGCGTCGCCAGGAAGGCCCGCGCCAAAGACGCATGGCTCTTGGGATCGGTGATGGGCACGCCCGGCTGCGACTCGGCCTTGAAGCTGTCGTGGGTGTGAATGAGGATTTTGAGCTTCCAATACTCGTCCTCGGTCAGCTTGGGCCGCAGGACCTCCAAGTTTGGCTCGATCTCCGCGATGTGCGCGCGCACTGTGCCCTCGGGATGGCCCGGCCGTGCTTCACCCCAATCGAGATTGGCGACATAACGCGGGTCCGCGGTGATCGCTTCCAGTATTGCTTGATAGTCCATGAGTCGGGCCGCTCCCTGGGGGCCAGTAAGCGAACCCTCCGCGGCCGCTCAAGGAGATTGGACTTGGAACAAGCGAATGTCGCCGCTCAATTGACGTCGTGCTCACCTGAGGCGGAGGCCATTCTCAAAGTCAGCAAGAAGCGAGATTGCAAGTCAGCAAAATGTTCGCGCACGTCGCGCCACGGACGGAGCGACAATTGGTCGCTGAGCAATTGGAGGATGCCTGGTGCTCGATCGTCGTAGAAATCAGTGGGCGGATTTGTGTAGTGGTCCAAGGTTGCTTCGAGATTCAGATGAAGGTTGCCCAGGTCGGAGTAGCCATGTCTGCACCCGAAACAAAGGAAGTCGTATAGAGACTCGCCAACAATGACGTTTGGATGGGCGAAAGCCATTGGTATCGTGAGGACAATCGGCGATTCGGGAGCCACGTTGTTGCCGTCAGTGATCGATCCAAAATGAATGCCGTCGACGCCGATACTGGCGAATGTGATTGAATTGAGCGGCGTTTGTCGGTAGCCCGCCTTCCTCGGCGAATCGTGCAGAAACAACCCGATCGCTCCCAGCCCGACGTCGAGATACTCGTGCGGAAATTGCTCCGCCGCGAGCTGATGTACGCGGCGCAGGTCGTCGATGGTCGGTTGCATTGTCAGAAACGAGCTGTGTTCTATTTGCTGGCAGCATGATTGCTTGCAGTCCTCCAGCTTACTTCACCCCTGCAACCTCCCACAGCTTGATCGTCCCATCCTCAGTCCCCGAGGCGAGCAGCTTGCCGTCGCTGCTCAACGCCACAGTGTGGACGGTCTGCGGGTGATCGAACTTGGCTTTTTGCTTGGCCATGTCCACGTCCCATAACCGCACGGTTTTGTCGATCCCGCCCGAGGCGAGCAGCTTGCCGTCGCCGCTGAAGGCCACGCAATTGATCGCACCGGTATGTCCTTCGAGCTTGGCCTTCTGCTTGCCCATCGCCACGTCCCACAACAGCACGGTCTGATCGTACCCGCCCGAGGCAAGCAGCTTGCCGTCGCCGCTGAAGGCCACGCAATTGACGGAGGTGGCATGCCCATCAAGTTGGGCCTGGTGCTTGCCGGTGACCAGGTCCCAGAGTGCCACGGTGATCGTTTTGTAATTCGCGTGGGCCAGCAACTTGGTGTCGGGGCTGAAGGTGACGCCGATCACGAGGTTGGTAGGCCCTTGGGAAATACTGTTCCCCTTGAGCGTCGCCGTCACTTTGCCCGTGGCTGTGTCCCACACCGTCACGACGCCCGAGGTGCCCGCTGCCGCCAACTTGCCGTCGCCGCTGAGCGCTACACTGTTTACTTCACTGAGGTTCTCGCCCTTGAGCGTCGCCTTCTCCTTGCCGGTGGCAGTGTCCCACAACTTGACGGTCCCGTCATCACTGCCCGAGGCGAGCAGGGCGCCGTCGGTGCTGAAGGCCACGCAAGCCGCGGCCTTGGTATGCCCCTCGAGTTTGGCTTTCTGCTTGCCGGTGGTCGCGTCCCACAGCAGCACGGATTGTTCCCCACTCGCCGATGCGAGCAGTTTGCCATCGCCGCTGAGGGCGACCGTCAGCGGCGAACGCTCGGCATGCTGAGTTTGCACCGTTACCTTAATGGTGGTCAACGGCTTCGGTTCCTCGGCACTCAGCGACGATGCGAGGACCATGCTAAGGCAGATGGCGAAGGCGGCGGACGCTCTCCGTGTCGCGCCTTGAATGTTTAACTTCACTGCTCGTCTCCGGTGGCATTGAATGGCTGGCGGAAAGGGGACAAGAGCAATTCACCCGTCAATTCGCAAATCGCTCCCAATTGATTGCATCTCGTTGCACAAAAAAACGCTGAAACGAATTGACGGGTGTGGGTCATGAAAGCAATCAATTCGCCACCGCCCAGTGCCCGTCATTCGTATTCGTAGCCGACGTGGAAGCTGACGCGGCCGTCGGGGAGGCGGCGGATGTCGGTGATGTGGACCGGGAGGCCGCCGCCCTTGGGTGATCGGCTCGACGGGATCGTGTCGGGTGTGAAGGAGTTGTTCGCCGGACTCGGGTAGGGCACGGCCGCGAGGTGGACGGTCGGGCCGGTCGGGCCTTCGACGCCGTGGGACTCCTCCAGGATCGGCCGGCCGTTGACGACACGCCAGATGAGCAAGCCCTCACCCGGCAGGTCCGCGTCGAAGCCTTTACGGGCGCGCACTTCGAGCAGAAAATACTCGCTGCCGTCGGGACGGACCAGGACCTTGTAGCACTCCTTTGGCGACGACTCGATCGGCGCGAGGATCAGCTTCTGCGGCTTCGTCGGGTCGATGACCGTCGGCGTGATCCAGCCGAGCCGCTCCTTACACCAGGCGGAGAGATGTTGCGGCCGATTCGTCGTGAACGGGTCCGACATCGCACACCAGCGGCCGAGGCCCTCGGAGCCGGCGTTCTCGGTGCGGGCAGCGAGGTCGGGCAGGGCAAATACCTGAGCGAGTTCCTTGACGAACACGCCGGTCGGCGACTGCTTCGATCCGCCTTCGGGTCCGATTGAGTACGGCATGCGCGAGTTCTTGACCTGGATGACGCCCGAGTGCGGGTAGTACACCGTGCCGCGGTTCGTGGCCATCCGCTCTCCCGCATAGACGAAGAGGATCGCGTCGGCGGGGAGCATCACGTTCGTCCAGTGGCCGAAGCACTCCTTGATTGCGTCGGTCAGGACCTGCGTCTTGTTGCTGGTGCCGGAGCCCTGGATATAGTCGCGCCGCTTCTGGCCGACGTCGACCCAGGCATACACCTTGCCGGTGATTTGCAGTTTGCCGGCCGATTGCTCGCGGACATAGTCGTTGAGGCTGCCCGCCGCTTTTTCGCCGGTTGCGTTCTGGCCCGTGTAGGTGTCGTGGCTGAAGAACGCCTTCTCGAGTTCTGCCGGCGTGATCTTGGGGTTGTGCTTGACGTCGGCGAATTCGATCGGGATCACAGCCAGACGCACGACGGTTTTGTTGCGGACGTCGATCGTTGAAGTGCCGCCGCCTGGGCCGAAGCCGCCGCCTGGGCCGAAGCCCTCCGTGCGCAGCGTGACCTTGATGTCCTTGTCCTTGCCATTCTGACGAACCGTCAGCGTGATTTCGTCGCCAGCCCGCCGTTCGGCCAAAGCGTCGTTGAGCTTGCCGGCGCCGCTGAGTTCCGTGCCATTGAGCTTGATCAGACGATCGTTGACCGCGATGCCGGCCCGCTCGGCCGGAGAGCGAGCGGCCACGCGCTCGATGCGGAAGCCCTCGTCGTCCTTGCGCTCGCCGAGGTCGATGCCGAGGTAGGCGCCGCCCAGGCGCTTCGGCTTACTGACCGGGTCGAGAGTAACCGTCAGTTCCGTCGTCTTGCCGTCGCGTTCAATCTGCACCTTGATTGGCGTGCTGGGCTCCTGGGCCTGAACCCACTCGCGGAAGGCCGTCGGCGTGCGCACGGGCTGGCCGCCGATGAGCGTGAAGAGATCGCCCTTCTTAATACCAGCCTTGCCGGCCGGCGACTTGGCGGCCACATCGTCGGCGATCGGCCGGCCCTTGGCGTCGGGCACAACCGACACGCCGAAGTAAGCCGGCCCGCTGCCGCCGCCGGACGACGCGGCCGTCGCCTTGATCGCGGTGTCGACGGTCGCATATCCCGTCAAGTCGATCGGCGGCGTCTTGGGCGCGGCGATCTTTGGAAAAGCGAATGCGCCGACGCCGGCGAACAGAGTCGCCGCGAGCGCGATAGCGATGCGCGTCAAAGGAGAAACTCCAAAGTCACTCGTATTCGTAACCAATTTGGAAGCCGATTCGGCCGTCCGATAGCTTCTCGATGTTGGTGATCCACACGGGCAGTCCGCCGCCAAGTTGCGATCGGCTTGACGGCGTCGTGAACGGCGTGAACGACCGGTTGGATTCACTCGGGAACGGCACGAGTTCGCCAAATACATACGGTCCCCGTGGGCCGAGCACGCCGTGCGACTCTTCGAGGATCGGCCGATTGCCGACGACGCGCCACACGAGCAAGCCGTGGCCGGGAAGCGTCGCGTCAAAGCCCTTGTTGCCCCGGTTTTCCAGGAGGAAATACTCGCTGCCGTCGGGCCGCACGAGGACTTTGAGGCAGTCCTTGGACGACGTTTCGATGGGAGCGAGGACCAGCTTCTGCTTAACGGTCGGGTCAATGACGGTCGGCTTGATCCAGCCGAGCTTGTCCTTGCACCACGCCGAGAAGTGCTGTGGGCGACCCCCACGGCCTTCGTTCGACATCGCGCACCAACCGCCGAGCCCTTCGGAGCCCGGGTTTTCCGGCCGTGCATACAAGTCGGGCAGGCCCAGCATGTGGCCGAACTCGTGGCAGAAGACGCTGATGTTGTTCATCCGCGCGCCGCCTTCCTGGCAGATGAAATAGGGCCAGTTCTTGTCCTTGTAGCGAATGCTCGAACGATGCGGCCAGTACAACCCGCCGCGCGGCGCCCTGGGGACCGATCCGCCGGCATAGATGTAGTAGACCCCGTCGAAATCCTTGAGCGCGTCCTTGCCTTCACGCTCGATCAGTTTGTCGAGTGCTTCGGTCAAGAACACGGACTTATCCGTAACGATCTTCTTTTCGCGCTCCTTCGCTTCTGGAGTACCCGCCTTAGCCGTAGGCAAGAGAGCCCCTCCTGGCTCATACTCAATACGATCCTTGCTCACCTGCACGTAGTTGAACGCCTTGCCCTCGATCTTGAGTTGGCCATACGACTGCTCGAAGTAATAGTCGTACATGCTGCCGTACGCATCCTGGCCCGTTGCAGTCTTCTTGTAGGTCTGATCCTTGGAGAACATCGACTTCTCCCACATCTCGGGAGTGATGTCCTTGTTGTGCTTCACGTCCTTGAACTCGACGAGGATGATCGCGAGGCGATACGTTGGCTTGGTCCAATATTGTGGTCCGCGATTCCAGCCGCCGCCCATCGGGCCACCGGGGCGGCCCTTGGGTTCCGGATCAAGCTTCACTTCCATCTTGACCTTCTTCTCGGCGAGCAGAAGGGTCAGCGTCATCGAGTCGTCCGGCTTCTTGGTCGCGAGAATTTCGCGCAGCTTGTCGGGGCTGTTGAGAGCCGCATCGTCGATCTTGAGGATCGTTTCGCCCGTTTTCAGCTTGAACTTGTCCGCAACCGAGCCGGGGACCACTTGCTCGATGGTGACGCCGTCGCCTTCCTTCGCGGCAACGACCTGGACGCCCAGTGACGTCGCTTGCGGCGCGCGGCCCGAGGCCATCGGCCGGCTCAGGGCGACGAGAGTTGCGCTCACGTCGATTGTGTTGCTGCCGCGAGATAGCGAGAGCTTGATTGTGTTGCCCGGTGATTTGGCGTGCAAGACCGACTTGAAGGCGTCGACGGAGGCGACCTCCTTGCCATCGATTCGAGTCAGAACGTCGCCATGCTTGACACCCGCCTTCTCCGCGGGCGAATCCGCCTGGACGTCGTCGATGACGAGCTTGCCCATCGGGTCCGACTGCAGATGGATCCCGAGGTGCGCAGCCGGTCCGGAAGTGTTGGCCGTCCACGATGGCTGAATCTTGGCGGTGATCGCCTTGTCGACCGAACGATAGTCGTCGTCGGCTGCCCAGGAAGCGGAGACGATGACGGACGCACACAACGCGGAAAGCCACGGACGGCGCATGGACCGACCTCCGGCCGGAAAAGCTAAAGAAGGGGAGCAAGAGTAAAGATAGTAACCCCCGCTATTGGAGAAGGTCTCGCAGGGTGCGAATTCTGTTTGGGCCGGGTTCGCCGTGCGGATCGAGGAGGATGGCGTTCAAGCCGGCTGCGGACGCACCTTCTAAGTCGTTCCGCGGATCATCGCCGACGTAGAGAATCTGAATCGGATCGCATTTCGCCGATTTGGCAAGGGACTGGAAGAATTCCCGCGAAGGCTTGCGCCAGCCGACGAGCGAACTGATGACGCATCGTTCACGCACCGGCCCGAGTTCCGGGAAGGCGTGGACTAGCGGAAGCAGCCGGGCGTCGAAGTTGGACCCGAGCCCGACGACGAGTCCGCGTTCGATCAATTTTGGCAGCACGTCTCTCGTGTCCGGATGGACTGTCCACGCGGGCGGGCTGGCGAACCAGGACCACAACTCCGCAAAACAGGCGTCACCGTCGGCCCCGATCAATACATCGCGAACGATGCTTTGCCACCGCTCACGCTCGCGATCCTCGCTGGTCCGCCAGCCGGCCGCGTGATCGAGTTGCTCCTGATGACGGAAGGCTTTGCGAAAGCCGTCGCGCACTTGTTCCTCCTTCAAAGTCCCGCCATGCCGACCGGCGAACTCCGCGTACGTGCGACTGACCGGGGTGTGCGGGAAGAGGAGCGTGCCGACCGCATCGAAGAAAACGGCGCGGATACTTGGATCAATCATCCCAATCGCCTTCCGCGCTTGACCGAATCCGCCGCTCGGTGTACGTCGGAGGAATGAGCGATTCTCCTGCCCCCGCCGTACGTCGCCGCAAGAACGATCGAAGCGAGATCCCGGTGTCGTTCCTGCCCGAGGGCAACGCGAACGCGTGCCGGGCGTATGTCTGTGCGCTCATCGGACTCGTGCCCGGGCTCGGTCTCGTGTTTGGCCTGCCCGCGATTCTTTTCGGAGTTCTCGGCCGCCGGGCTGCGCTGCGCGACGAGTTCAAACGCGGCCTCGGTCACGCCTATGTGAGCCGGCTCATGGGGCTCGGCGAATTCGTTTTCAATGTGGCGGGAGTCGCATGTCTCATCAAGGCGAGCGGAGCACCGTAAGGTGCCCGATGATGGCGCCAACGCGAACATTATCGGGCACCTTACGGTGCTCCGCTCGCCGTTAGCGTCGGCCCGGCACCACGGTCGCTCGCCGCTGCGGACGAACCGGGTGCGATCGCACGGGCGCCGGTCGGGCTTCGACGGGGGCATGCTGGCACACCCGTGCCGCGACGGCGACCTTGAGCAGATGAATGCCGCCACGGAACACGACGATGCCCATCAGTACAGTCGGGCCGGACTGGATGATCATCTTGTTCATCAAGAACGAGTAGCTCTGGTAAAAGAGCCACAGGCCCAGGACCATCAAGACCCAGCCCATGACTTCGCGAATGTAGAACATCAAGCCCTCACTTCCCGGAGCGGCGGCGACGAGCCACCTTTTCCTTGAACCAGCGCCGCCAGCGTTGCAAACGGTCCGTCTCACGACGGTTTTCCTGGAAGAACTCGTCACGCAAGAGCGTGGCGGCTTCCGGCTGCGTCATCCCGGCGCCACGCAAGTAAACCAGCGCCGCGGAAATAACCATGAGCGCGAGGCCCAGCACCCAGGCATACAGAAAGAACCGGGCCGCGTTCGGCGAGAACTCCGAGAGTCGCGGCCGGCCGGCCTTTTCGATCGCGACCAGCACCAACCAGCCGATTTGTGCGACGACGACGCAGCCGCCGGCGATCATGAGTGTGCGCGGCAACTCCTCTTTGCTGACAAGCGATGCAGGACGTCGCGGCAATAGAACGCTGGGTTCGCGTTGCACGGTCGGTTCGCTTGGCATTCCGTCGTGAAGCATCACCGTCAGTCGATAATGCCCGATCGAATAGGCGAGCAGGCCGGCCGCCAGGATCAGGTCTTCTAAATTGAAGCCGCCGATTGGCCGTGCGAAGAACCATGGCGATCCACCGAAGACACCGATGGCGTTGATAAAGCCTGGATCGATGGAGAGGTACGTCGTGATCAGCAGAATCAGCACGGGAGCGGCTGTCCACCGAGCCAGAATGCCCGCCACCGCGAAGACACCTGCGAGCATGACGCCGATGTCATTACCGCGGGAAACCATGATAAGGGCATAGGCGAACAGACCGCCGCCGGTCATGATCAAATAATTGAGCGCGGCCGACTCACGCAGTCGGCGAAAGAGGCTCGGCTCGGCGGGTCGGTCGTTGCTCATTTGCGCCTCCCGACGCCGCGAAGCCGATCGATCCGATCGAGCACCATCTGTACCGGTTCCTCCTGGTCGGCGCGAACGACAATGACGCCGAGGCGGCCGAACGCACGACGAAGCTTGAAGTAGTTGCGGTGGTAGTTGTCGATGTAATCGCGCGCCAGTTCGTCGGCAATCGCCTTGTAGCCGCCCATCGCGAAGCGCTCGGCCTTGTACATCGGAATACGATTGTCGTCGGCGGCTTCCACGGGCGGATCGGGAATGTCATCCTGCCAGGGAAGAATCACCATCACCTGATGGTGTCGGGCGACCGCGACGCGAACGGCCCGGATGAGGTGATCGAGATCATCCGCCAGGTCGACCAGATCGACGAGCAGCACGAACAACTCGTTGTCGCGCCCGCGCGCGACCGAATAATTCAACGCCTTGACCAGCACGTCGAGCTTTGGTCGGCCATGGAACAAGTAGCGGCCGCGTGCATCGTAAAGTCGAACCGGATAGCGGGCGTGATGGTCGGCAAGGAAGCGTTGCGCACGCCGCGCGAATATCTGGTCATCGTGCAAGTAGTGGCTTTCAGCGCCGGCCCGATCGGCATCGAGCGTCGCAAAGAGCAAGCCGAGTTGCTTCCGGCGAAGGCGCTCAGTACGCCAATTTTCAAGAAATCCGCTCAATCCATGCGTGTACCAGAGAAGGAAAGCCATCAAGGTGAAGAACCCGAGGACAATGAAGAATCCAGGCCAGCCCGTGCTCTTTACGATTCCGGAAAGCGCGACCATGTAGTTGGCAAACAAAGCTGGATAGCCTTGGAACGCCGCAGTCAGTCCGGCGGGCAAACCACAACAAAAGAGCAACAGCGGCACCAAGAAAACGAGGACCCACCAGCCTCGACGATAGTCGCTCGGAGGCGACCAGAATAGGCTCTTCGTAACAAATGGAAGGATGTACGGTAGCCAAGTGATCGCCCGCAGCCAAAACGTCCAATGGATCGGTTCCGGGATTGGATTCGTCCGCTTGTGCATCAGTTCCGGATAAAGCTCGTTCGCCATCGGAAACGCGAGCTTGGCAAGCGCATTCGCATCCGCGAATGGGCCAATCGGTGTCGGTCGACTGGCGGCACGCGACAGCAAATGCAGCATGTCGATCACGTGGCGCCGCGAGCGCTTGGGCCGCATGACCTGCGAATCGTGCTCGTCGAACACAACCAAGCCGGCGTGGTCGCGATCCGCGACCGCGGCTTCAGCGACGCCGGCTGCCAGATTTACAAGCCGCGTGATCTTGGTCCGCTTCGCGCCAAGCCGCGTGCCCTCGGATGAATCGACAAAGAGCGTGCAGCGGACCGGAACTTCGCTCTCGAATTCCTTGGTGAAGAGCTTGTCGCGACGGGCCGAGGGCTTCCAGGCGATCATCTTCGGCGGGTCGCCCGGGATATAGTCGCGGAGATCGAGCAATTCGCTGCCGCCGCCCGGCCGCTTGAGGCGATGCACGCCCGGCGGCGGAAAAATGTTGATCTTCTTGGAGCCACGGCGTTGACCTTCCGCGCCCGTGAGTCGCGGCAAGACGGGATAGGTCGAACCATCGCGGATGAGCGTGCGATGGTAAAAGAACCCCTGACGATCCGCGATACGAACACGCACACCCTCGAAGCGCAGTTCGCCGGGCACCGGGCACTTGAGTCGATATTTGATCTCGGCCGGCTCGCGGCCCAGCGCAGCCGTGACCTCCTCGGACCCTTCGACGAGTTTGCCGTCGGTCGGAATCCAATCGGCAAGAATGACAAAGGGCAGGTCACCGGAGCCGTCAATCGAGATGCGGACGCGCACATCGAATTCGCCGCCGGCCCACAAGATCGGCACGGCTTTGCGCTCGTCACTCAATTCGCGATCGATGATCAATCGCGGCAGGACGAGGTAATAGCGATAAGCGAACTGGGCCCATTCCCACAGAAACCACGCAAGCAGCGTGAGCGAGAAAAGAGCGATCGCGTCGCCGGCCTGCACGGACAGGCGAATCCCCAGCCCTCCCAGGAGCAGGAGAATGACGAGGAACCACCAGCCGCGGGACGTGAGCAAGGATTGATCTCGGGGTGATTAATCGCGGTGTTCGAGCGTGAATTCAGGTTGTTCATCTGGACCCATTGATCGCACTAACTTGAACGAACGGCCGAACACGCGCGATCGCACCCAGCCATCGGATTGATGTCGCGTGGATATGTAGCCGCGCGAGGCCCGACGAAGAATGTCGAATTCGAGCGGCTCACACCGGGCATCTACCAGCCAATATTCATCGATGCCGGCAAGATGATACGATTCGCGAAGATCGACCCGGTCCTTCTGCTCGGACGAATCGCTTAAGACCTCCAGGACCATGTCAGGCGTACCTTCAAACTCGCGATACTCGGTTGCCGTTCCTTCAACGAGCCGAATGCGGTCCGTACGTGTCGATTCGTACGACACGAGCATTCCATCCGGCTCTGTGGAAAGGTCTGCATTGTCGTGTCGAAGACGCATTCGATCCGCGTAGAACCTTCCTAGTTGGCGGTCGCGCGCCAACTGGGCGAGCACAATGCTGATCCAGAGCTTGACGAGATTATGCGTGAATGGCTGTTCCATGCCACTGTCCATCCAGACGGTGCCGTGGAAAAATGAAACGCGACCTTGTTCTGGGAACTCGTCGGAGTCGACCCATCGGCCAAATGAGTCGAGGTCCGCGACCCACGGTGGGACCGTAATGTGACCCGGATTGAATACGAACGTCGGCACGTGCCATCCTCTCAATGTTCTGTCACTTCGTCTCCAGCACCGGCACCGATTCTAACAAATCCTTGACGACGTCGCTCACGTGCCGGCCCTCGACCTCGGCTTCCGGACGGACAATGAGACGATGGCCGAGCACCCCGAGCGCGATCTCTTGAACATCTTCATGGGTGAAGAAGTGCCGGCCGTCGAGCACGGCACGAGCGCGGGCACACTTGAGCAGGTTCAACGCAGCTCGTGGACTGGCGCCGAGCAAGACGTCCGGATGTTGCCGGCTCTCTTCGGCCAGGGCGACGATGTAGTGCATCAGCTCATCGTTGCCGTAGACGTTGTTGAGTTGGGCCTGCATCTTCAAGATCGTGTCCGGGTCAAACATCGGTTGCAGGTCGACGAGAGGCTGGCTGTAGACGCGCAGCATCTTCACCTCGGCCTCGTGGCCAGGATAACCCATCTCGACGCGCAGGATGAAGCGGTCGAGTTGTGCTTCGGGCAGCCGATAGACGCCTTCTTGTTCCACCGGATTCTGGGTCGCCATGACCATGAACGGGCGCGGCAATGGCAGCGTTGTTCCTTCGATAGTGACTTGCCACTCCTGCATGGCTTCGAGCAATGCCGACTGCGTCTTGGCCGGCGCACGATTGATTTCATCGGCCAGCAGCACCTGACAAAAGATCGGGCCTTTGCGCAGAACGAAATCATTCGCCTTGCGATCGAAGATCGACGTGCCCGTGACATCCGACGGCAACAAGTCGGGGGTAAACTGCACGCGTGAAAACTCGCAGCCGAGCAAGCGAGCAAAGGCCTTAGAAATCGTCGTCTTGGCGACGCCGGGCACGCCTTCGAGGAGGACGTGGCCGCCAGTCAGAAGCGCGATCAGGAGCTGGCGGGTCACCCCCTCCATGCCAACGACGACCTTGCCGATTTCCTGGACGACCTTCTGGGCCAGGGCCTTGCCATTGGCCGCCAGCTCCTTGGCAGCTTCCGATCCGGGAACAGGAGGAGGGGTCATACGTCTCGAGGGGGAAGGTTCACGAATGCCAAATGAAAGGATAGGCGCTCAATCAAGTCTCCTGCCCGAACGACCAGTCGCCGCGGGCGGCCCGGGCGGTGACGCGTTCCAGGAGCACGTTGGTCCGGTCCCAGTCAGTCGGCGGAACGGCAATCGTCGTTTCGCCATAACCAAGCAGCCAAAGCCAGCGGATCGACTGCATCAGGACCGGACCATCCCGCAGGTCATTCGCCAGCAACACCGGCGGTATCTTGTTGCTCGGGCCTGGTTGCCCGCCAAGCACGTCGAACCGTTGCCGCACGCGTCGCCGGGCGGCGTCGTACAGGTTGCCCGATTCGATCTGTGACGCGGTTCGCTGGCGCAACACGCCGCCGCGCGGCAGCAAGTTCTGCTGCAAGAGAGGCGTCATGATCGCCGCCGGCTCGCGCTTGCGATGTCCACTCGTCAACCAGCGTAGACCGGCGAGGACAAACGCCACCGTCACGACGATCAGGAAGATTCGCAAAAGCACGGGGAAGCCGAGCCAATTCAAGAGCACTCGATTGAAAAAGTCCTGCTTTTGCGCCTCGTCGATGAGCGGATTGGCCACCGAATTGAGCAGGCCATTCGCCAGCGCATCCGCGGGCGGCAACTTCGGCATGGGTGGCCTGATCTCGATTTCCGTGGCGAATTGATCCTTGATTTCACCGTGTTCGATAAACAGGCATCTCTTTCGTGGCGCCTCGGCGCCGCCTTGCAACCAGTCGATCGTGCGGTTGCTGAAGCCCCAATTGTCGTTGTTGAACTTGAAGCCCTTCTCGGCCGTTTCATCCTTCTCGACGCCCATCATGCCGTTGAAAAACACGCCGTGATCGGCGATTGCGATCATGCGACCGCCATTGTCGAATTGCGGTTGCAGGCTGACGGCGAAGTTGTCAATCCGTTGATCGATCGGACCACGAACACCGGCCGGCGTCGTTCCGTTGGGATAACGCGCGAGTCGCTTGACGAGGTAGCCCCTTCCTTCCTGGATTGCCATCGGACTCGGGTAACTGGTGGCGACGCCATTCGGACCCGTGGCGTCGACGCCCGACATCAGTTGGAAAGGCGACGGGTCATCGCGATTCACGCGCGGCCGCGGAACGATGAACGGGCATTCCGTCTGTCCCTGATAGCAGTTTTTGGCGTCCGCAATGAGCGGCACGGCCATGATTTCGATGCCCAGGCGTTGGGCCCAGTCGTTCTGGCCGATCATGGTCGGACCATCCGTGGCCAGGAGGATCGAGCCACCCGCGTTAAGATAAGCAGGCAATTTGCCCGCCCCAAAGATGATGTGCAAGCGCGAGACGTCGCCGACAATCACGACGATGGTGTCTCGTGGCCGCAGCATCACTTCGTTGGGATCGGTGATCGGCTTGATCTCATGCTGATGCAGCGCGAAGCGGAAGACTTCTGAGCCGCTGAACGGCAACTGCCCCACGTCTTGCGCGTGGCAAGCGACGCTAACGCAGAGCCAACCGATAAGTACGGCACACCGAGCGATCACGCGGCGCCTCCCGTGATCGCGTGCAAGTCGCGGCGAGCGTCCGCGAACTCGCCGGCCGAGAGGTCCTCGTCCAACGGTGCGTAGCGGGCACGTTCGTAAAGTCCGGCCAGCTCCGTCGCTGGCGCCGCCTGCGTCGGGCGGAGTTCGGCGAATTCGTCCGCAATCACCCGATGGTTCCAGGGCCGGGCTTCCTCGCCGATCTGGTCGAGTGACACTTGATCGAATGCCTCGACCAATTGTTCGCGTGTGCGAATGGCATCGAGATCAATGCCGTTCGCCGTGCCGATGCCCAGAGCTTCGCGCCGTGCTTGCTCGGCTTTCCACCGGCGGAACAACATCAAGCAAACGAAAATGGCCGCGGCGATGCCTGCGATGACCATCAGTGCCGTGCCGCCGCCACCGCTCAGGCCGATGCCTCCCGCACCGATGCCGCCAGCGCTGCCCCCCCCGCCGCCGCCGGTGTAGTTCGAGCCACCGCCGCCGGAGATGTGCGGCATGCTATTACCTGTGGAGATGTCAGGCGGTTTGATCTTGCCGAAGTCGGCCCCGTTCGATTTGCCCCACTCCGTGATGTCCTTCCAGCCGCCGTTTTTGAATTCCGGAACATCATCGAAGATGCCCTTCAAGTCGCCTTTCTCCATCGACTTGACCAGATCCTTGATCGCGTCCTTAGCGGCGGGTGAATCGCCGAAATTCTTCTCGGCCCACTTCACCCATTCATTGTCCGCGTACGGGTCGGTGTCGCCCGCAGGCAACTTCGACGGGTCCGGCAGGTCCTTGGGCGGGCCGTCCTTCGGGAATATCTGCTTGCCTACGTTGTCCCTGTCGGACTCGATCGCCTCCTTGAGCTTGTTGGCCAGTTCCGCGCCCTGATCCTTGTCCGGGACGGGCGTATCCTTCGGCAGCTTGCCTTCGAGGTTCTTGGGAAAATCCGGATCGTGCAGCATCTTGTCGAACTGCTTGAGAAACTCGGGGTCCTTGAACGCCGGGTTCTTGAACAACTTTTCGAGTTCCTCCTTGCTCGGCTGCTTGTCCTTCGGCATCTTCTTCAACTGTTCCAACAACTCCTTGAGATCATTTGGACCGAGCTTCGGCGGCTGCTTAAGTTGGCCGGTAAACCACTTGCGATAGTCGGGGACGGTTGGTTCACCTGGAATCTGCAACTTGCGATCCGGTTCGAGCAGCGGTTGGGCGTGCAACGGAGTTGCCGACGCCAGGAGCGCGACGGCAAGCGCAGCCACGAGGTGCCGAACGGCAATCATCAACGGCCTCCGCGATACAAGACGCCGGACTCCACCAGTCTATTCCGAGCGACGCATCACCAGCAACCGTCTTTTGTCACGCGCGTCGACGCCAAAAGCGCGTTTCGTTCACGAAGTGACACACCCCAGAAACGCAATTTGAGATGGCGCCTCAATTTGTGACTTCTATTTGACATTTCCTAAATATATGCGAAACATGCACTTAAGACGGGATAGCAGTCTCTCCCCCCAACACCCCCCTTGAGTTAGTTCCGGTCAATCGGAAGGCGCCGGAAACGCATTCCTGCCGGATCGCTAAGTACGTAACGATCGCGCGTCCCGCCAGAACGGACTCGTTCGCTTCCAGAATCGGCCGCTGAAGTAATTCGTCGCCGATTTCGTTACATTGCATTGCGGCCACGAACGGCCTTCCACTTCATGGATGAGCGACCCTTCCGTGAGGAATGCGCTCATGCTCCGTTCCGCCTCTAACCTAACGATTGCCGCCGCCCGCGATTTGCTCGACTGGCTCGAAGGGCGGGGGATTCACGCGAGCGGCGTGGTCCTCGAACTCGATGGCACCATGTCGGTACGGTGGTTGGAGTAGGGCGGGGAAGGCAAGTGCTTTCGCCTCTATTGCAAGCACCGATGTCTTGCCTTGCACAACCGAATTGCGGAGAAAAAAGCTATTTCTTACGCCCCTTAATACTCTGGGCCGCGGCTCGCGCGTGTGGATCGAGGAGCAGATTCTTGTCGACGGCCGCCTCCAGAAATGGAATGCACTTCTCGGTTCCGATCTCCTTCAGAATCTGGACGATTACCAGATGACGCCCCGGATCGTCCGGCCGGAAGCGCTCCAGGATCGCATCCTCCGCTCCTGGGCCAAACGCGATGATGGCCGGCGTGGCTTCCGACTGGCCATGGTGGACGCCGATGCCGTTACCCCGATCAAAACTGCCCATGATGATTTCCAGCGCTCGCTTCCCCTTGATCTTCGCCAGCGTCATCAGCGCGGTCCGGTAACTGAAATCCCCTTCGAGTGTTTTCAGAAAGGTCTCGATTGCGGGCACGCTCTCCTCAGTTCCCCACACGCCGAGCACCTCCAAGATAATGTCGGCCGGGAAGCCATGGTTTGGGTTGGCCAAAGCCTGCTCCAGCGCCTTGGCAACCGCTTTTCGCCGGTGATCGACGGGCAAGGTCTTGAGCTTGGCGAGTGCCTCCTCCTGGCGCATCCAATTCGGGCTTTGCAAGTTGAATAACGCCTGATCGAGGGCGTCTGTTCCTGGTCCGAGGCTCGGCGCCGGGTTCGCACGCACCGTAATGGTCCGGCCGCGGACGCTCTCGACGACGCCGAACTTGATCTTCTTGGCCGCGGCTTGCGGGTCGCTGACGGGAGCGACCAGAATGGTCATCCGGCCGCCGGAACCGCGAGCGCGAGTCGCGTGGTTGCCCCCAGCATCGATGAGCGTGCCAGCCCCGTCCACGACCGTATCGTGTGTGAACTCAGTGTTGGCCCCAGTTACGTGCAAGGTGAGAACCACTTTCGGCTCGAAGCCCGGCAGGGCATCGACGACCGGCCAATCGCCGTCCTCCGCAGCCACCTCATTGGAATCTGCCGACCGCGGTTGCATTCGGTGCCAGACGTAAACCGCGCCGCCACCCACGAGCAACGCCGGCAGAATGCAGAAACAGAATATCCGAGCGGCCTGACGAAGCCGTCGCCGCCGCGGTTCCACTGGCATCAGCTCCACGTCAATCGCAGGTTCCACATCTTGTTCTGCTGCCACTTCGACGACGTATTCCTCACCCGAATCCGGCACTTCCGGCCCATCGCTGAACGGGAACCGCTCGCCGCAAGCGATGCATTCGACCTCCTGCCCACGAAACCGCGGAGCAATCGGGAATTCGTGCCGGCAATGGCGACAGCGAGCGAGGAGGGGCATAGGGACTCCAAGTGATGCAGAGGCATCTTAGGCCGAGACGAGTTCTTCGGAGTTGATCCGTCGGGCGTGTTTGCACAGGTAGTCCGCCGAACCGGCAATCTCTCATTGCTTGCCCAACAATCCCGGCGCTGCCGTCTTTGAATGGTCGCGCCCCTCGTAGACGCCAAAGTCATTGAACCAGAAGCGCTTCGCCAGCCGGTAGAAAATGTTTCGCTCCGGCACCTCGGCGCCGGGGGCGTATTGCGATGTCCGTGTCTGCATCACGCTCAATTCTTGCAGGGCCGTTTGGCGGGCGGTCGAGTCCTTGGCGGTGTGTTTCTCGACGAGCACCTTCAACAGGTCGGGCCGTTCGAGCACGATGCAGCCGCGGGTTGTCTCTTGTGAGAGTTCGCGAAACTCGCGCAGGAAGGCCGACTGCGTGAACTTCTTGCGTAGCGAGCGCGTGTCGCTGGCCTTGTCGTGTATCGATTCCTTCGAGAACTGCACGATCGGACACGGCTCGATGTCGCCCCAGGGGTTGATGTGGTGGCTCAGTCCCGTGGCCGCGGGGCACAGGGCCCTGCCTTCGCCGTCGTAGTACGCATCGACCACGATGATCGGCTTGGTCGCGCGCGTGTTGACGACGAACTCACGGGCTCGCTTCGCCTGTTGGGGCGTCAGACAAAGGTCCGGGTTCGGGTGCGGGCCCATCGGCCGATAGACGTGGAACCATGTGTACATCACGCCCATCTCGATCAGGCGATCGACCCAGCGGTCCTGCAGCAAGTCGTCGATGTTCGTCCGGCACAGGCTCGTGCATACACCCGTGAGTAGCTTGTTGTTCAGGCAGTTTTGCAGCCCCTGCATCGTCTTCGACAGCACGCCCGCTCGGCCACGACGTTCGTCGCTGACGATCTCGGTCCCCTCGACGCTGATGAGCGGCGTCACGTTGCCGAGCTTGCGGAGCCGCTTGGCCTTTTCGTCGGTGATGAAGTGGCCGTTGGTGAAGATCTGGAAGTAGCAGTCCGGATGCGCTTCGAGCAACTCGAAGAGCTTCGGATGCATAAACGGCTCGCCGCCGACGATGCCGAAGAAGACGTTGCCCATCGCTTTCGCTTCGCGCACGAGTTTGTGGAACACCTCCGGCTGGATGATTTCTTGCTTGCTCGCGACGTCGACCCAGCAGCCCTGGCAGCGCAGATTGCACGAGTTGATGATGCTCACGTACAGGAACGGCGGGAAGAACTCGCCACGCTTCAGCCGGCTCTTGTGCCGCTGAACGGAGAGCATCCCCTTCAGGCCCATATTCCAGGCCAGCTTCCAGAGAAGCCGCTTATCGGATTCGGCCAGCATGCGCTTGGCCAGTTGGAGCATCATGATTTTCCGATCCCTCTCCGCATTGCTCCGAAAGGGCAATTGTGACGTCGAATGCCGTCGCCCCGAAGGGGTAATGCAAGACAGCCCAGGGCAACGCCCTGGGGATCCAGAGCCGTTGATCGTTTGCATCGCACCCTGAAAGGGTGCGGCCTAGAAGCCGCGCCCTTTCAGGGTGCCAAACCATCGCAAACCGTCCCGTGTTCCCAGGGCGTTGCCCTGGGCTGTCCTGCCGCACACCTACGGTGTGATAACAATCTGCCGTGTTTAGTTCCCAGGGCGTTGCCCTGGGAACACTGTCCTGCCGCACACCTATGGTGTGATAACAATCTGCCGTGCTTAGTTCTTTTCCTTCGGAGCCGCCGGTGGCGGTTTCAGCAACAAATCAAACAACTCATTCTTCGCCGAGAGCAACAGCACATCGCGGGTTTCGGCCAGCATCGCTTTATACGCGGCGAGTTTTTGCAGGAAGGCATAGAATTCACGGTCCTTCGAGTGCGCCTCATTGCGGATCGCATCGGCCTCGGCGTCGGCTTCGCCTTCGATTCGTTGCCGCTTGGCCTTCGCCTCCGCGACGGTCTTGGCGGCATCGCGGCGGGCTTCGCTGACGATGCGCGTGTATTCGCGGTTGCCTTCGCTCTGGTAGTCGGTCACCTTGCGTTGCCGTTCGCTGCGAATACGCTCGGCGATCCCGGCCCGCACGGCCTCCGGGAACGTAAAGCGCCGCAAGCGCACTTCGACCAGCTCGATCCCATAATCGCGAAGCACGGCCGTCGGCAGGGGTTCCGCGTTCGGATCGTCTTCGCCCGCTTTGTCGAGGCCAAGCACCTGGCGACGCAGACGATCCGAGCGCGCATCGACGGCCCCAGCATCAGCGACCTGGATCACGTCTTCCAAGGGTAGGTTGCTGATGACCGCGGCGAGCCGGCCCGTCAGTCGCGGCGTTAACAACCGACGGGCCTGTTCCGGCGTGCCGACGGTGCGGATGAACCGATCAGCCGCCGCCGCGTCGGGGATGCGCCAGCAGACGAAGGCGTCGACGGCGATCGTCTTGTCCACAGTCCGCCCCATGCGATCGCGGGTCAGCGTCTCGGTTGCCGGCAAATCGAACACCTGCAACCGGCGATCGACACGAGTCACCGAATCGATGGGCCAAGGCATCTTCACGTGCAGGCCGGCATCGTCTTTGCCGTCGTGCGTGACGGTCGGGTCGCCGAAGCGCGTGACGTAGCCGAACTCGGCCTGGTCCACCGAATAGAGGGCGGACTGCAGCCACACGATGGCGACGACGATGCCGATGATTAGCCAAACCCGTCTCATCGTTCAATGCCCCTCGCCGGTCGGCTTTGGGCCGATCAACGTCGGCTTCAGGAATTCGGGATCGACCAGATACAAATGTCGCCGGCCCTTCGGAGCGTCCATGTCGAGGATCACCTTGTCGCGGCCACGTAGCACTTCGACGAGTACTTCCCATGTGAGCCGCGATTCGGTGAGTCGCTTGCGTTGATTGAGCGCCTCGAGTCGGCTCGCCGAATCCGGGTAGTTCGACAACTCGCTCGCCGGCAACTCGCTCCGCAACTTGTGCCAGTACAGGAACGAATCGCGGCCCGCCTTGGCGGCTTCAAGTCGCTCGCTCTTCGTCGCCTCGGCTTCCGCCAGTTCGCGAATCGCCTCCTCGGTCGCCTGACCGCGAAGTTGCGTTGCCTGGGCTTCGGCGCGGTTCACCTGTTGGTCGCGAGCCTGGATCGCGCGGGCAACGTCATGATACGCCGACACCACTTCCGCTGGCGGGTGCAGATCGTGAACCGTCAGGCCCTCGATGGACACACCGACGCCGTCCGGGGCCAGTTCGTGCAGCCGAATTAACAACCGATCGGAGACGTCCTTCTGAAAAGACGATCGGCGCGTGGTAAGCAATTCGAGAAAAGCCTGCGACGCGACCTGCTCGCGCAAAGCAGACTCGGCCGCCGACCGCAGTAGAGCGTCCGGCGCTTCGACCGAAAACAGGTACGCTCGCGGGTCAGCGATGTGGTAGCGCAATGTCGCCGACACTTCGACGAGATTGCCGTCGCCGGTGATCATGAGCGATTCATCGGCCACGCGGCGGATGTCGCCGTGCGCGCTGGACCACGTCCACCCCTCGCCGATCGCGCTGCGGAAGCCAATCTCGACCGTCCGCACTTCGGCCGGCCGCAATTTAACCACGGTCTCGACGGGATTCGGCCATCGCAGGTGCAGCCCCGGCTCCAATTCCGCGCTCGCCCTTCCAAACCTCTTGACCACGCCGACCTCGCCCGTCCCCACCTGCGTCAAGCCGCTTGCGGCGTAGCCGGCCCCGGCAACAAGCAACGCCCCCACGGTGATCGGCTTCCACCGATGCTCGGCCCAGTGCAACAAGTCGTCGAGCCGCAGCGAGCCGAGCCATTGATCGAGATCTTTGAGTTTGCCGCGGGCCGATTTGAGCGTGCGATTGGTCGACGCCCGTTCGAACCCGAGCAAACGCATCGAATTCAAGAGGACCGCGAGCGAGCCGAGCTGATGGTAGAGCACGCCGATGAGCGGGGCCCGTTCGTACCACTCGGCCGACGGTGCGAACAGCGGCCACAGTAGCCCGGCGAAGACGATGCCGACGAGGTTGACGCCGAACGCGAACCAGACGATGTTCTGACGCACGATCTTCACGGTCTCGCGCGACAGGCGATAGAGCAGCGGTAAATGCCGCAGGGGTTCGCCCATCATCACAATGTCGCCAGCGTCGGCGGCCACATCGGTCGCGGCGCCAACGGCAATGCCGACCGTCGCTTTCGCAAGGGCCGGAGCGTCGTTGATGCCATCGCCGACGAAGCAGACGTTTGAGTAGGCCGGAGCCCGAAGCGGGAGCGAGGGCGACGGCGAAGGGGCAAGCATCGCCCTCGCTCCCGCTTCGGGCTCCGCTTGTATTTGCGTACCGATCAGGTCGGCCTTCTCCGTCGGTAGCAATCCAGCATGCACCTCCGCAATGTTCACTGCTTCCGCGACCGCCTTCGCCGCCGCGGGCCGGTCGCCGGTGAGCATCGTGACCCGTTCAACCCCGGACAGCCGCAATTCGGCGATTACGTCGGCCGCATCGGGTCGAATGCGATCCTTCGTGCCGACAACGCCGATCAACCGGCCGCCGTACGCGACGAGTAAAGCCGTCTGCCCATCCGCATCGAACCGAGCGAGGGCGGCGTCCACTTCAGGCGCGATGGCGATCCTTGACTGTTCGAGGAACCGCCGCGTGCCGATGACGACCGGCGACCGATCAACCGATGCGACGACTCCGCCGCCGGGATGGGCCTGGAAGTTCTCGGCCTTCGCGATCGGAAGTCGTCGCTCGGCGGCCGCGTTCACGATGAGCCGGCCCAAAGGATGTTCGCTCCCTCCTTCTGCCGCGGCCGCAATCCGCATTAGTTCATCGACAGTGACGCCGAACGCAATCGCCTCACCAAGTTCAAGCCGGCCCTCGGTTAACGTGCCCGTCTTATCGAAGGCGAACGTCTTGGCACTGGCCAATCGTTCCAGCGCGGCGCCGCCTTTGACAAGGACGCCGGTCCCCGCGAGCCGGCCGAGTGCTGCGATTACCGCCGCCGGCGTCGCGAGGACCAACGCACAAGGACACGCAACCACCAGCACCGCGAGTGTGGGATAGACACTCATCCGCACCGCGAGGCCGATCGGCAACCGCTGTCCCGGCAGCTTGAGCGGCCCGATCTGATAGGCAACGTTGAATGCAAACGTCAACGCCGCCAGCGCAAGCACCGCGGGCAGGAAGTATTTGGCAAGCCGATCCGCCTGCCGTTCGACCGGGGCCTTGTCCTTAAGCGCCTTCGCCGTCAGCTCGATCACGCGGCCCGCGACCGTTTGCTCCGCGACTCGTCGGGCCTCAACGGTCATGACTCCCAATTGATTGATGCTGCCAGCCAGCACCTCGTCACCCACGACTTTTTCGGCCGGCACGCTCTCGCCCGTCAGCGGGCTCGTGTCGACGGTCGATTGCCCCTCGACGACGACGCCGTCGACAGGTACCTTCTTGCCCGGCTTCACGCGGACCCGATCGCCGACGCGGACGGTGTCCGTATCGACCGGAACTTCCTGGCCGTCGCGCAGGAGCCAGCACTTGCGCGGAAAGACTTCCACGAGCTTGCGGATGCCGTGTTGCGTGCGAGCGAACGTCCAGGCTTCCAGACATTCGCCGACCATCGCGATGAATACCACCTCGGCGGCGACGAGTGGCTCATCGATCAGAATCGCGGCGATGCAAGCGAGCGCCACCGCGAGATCGGCCCCGAGCCGGCCGGCCATCAGCGAATCGAGCGCACCATAAAGAATGCGTGCCCCGCCGAGCACAGCCGCAAAGAGAGCGAAGCGAAAACCAAAGAGCTTGTTTGACCAGACGCCGACGTCGGCACCGGCGCCGAGCAAAAATGCCGAAATTGCGGGCCAGAGATCGCGGAGGATTAGCGCCCCGAGTACGGCCGTAATAAAGTACAGCCCCGCGGCGGAAGGCCGGGCGAAGACTCCATCGGCGTGGCTGATCTCGCGGTGCATGTCGCTCGTCGGGTGGGAAGGGCCATTGTAAGGGCCTTCTCACGATCGGTCAGCAGGGGCCCGTATCCACCGGGGGTTAGCGAACGGTGGACCGAGCGACCGTCTGCAGAACGTAGGCAAACGAGAAGATCACGGCGCTCATTCCGAGGTAAATGACTGCCACGGCCGACGCATGCCCGAAGCCAATTGCCGGCTCATCCCGCTTGCCTAAACACGTATTGAAGATTGCGGCGTGGCCGAGAACCCCGGCCGCGAACAGGTACAAGAAGTTGACGGGAGACAGATAGAAGAACAAGTTCCCACGCATCACTCGAGCACTGTCCTCTTGTATCCCAACGTAAAGGCCCAGGCCCATGACGCTCAGAAAGCCATAAAAAGCGACGTTGCAGATCAGCACGGTCGTCCATGCCCGGCCCAGAGAAACGTCGCGTACACCGGTCAACCGGCACGCGGCGAGCAACAAAAACATGTGGATGAGGCTCGCCACGAGAATGGCGATTCCCGCACCTGTCAGCCAAGCGACGAGGATCGCCGGCTCCAAGTCATCCGGTTTGGCGGCAAGGATCAACATGGCGAAATCAGAGGGTCGGAGGGTTCTTCGAGTCCTCACTAGACTAACTTCATGACATCAATGCGGCCACGAAACGAGCAACATTTGTATTGCCGAATTCGGCGCCCTTTAACGAAATGAAGTCTTACCTCGACTTGCTCCGCGAGATTCGCACGGCCGGCACGCGCAAGGCCCAGCGGGCGACGTTGCGCTCCGATGGCCGGCGGCCTGAAGTGCTCAGCGTCTTCGGTCGGCAGATCCGCTTTGACCTGAACGCTGGCTTTCCGCTCGTCACCACCAAGCGCATGCCGTGGTCGGCGATCGTTCACGAGTTGCTCTGGTTCTGGTCGGGCTCGACCAACGTCCGGTATTTGCGTGAACACAAGGTGACGATCTGGGACCAGTGGGCCGATGCGAATGGCGAACTCGGGCCCGTCTACGGCAAGCAATGGCGGCGCTGGGAAGGCGCCCAGGGGGTTGTCGATCAGGTGGCGAATTTGGTGACGGGCATTCGCAGGGTCGTCGCCGACCCGAATGCGTCGGAAGCTCGCCGTTTGCTCCTGAGCGCCTGGAACCCCGGCGACATGCCCGACCCAAAGGTGCCGACCGGCTGTCACACGATGGTGCAGTTCAACGTGACCGAGGGGCGGCTGTCGAGCCAGCTCTACCAGCGGTCGGCCGACATGTTTCTGGGCGTGCCGTTCAACATTGCATCGTATGCGTTGCTCACGCACATCCTCGCGAAGCTGACCGGCCTCGGCGTCGGCGAGTACATTCACACCTTCGGCGACGCCCACATTTACGACAATCACTTCGAAGCCGTCGACGAGCAACTGCGCCGCGAACCGTTCCCGTTGCCCAGGCTGGAGATCGTCGGCGAATTGAGTTCGATCGACGACTTGAAAGCGGATCAGTTCAAGATCGTCGGCTACCAATCGCATGGCCGGCTGCCGGGCGAGGTGGCAGTATGATCGTGTCGTTCCTGGTCGCGGTCGATCGCAACCTGCTGATCGGCAACCAGACAGGCATCCCCTGGCACCTGCCCGCGGACCTCAAGCGCTTCCGCAAGCTGAGCCTGGGCAAGCCGATCGTGATGGGTCGAACAACTTTCGAGCACATTGGCCGGCCGCTCGACAAACGCGTGAACATCGTGCTGACGCGGACGGCGGATTACCGACCCGATGGCGTACTGGTTGCGCACTCGATCGAAGAAGCACTTCGGTTGGCTGGGGACGCGCCGGAAGTGATGGTGATCGGCGGTGCAGAAGTGTACAGAAGTGCGCTCCCGTTTGTGACGCGGCTCCACATTACATATGTGGATGGCGCATTTGACGGGATGGCCTGGTTCCCGGCGACGGTTCCGACACCGGCGGGATTCGAGTGGCGCGAGACGCATCGCGAAGCGCATCCGGCGGATCAGAAGAACGCGTTTGGGCATCAGTATGTGGTGATAGAGCGGGTGGCGGTTGCTGGGGCGCCGGCTGGCGATTTCACGATATCGGCGAGCGGAGCGGCGTAAGCCGCCCGATGTTGGCCCGTGGCGAGCAGCGCCAAGTC
>DATANR010000085.1:0-3748 GCA_036266155.1 Gemmataceae bacterium | reverse complement strand
CCCAGGCCTTAATCGCTGACATGAGCTCCCCGAGCCAGTTCTACCTAGCGGGCGGGGCGTCGCTGGTGTTCGGCTTGTATGCGTTCACGCTCCCGCACACCCCGCCGAAGAAGGTGGGCAAACATGTGTCTGTTAGCGAGGTGCTCGGACTCGACGCCCTGGCCCTGCTCCGCAAGCCGGTGTTCGCCGGCTTCGTCTTTTGCATGTTCCTCATCTGCTTCCCGGTCTACTTCTACTTCGTCAACATGTCTCCATACCTGGGGGAACTGGAATGGAAATACCCGATCGCCAAGATGACGCTGGCGCAGGTATCGGATGTCGTGTTCCTGGTACTGATGGCCTTCATGCTTCGAAAGCTCGGGTACAAGCGGACGATCGTGATCGGCATCTTGGCATGGATCGCACGCTACCTTCTCCTCTGGCAGAGCGCGGGATCGGCGGCGGCGCTGCAGACGGCCATCATCTATGCGGCCATTCTGTTCCACGGCGTCTGTTACGACTTCCTGTTCATCGCCGGGCAACTGTACGTGGACAACGAATCGACCGAGCGGAACCGCGGGGCCGCCCAGGGATTTATTGCCTTTATCCTGTGGGGCGTCGGGGCGTTCGTGGGCTCGAACATCGCCGGGCAAGTGCAGGGAGCGCACGTCATCGATCCGCCGACGGGATCGATCGCCCACGACTGGGCCGGCATCTGGCTCCAGCCCGCCTGGATGGCGGCAGTCGTCTTGGTCCTCTTTTTGATCTTCTTCCGCGAGCCGAAGGGGAAGCCGGTCGTTGAGGCGCCGGTCGACCCGCTGGAAGAGGATTATCGCGAGCCGGGGACGCCGTGACCGTGGTGCAGATGCGTTTCCGAGCGGCCCATCTCGATCTGACGATCGACGAAGTGTCTCATCAATAGAATTGGCACAACCATTTATCTCTAAGTGAGTTGTGCCAATCGACTGCAAATTCAAATGTGTTCAGAATTCATTAAGATTACGTTTCTGGGGTGTGTGTTCTTGAACGAAACGCAGTTTGTCTTCGCTCATTGCTTCGGCCGCTTTTTCGGCTCGGGCTGCTTGGGCGGTTCCTTCTTGAACATCGGGTTGTTCGGGTCGCCGCGTGAGAGCAGATAGGCGAGCAGGTCCATGACCTCGTCTTCGTTCAGCGGCTTGAGCAGGTCCTTTGGCATCAATGACACGTCGGAAGGCTTCACCTGATCGATGTCGGCGCGCTTGATCTCGACGACCTTGGTCGAGTCCTCCGGGTCGGTCAGAATGGTGACGCCGGCGGGCGTATCGCTGACGATCTTGCCCGTGATCGTTTTGCCGCCATTGGTGAAGACGACCGAGGCCTTGTACTGGTCGCTGACGACCCTGCTCGGCTCGATGATTGACTCGACCATGTCCTTAAAACTGAATCGCCCAGCGGACTGCGTGAGGTCCGGCCCCGTGGCGCCGCCTTCGCCGTAGAAGCGATGGCAGACGATGCACCGGGCCGCGCCGAACATCTTCTCGCCGTTCGAGAAGCTGCGGTTCTTGAGCTTGGTCTCCAGGGCCAGCGTGTTCGCCATGTCCCAATCCTTGCCGGGGCCTTTGGCGGTCGGCAGCGCTTTCGGCTTGAACGGCTTACGCAATCCCATCGCTTCGATGGACAAGCGGTCGGCATCGGTGGCATTGTCGAAGGCTTCCTTTTCGATGTTGTTGAGGAAGCCCTGATAGCTGTTGCCGCCGCTCCACCCGCGGGCCTCGGCGATGGTCGCGAAGAACGCCTTCCAGCGGTCGATCGTCCAGCCTTCCTTGACATTGCGGAGCGTGTAGGCGAACGCGACCTTCTGTTGATCCGGAGCGTTGTCGAGCATCTTTTGCACGGCCCCGCCGTAGCCCTTGTTGCGGGCGATAACGTCGGCCATGCCCGGCTGCGGCGTGTGGATCGACGGCTTGCGAAGCCTCTCGACGGTTTTCGCCAAAACTGTCGGCGATTTCAAATAGACCAATACCTGGCACATTTCACGGTTCACGAAGTCCGAACCGGCCGGATAGAACTCGTCCAGTTGCTTGAGGACCTTGGCCGCATCGTCCTTGGTCGGCTCGCCCATACGCGTGAAGACGACTTGATACACACGCAGCAGATCGAGTTGGTGAGCTTCTTCCAGGCTCGGGAACTCGATGGCCGCGAGCTTCGCAATTATCTTGGGTTGAAGTTGCTTGTCCCCTTGATGGGCGAGGGCGACCATGCCGTTGAGAAGGCTGTCGATGTTGGATTCGGCAAGCACGCGATCCTGCCAGAGTTTGACCGGCTGATGCTCGAGCGCGACGCGGGCGGCATAGCGAATGAAGCGATCGCCATCGCGGAGGTGCGGGTACGCGAAGTCGACCGCCTTCGCCGGATCGTCGACGTGCTGGTGGAAGGCTTCGAGTTGATGCCGAAGTTCCCGTTCCTTGGCGTTGCGCGGATCCTTGTATTCAACCAACTTGGTCGATTCGGTGCCGATGTAGGTCACGCGGAAGACTTCGGACTGCGTGTTTCGGCCGCCCGTCGTGAAGTAGAAGGCGCCATCGTTTCCGACCGTTGCGTCCGTCAATGGCAACGGCGTCCGCGATAGGAATTCTTCTTTCTTCGTTTTGTAAGTCGAGCCGCTCGGCTCAAGGTGTAAGGCGTAAATCGTGCCGAACGTCCAGTCGAGCAGGTATAGGGCCTTCTGATATTTGGCGGGGAACTTCGTGCCATAACCCATCTCGACGCCGACGGGCGAGCCGGGGCCGATGTCGATCATCTGCGGCAAGCTGTCGATGTAATAATTCGGCCACACGCCTGCCCCGGAGCGCCAGCCGAATTCGCTGCCGCTGACCGCATGGTTCACGCGCGTCGGCCGATACCACGGGGCGCCCATGTCCCATTCCATGTCGGAGTCGTAGCCAAAAATTTCGCCGTCGGCATTGAGCGCGAAGTCGTAAGCATTGCGGTAGCCGATGCTGACCACTTCGAAGCTCTTGCCGTCCGGATCGCACTTGGTGATAAAGCCGCCCGGCGCCAGGATGCCGCGCGCGTGGCCGTTTGAGTCCCACTGACGCGGCAGCAGCAAATCCTCTTGCCAGTTCTTCGGCACGGAACTCTTCTCGAAACCCTCGGGCGGCAGTGTGTGATTGCCGCACATCCACAGGATCGATTTGCCGTCGGCCGACAGCCGCAGCGCGTGCGGCCCATGTTCGCCGCCGCCACGAATGGCCTTGAGCTTCACCGGTTCGCCAAATGTATCCGCGGCTGCGTCGTACTTGATGCGCCAGAGCCCGCTGCCCGGCCCGCCGTTCGCGGAGACGTAAAGGCTGTCGAACGCGAAGAGCAACCCTTGCGCGGCCGTCATCTTGACGCTGAGCTTCTCGATCTTCGACGGCTCATCAGTCCCGACCTTGCCGGGCGTGATGCGATAGAGGCCCTTGCCCTCCTGATCACTCGTGATGAGCCGGCCCTTGGGATCAGTCGTGATGTTGACCCAGGAGCCGTACTTTTCCTTGGGCACGAAGTAGATGCGCTCGACCTGGAAGCCGGGCAGCGCGGTGAACGCGTCCGGCTTGCCCGTGTTGGCCGGCATGACGACCGGCTTCTCGGTGGCGACAATTTCGTCGGCCACGGCCGGTGCGGCGACCGCGAGGGCGGCGCACAAGACAAATGAGCGTCGAAGAGAGTGCATTAGTCGAAGTCCATTTTTTAAAAGTTCCGGCGAGCGGAGCGGCGTAAGCCGCCCGATAATGTCATCATCGGGCGG
>DATANR010000084.1:0-6950 GCA_036266155.1 Gemmataceae bacterium | reverse complement strand
GAGCCGGGAGCGTCAGCGACCGGTGCAAAAGCGCCAACCAACTGCACCGGTCGCTGACGCTCCCGGCTCGCCTAATTCAACGCAACTGCCACTTAATTCTTGTGTACGCAATCCGAAACCCGTGCCGCTCGGCGTTGCGTTGCGAGCCGCTGCCAGGAAGAGCACCCATCGACGCCAGGTCGCAGCCGTGCTCGGCGGCGTAACGCAGGCGCGCGTCGAGCAGCGCGAGCTGCGCTCCTTGATTGCGGGCTGCGGGGATGGTGCTCGCGCCGGCGAGCAGGGCGACGCCCTCGCTCAGGATCACGGTGCCGGCCGCGATCGGTTGGCCGTCGAGTTCGGCGATGAAGGCTCGCGCTCCTTCCCAGGTTGCGATGATCGGCCCAAGAGTACGGAACATGGCGTCGATGCCCGGCGTCTCGCTCCAGCCGGTCGCCGAGGTCTCGACCCAGAGATCACGCTCATCGTCGCGGATCGGCCGGGCGATGACGCGTGGATTGAGCGGCCGGCCCAGTCGAAGGTCGCGGCCGATCGGGCGGAACAACATGCTCGTGAATTCGAACGGCTCGTAGCCGCCCGCGTTGAGCAACGTCAGGGCCGCGGGATCGGCCAGCGGACTGACCTCGTGAAGGCTCGGCGCCTGGCGCTCGCGAAAGAAGGCTTCGATGGCATCGAGATCGGCACGCGTCGGCGTCGCGAACATGCCGAAGCCGAACGTCTGCGTGATCGGCGAGTCCAGACCGGCGAAGAGGGCGTAGGTGCTGTTGACTTCGAGCCACTCGGCCTTGATATTCGGTGCGACGCGGGCCATCGCCTCGACGAAGCGGGCCGAACTCACGCCCTCGGCCCGTTCGAGTCGGCGGGAGAGAGCGATGTCGACGAGGGGATAACTGTCGGGGGTTGTCATTTTGGATACGGATGTGCGGGCCGGTTACCCGCTCGGACATTCAACCCGCCGCTGGGGTTCGCAGGAGCCGGACAAGGTCCGTCAGCGTCTCTTTTGGCAACGTGGCGTTCAGGACGCGAGCCAGTTCCTCGGACTCGTCGAGCGGGATTTCTTCATACTGGTCGGCCGTCAACCATTTGGGGAAGACCTTGGTCCGGCGAATCTCGGTGTCGGCCGCGTCATCACGGCGGTGCAGTTCCAGGGCCATGCCGTCTCCAATTGTGGGGGTTGAAACGAGAGGGCACCAATGATCAAGGTCTGGTGCTCGGCGCGCTTGCGGTTGCCGCGGCGACGAGATTGTCCGGTCATAGCGCTCCGCCCGCAACACGAAACATTTTGGGAAGCCGGTTACTCGGCTTGGCGCCGATCTGTTCGACGATCAACCCGCGATAGCCAAGGCGCGACTCCACGGGCGGCGAGGCTTCGTCCGCCGTCCGAAGCCGGGCGAGGGCTTCGTCGGTTTCCCGGCCATCGAGTTCGATCACGGGATTGGGACGGCCGCTGAAAACGTCAACGGTGATGCGGAGAGACATGGACAACCTGTGGGAGAGAATCCGGAATCGGGCCGACCCGAGAAGTGCGTGTCGCGTCCGCCGGAATTGGTGTTAGGCTACCGACCTGAGGGCCGCAATGCAAAGGCTTGATGAACGGGAATGCGTCCGACCGTGCAGGTCCGGCGTGGCATAACATTCCAATGTTGTGCTTATCCAGCCGCACAATATTGGAATGTTATGCCACGAAGTCATAGGTGTTGGCCAAACTAAACAGTCGGCGATGTCGGAACCGGTTGGACGCGGCACGGACACCCATTGTCGGTGGCCACGTTGGATGTGGGATTTACTCCGACCAAGGACCGGCCGAGAATGTGATTGCGAGTTCGACTCCAAGGTCTGCAAGCTCGGTCAGCGTGGCAATCGGCAAGTGCACGAACGCGCTAGTTGCTGCAAAGCAATCCAGCTCCACTTCCCATTCGCGATCACGCAGAGTCTTCAGGGCACTATTGAGGACTGTGAGACGCTCTAGCCAAGAATGTCAATTGATCCTCCAGGGGCTAGGCGGCTTGTTCCGACAGCATTGGACAGGCCCAGCCGCCTGCCTCGTGGATACTTGCAAATGCTCGTTTCGTTCCGTCCTTGCGACTGAATGACTTGTGTTCTCTCCGTCGCCACGCTCCATCCGGTTGAAGACCCAGACAAGAGGTAACAAAATCCGGATCGAGATCGGCTCCCGTTACGATCAGCGAAACCGAGCAGCAATGATCTGCCGTTGGGCTTTCCGCACGTGGCGACTGTTCTTGATGCTTCACCCTCATGCAAGCCCTCAGTTAGCCTGGAGCGATCCGCCAATTCGGGTATCATACCCGTCGTCCGCTCGCGGAAGGGGTGCCGCATGGCCACCATTGTTACCGATGTCTGGGAACTCGATATCCCGGCCGAGGTCCAGGACCTGGAGGCGTTCCGCCACTGGGCCCACTCGGACGGTTTTCCGGAGCACGGCCGCATCTGGTGGCTGGACGGAAAGGTGTGGGCCGACATGGGGCAAGAGCAACTCTTCACCCACAACCTTCTCAAGACGCAGATTGCAGCAGTACTCACCGCGATTGTCGATGGCGAGAACCTCGGCCTCTTGTTCGGCAACGGCGTGCTGCTCAGCAACTTCACGGCGGACATTTCGGGCAACCCGGACGCCACGTTTCTGTCAGCGGCGACTCTGGCTTCCGATCGCGTTCGTCTGATCGAAGGAGCCGAGACCGGCTTCGTGGAAATCCAGGGTTCGCCCGACATGGTGTTGGAGGTCGTCAGCCGCTCGTCCAAGCAAAAAGATCAGGTGTTGTTGCGTCGGGCGTACTGGGAAGCCGGCATCCGTGAATACTGGCTCGCCGATGCGCGCGGCACGCGGCCAACTTTGGAAATCCTGCGCTGCGGCTCACGCGGCTACATCGTAACCAAGCCCGTCGACGGCTGGATCCGTTCGCCGGCCTTCGGTCGATCATTCCAACTGACCCAGTCACGTGGCGTCGGCGGCTATCCGCGCTATCGGCTTAACGTGCGCTAGGTCGATCACTTCTTGAACTCAGCAATTCGTCCCTTTGCCCGCTCGGCAACGTCCGTGCCGGGGTAGCGGGCGGCAAGCTGTCTCGTAGATGGACAGAGCCGAACTTCACGACGCGCGCCAAACATCCAACCCGACAACTCGTTGCCGAGGTCGGTCATGTCGGTGAAAGTTCGGACGGTCGGCAACGAGTTGATGCGAAGGGCCGTGGGGCTTGGCAAGTCATAAACCATTCCCATTGTGAATGTTGCGCTGTCCACTTCCATGCCCTAAGCAACTCGTTGCCACGTTGCCGACAACGAGCGAACCCCCACTCCGACGCGGCAACAAGTTGCGTGACGGAGCACTTCCGGTAGCGGCTAATGCGCACAGAAGTCGTTTCCGGGGTGTGTGTATCTGAGAACGAAAGGCATTTTCGCACCATGCAATAGACCTCCCGCCGTTTGCCGAGCCACGCTACACTACTTACGCCACCCTTGTCTCCGAGAAGGACTTCGCACATGCGTTTTCGACTGGCAGTGGTTGCCATCGCCCTCATCGTCTGGCCCGTCGCGGCTGACGAGGCCAAGCTGCTCAAGACCGCACAGGGTCTGTATGAAGGCGTCCGCGTCGAGACGCTGCCGAACGGCCTGCGCGTATTCCTCAAGCCTGTGCCCGGCTCGCCGGTCGTGTCGACAATGGTGGCTTACAAGGTTGGCTCGGCCGACGAGGAACTCGATCAGACGGGGCTATCGCATTACCTCGAACATCTGATGTTCAAGGGGACCGACAAGCTCGTGCCGGGCGACATCGATCGGCTCACGCAACGCAATGGCGGCTCGAACAACGCGAGCACTTCCGAGGACATGACGGTCTTCTACTTCGATTTCGCGGCCGACCGGTGGAAGCCGGGCCTTGAAGTCGAAGCCGACCGCATGCGCAACCTCAAGATCGACGAGAAACACGAGTTTCAACAAGAGAAGGGGGCCGTCATCTCGGAGCTGGACCGCGACGAGGATGAGCCCTGGGACCTGGAGCAAAAGGTATTGTTGCCGTTGTTGTTTGGTGCGAAGACGCCGTACGGACATCCGGTGATCGGCGAGAAGGAGCACGTCGCGAAGGCGACGGCCGAGATCATCAAGAAGCATTACGACCGCTGGTACCATCCGAACAACGCGGTGCTGGTCGTGGCCGGAGGGTTCGACGAGAAGGACGCGCTTGAATTCATCAAGAAGCTGTTCGGCCCAATTCCGAAGGCCGATCTGCCGGCGCGCAAGCCGGAGCACGAACAGAAGCCGCGCACGGAGACAGTGCGGAAGAAGTTCGACTCGAAGTTCACTACGCCGCGGTTGATGTATGGCTTCAATTCGGTCAAGGAGGTCCATCCGGATGCCGTTCCGCTCGACGTGGTCACATCGATCTTGACGACCGGCAAGACGAGCCGGCTGCACCATCGACTGATCGAAGAGGACGGCACGTGCACGTCGATTCAGTCGAGCAATTCGACGGGGCGGTATCCGGGCTTCGTGTCGATTCAGGCCGAGCTGTTCAAAGCCGAGGAGATCGGCAAAGTTGAAGAAGCCATTGCCGCGGAGTTGAAACGGCTCGCCGATGAGGGCCCGACGGAGGCCGAGTTGAAGCGCGTGCGCCGATCGATGTTGGCGACGCACGTGTTCGCTCATGAGAGCATTCATGCGCTGACCGAGTCGATCGCACGTGGCGTCTTGGATAACGACCTGGCCTTCGTGCAGCGCTATCTGCCCGATCTGCTCAAGGTGACGGCCGACGACGTGAAGCGCGTCACCAAACAGTATTTGGTCGATCGCAAGCCGGTGATCGTGGAGTCAATCGCCAAGGAGTCGGCGCCCGGCAAGGGCCCGCCGCCTGCCAAGAAGCCCGCGGAACGGGCTGGCAAAGAGCCGGATGCCAAGTTCGGCGCGAGCTTCGATTTGAAAGCCGCGAAGACGGTCATGCTGGACAACGGCCTGAAGCTCATCCTGCTCGAGAATCACCGTTTGCCGATGGTCGTCGCTCATGCGAGTGTCGCTCAGGTTCGTATGCATGAGCCGGCGAACAAAGTCGGCGTCGCGGCGCTGATGGGCATTCTGCTCGAAGAAGGTACCGCGACCCGTAGCGGGCCAGAGATCGCTCGGCTCATCGAAGACACGGGCGGCTCCATCGACATGGGCGCTTCCGGCGGGTCGGTCAAGGTGTTGGCCGACGACACCGATCTGGGGCTCGATTTGCTTTTCGATTGTCTGCTCCATCCGAAGTTCGGCAAGGATGAGATCGAGTCGAAGCAAGATCAGCTTCTGTCGTCGCTCGCCGAAGATGATAAGCGGCCGGAGACACAGGCCATGCGGGCATTTCGCAAGGCGATCTACGGCGACCATCCGCTCGGCCGGCCGAGCGCGAAGGCAGACGTCGTCAAAAAGCTCACGGCCAAGGACCTGAAGGCGTTCCACAAGAAAGTCGTTGTCCCCAACAACACGGTCGTGGCGGTCGTCGGCGACTTCGACAGCGAAAAGATCGTCGCAGACATCAAGAAGAAGACGGCCGATTGGAAGTCGGCCAAGTTGCCGAAGCTTGATGTGCCAGCCCCGCCGGATCCGACCAAGGCGAGCCAGCAGATCATCAGCGAACCGTCGGCCGCGCAACTGACCGTGTATCTCGGGCATCTCGGCGTCAAGCGCGACAATCCGGACTATTACAAGCTGCTCGTGCTCGATTACATTCTCGGCACCGGCACCGGGTTCACGGACAGGTTGTCGGGCAACCTGCGCGATCGCCAAGGGCTGGCGTACACGGTGGAAGCTGGGATTACCAAGAACGCGGGCGAAGAGTTGGGCACCTTCACGGGGTACATTGGTACGTTTCCCGATAAATTTGCCGAGGTGAAGGCTGGCTTCCTCAAGGAAATCAACCGCATCCGCGACGAGGCGCCGACGAAGGAAGAAGTCGAGGACGTGCAAAAGTACCTGTCCGGCAGCCTCGCGTTTACGTTGACGACCTGCGAGTCGGCGGCCGACTTGTTATTGGCGATCGATCGCTTTAAGCTCGGCGCCGATTACTTGAACGACTACCGGAAAGCGATCATGGCGGTTACGCCGGAGGATGTGCAGGCCGTCGCGAAGAAGTACTTGCATCCGGATCGCCTGGTCATTGTCGCGGCCGGCCCGGTGGATGCGGCTGGCAAGGTACTTAAGAAGGATTGAACCGGACTTTGCCGACGGGCGTAAAGTGGTGAAGTGGCTCGGCCGAGCCGCTTCACCAAAAACGATCACAGCACTAATTTCACAAGCCGAACGATATGAACTCCTTTACCAAGGTCGCCCTTCCCATCGTGCTGGTTGTCGGCTTGGTGTTTGGCATCACGTTTATCCGGATGTACAGCACCGAGGAACCGTCGCCGACAGATCACCCCAAGGAAACAACGGGAAAGACCGCGACTGCGCGAGAACTTCCGGTCAAGTTCGGGCTCACGAAGGCCGCGCCCCAGGGCGATGACCCGCTGCCCGCATATCGCTCGATCAAGTACTGGGACCCGATCCTCGAAATCGGTACACCGGGCCACTTCGATTTCTGGTGCCAAAGCCACACCGCGGAGCCGATCACGATTCGCGTTGCCGACGTGAACTGCCAGTGTGCGGGAGTGGAGGTCGCTTCGGTCGACGACAATGATTTTCGAGAATATGCCGCGGTTTCGGCGTTGGCCGGTAGTCCGTTCGGCGCAGCGTCGGGACCGATTGCGGCGCTAGCCCATGTGCGCCTCGACCGCCGGCTTGAATGGTTGCCGCTCTTGAAGGATCACACGAAGACCGATCAGACGATTCCACCGGTCAGCCCGACCGCCGGGACGCGGATGACGATCGTTCGACTGGGTTGGGAAGCAAAGACCGATCCGGGTGCCAAGACCATCTCGGCCAACGTGGTGGCGCGCGTCGGCGACGGGGCGGGCACCGTCATCGAAATCGGC
>DATANR010000083.1:0-5104 GCA_036266155.1 Gemmataceae bacterium | reverse complement strand
CCGACGCGCCAGCCAGGTTTTGAGTCGAAACCTCGCTGGCGCGTCGGGCTCCGCTGAGATTGGCGACAGCTCGTGGAGAATGTGAAATTGCCAAAACCACCAAACGCAACTTCAAGTCGAGCTACCTACGGTCCCCGCGAGGATCGCTATCTCGAGTTGGTCCGTCGGTTCCCGTTGCGACCACTGCGTTCCAAGGGCGACCTGGATGCCGCCATCGCGGTTATTGATTTGCTGATTGATCAACGTGCTTTGTCGGCTCCTGAGCAAGACTATCTCGATGTCTTGAGCGATTTGGTTGAAGCCTTCGAAGATAATGTCGTTCCCATGCGACCGGTCGGCGACGCTGCCGTGCTCCGCTTTCTCATTGAGTCCCGTGGCGCGACGCAGGTGCTGGTAGCAAAACAGGCCGGCATCGCGGAGTCGACGATTTCGGAAGTCCTCGCGGGCAAGCGCAAACTGAATCGAGTGCAGATTGGCCGGCTGGCGCGCTACTTCAATGTCGGGCCGGGAGTGTTCGCGCTGGCGGAGTGAGGCAGTCAGATCAATGGACTTCTCAAAGCTCCCACAATACCCGAGAGCCGGCAACGCCAATCATAACGATGCTTGACGGACTCGCTGGCTCAACCAAAATCGAAAAACTCCGACGATTCCGCGAGCTTGCCGCGAATCGCATCCAGGCTTTGGTCCAGCTTTACCAGCTTCGTCACTTCCGCATCTACGGCGACGCGGTGGAGAACCGTGCCAATCAGTTCGCGGATCTTGAGATCGCGATACTCTTTGGAACCCAGGATCTTCTGAGCGATGGCGGTGCGGCTCTTCTTGAGCTGGCTGTTTAACTCGTCGTCCGTCGGTAAGCGGCCGAGCAACTTCAAATAGACCGATTGAACGTACGCTTCCGGCGACACGAATTGATTGGAGTATTCAGGTGACGCGAACAGTTGCCGGGCGAGGGTCGTCGATGTGACGCCGTCAGCCATTTGTTGGATCAGCGCTGTGCGCTGGGCGGGCGTCGGCGACTCGTGCAACAGGCTCCGATACAAATCGTCGACAACCAGTCCGAGCGCCTCCGGCAAATGTGAGATGCCTTGAACGACCGCGTGCCGCGACACTTTCTTGTTGAGTTGTGCCACCCACTTGCCCGCATCGTTGGGATCGTTCAAGTCGCCGGTGCGTCGGAGGAATTGTTGAAACAACGCCTGCACGTAAGCCGCGTTGCCGGTCAGTTTGTTCGCGGCGACGATGTCGCCGTGCGTGTTGTTATCGTTGCCGTCAAATATCACAGTTTCCGGATCAACGACGCCAAACAGGTTAAGGCGCGCATCGATTGCGGAAGCGGCCACGGCGTTCACAATGATCGCGCCGGCCGAAGGGGTGGCCGTCGTCATAAAGCCACGGAAGTTGTTGCCGCCCTTGCTCGCCGCTCCGCCGCCCAGGTCGATGCCGGAACCGGGGAAATTGATCAGCACACCGACCTGATTATTGAACAGTTCGTTCCCTTCGACTGTGGCGGCCAATGCGCCGGTCGTACCGTTGAATGCGATGCCCTCGCCTGCCGCGCCCGCGGTAATGCGATTGTTCGCGATGGTTACGGACGTCGTGGTCCCGGACGTTCCCGCGTCGACCGTGATGCCAGTGGTAAAGTTCTCGATGGAATTGCGGCGAATCGCCACGTTCTTCGCGCCGGCGGCAACGTTGACGCCCGTATTGAATCCACCGCCAGTTATATCGTTATCCTGGATCGTCAGGCCGTCGACGCCGGTGTTGACAAGGATCGGTCCAGAATTGCACAACAGCGTGTTTTGTTCAATCACATCACTGATCGAGTTCGCCCCCGAATAGGCGATCAACGGCGTCTGACTATTCGAATCCAGGTTGTCAAACAAGTTGCCTTGAATCAAATTATGCGCACCAGGCGCAGTATTTACCTGAATCAGTGGTTGCACGATAGTACCGCCACTGAATGCCGCAATGTGTGAGTTAATAATGTTGGCCGCAATGGTCCCATCCAATTGAATTGGCACGCCAACGACGCGGCTTTCCGCATACACGTCGCGCAAAGTTCCATCACCCTGAAACGTCAATGTGTTGTCTTGCAGTCGCAAACCGATGTGTTGAAATGTGAAGCCGGCCTGGGCGGAAGTGATTGTAATGGCGTTGGCAAAACCGATGCTCGGCAACTCTGTCAGCGGAACCGACGGATTACCTTGGATGGTCAAGTTCGATTTATTCGGGATCCAGGAATTGAAGAGCATTCCCGGTGACGAGCCCGCCTCAATCTGCACGATGTCGCCCGCGGCCAGCCCAGAGCTTTGCAGAGCGTCGTAGAGCGTATGAAACGTCGACGTGTTGTCCGCGGGACTGTCGAGCGGGATCACCGACCGCACGGCCGGCAGGCTGCGTTCCTCCAAGACATCGAGCGCCGGCCGGAGCCCGGATGGTCGGGGCCGCGGTTGGGGAGCCGGATCGTGGTGAGATGTCGATAGAGGGTTCGACATGTGACACCAGAGTCGTTAGGAATCGCGTGAGTGGTTACGGTCAGCGGTGACACAAGTGGCAATCGTGAATTTTCGCAGACCAGGGGAACGTGTCAAGAGAGCAATGCGGCGCATGTGTAGCTGAGTTCGTGAGAATTCAGTTCTTCGGCGCATGCCGATCTGAATTCGCACGAATTCAGCTACACGGCAACATGCAAGCTATTTCTTCGGCGCCAGCAGTGGCCGGAGGGCCTCGGCGAACACGTCGGCTTGGCGCAGGAAGCCCAGGTCGGTCGGGTGCGAACCGTCGACGGTGCCCTCGCCGTCGTCGCCGATGAGCTTGTCGCCGAGCAGGTAATGCAGATTCTTGTCTCCGGCTGCGACGAGAGCATCGAAGGCCTTCTTCAAGTTGGCTCGACTCTCCGCGCTCCGCTTCGCCAGTGCCGGCAACGAGGGCGCGTTCGCAAAGGTCCGATCCTCAACGAGCAAGATCGGCGTCGTCGGCTTCGCCTTGCGGAGTTCCCTCACGAACGGCTCGGTGCGCTGGGCCACCTGAGCCGCGTTCAAATTCGGCAAACAGTCGAGCACGAACACGGCCGCGTCCAGTTCGCCCATGAGCGCCGCGATGTCCATGTCGAGCGTACCATTCCCGGAGAAACCGAGATTGATGACGGGCCGATCGAGCCACCGGCCCAGGATCGCCGTGTGCACCATGCCCGGCCGCGACGCACACCCGCCTTGCGTGATCGACGTGCCATAGAAGACGATGGGCGCCGCCTTCTCGGCCGGCCGCGCGTCGGTCTTCTTGAGCGTCGTCTCTTTCGGCAAGCCAATCTCGACCGACGTTACACCGTTATAGAGCGGCAAATAGAGCAGATATTCCTTCTCGCCCGCGGTCAGCCCGTTCGCCAACTGCGAAGTCGTCGTCTCGCCAGCTGGCCGACCGTTCGCGACCCACTGCCATTTGCCGGTCGACATTTTCACATAGAGATCGAGCCCACTCACGCCGGTCGCCGGCATGTGTGGCATGGCGAGGTTCTTGCCCGTGACGGTCCAGCGTGCATGAATCGTGGTGGCATCGGTGATGAAGCGCACGCACAACCCCGCCGACTGGCGACTCAGACTCCACACCGGCGGCCGAGCCGTCTTCTCCGCCTTCGCCGGTAACCGATCGAACGGCGCCTTGATGTCGGTCCACCCTTGCCCCTCGACGCCGAGCGGGCGGATGTCGTACCAGTGGATGCCGGTCGCGGCGTCGACCTTCGCCGACTTCGGATCGAAGACCGGCCCTGCCGCGAACATCGTGGCCGGCAGAAGGAGAAGCGCGAACGAGGAGAGGCGGGTCATGACGGTCATGGGGTGGGAGAGGAGGAAGGGGCGGGGGATGTTCTATTTTGCTTACTCAAACTGAGCGCCCTTTGCCGACAAGACCGGTGCCACTGTTCACCTAGCGTCGGCTCTCGTATGTTGCCCCTTTCGCCTCGGTAGCGCTAGACAACAGGCACACCGATGTTAATATTTCCCGAACATTCCGCTGAATCAATTCAGAAAGCGCTCACTTTGAATTATTGATTTAGTCGGCGAGACAAGCCAAAACGCGATCCGTGTCCCCATTTGCAAGTCATCGCCATTCCAGAAGTTGATCGCAAACTGTACACCGTGTGTCTAGCGGTTGCTTGGCCAAATCGGCAATTCTTTTCATGACCGCCCCATGACCACCTGACAAAGCGCGGAATACGTTCTCATATGGTATGCGCGCAGTCTCGACAAATACTCTGATCAAATAATCCTCGCGCGCCGAAGTAGTGTCCCATGCCGCGAGGTTAATCGGATCACATGCCAGAGTCGAAACTACAAGCGTATGGCTCCAGGAGTATCGATAGCCTCCGCCGACGAGCATATTGTACAAATGAATGCCCCCAAACATGTCATTGCCCAAGTGAACATCGAGATAGAGAAAATCAGCTGTATCACGCTTGCCACCGAGACGATTTTTAAGAGTTTCGTACACCTCGCCCGCTGATGAGCCAGGAGCGGGGATGACATCGTGCCCCGCAGCCTCAAGAGCACCTTTGTGAAGCGCTAGAAACTTCGGCTTGTCGTCCACTACGATAATCGAAGCCATATACACCTCCGTTAATGAATGCAAGAATGGCGCCGGTCGCTCATGAACTCAAATGGAATTCGAAACGAAAATAGCGCGCCGCCGCGCGAACTCCGTCTTGGCGTCTCAAAGACACCTCCTAAAACGACCTTACAAATAGTTCTAGCAAAGAACAACCCATTTCCTGAACCGGGGATTGCGCTATCAGGATGAACATATCGCCTACCCGGCTCAAACAGATCTTCCCATGTCGTTTCATCTGGCGGCAAGCCACGTCCCGCGTCGTCTACGTCAAAGCAAATCCATTCTTGGTCACCAATGCGAGTTTGTCGTACAAAAATAGCAATATGCTCGTCGTTGTTACCGTGTGCCTTAGTATACTTCCTTGCATTGCTGACCAAATTGAACAACACAGTAACGAAAGCCTCGGCCTCTTTCTCGATAAACAGTTCACTCGTCCATTCCATGCCGTCCGCCAACCTTATCGGTGGTTTCTCAAAACTGGAGGCTACGCAAAGCTGATCCG
>DATANR010000082.1:0-4165 GCA_036266155.1 Gemmataceae bacterium | reverse complement strand
GCGCCGCGCGGTCGACGCCGACTTTGCCTGTGACGGCGTCGACCTCACTGCGCTTCGGTCTCCGCCGCATTTTCCCGGCCGACGGCTCCGTTAACTCGCTCACTAAAATAGCTCCCGCACCACCTCGCCCTGATCGAGGATCTCCACGGGCCGGCCGTCCGGCGTCACGAGTTGCTTGCGCGGATCGATCCCGAGCGAATCAAAAACGGTGTACGCCACATCGGCGGGGCTCACCGGTCGCTTCGTTGCATAAGCGCCTTGCTTGTCGGTCGCGCCAATGACGTTGCCCGGCTTAACGCCACCGCCAGCGAAGATCAGCGAGCCGGCCGGGCCCCAATGGTCGCGGCCGTTGTCCTTGTTGATCTTTGGCGTCCGGCCAAACTCACCCATGCACAGGACCAACGTGTCATCGATGAGGCCGCGCTCGCACAGGTCGGTGACGAGCGACGAGAAGCCGCGATCGAATTCCGGCAGCTTCTTGTCGAGACTTTCGAACACCTTGGCGTGATGATCCCAGCCGCCGTAGTTGACCGTAACGAAGCGCACGCCGCCCTCGATGAGCCGGCGGGCCATCATGCAACTTTGGCCAAAGGTCGTTCGGCCATAGCGATCGCGCAGGCGATCCGATTCTTCCTCGACGGCAAATGCTCGACGCGCCTCACCGGAAAGGATCATCGCCGCCGCACGGCCGCGGAACTCGTCGTACGTCTGAATCTGATCGTTCGCGTGGACTTTCTTGGCGAGCCCGTCGACGGCATCGAGCAGTTTGGCGCGGCGCTCGACGTTCTTCGCGGTCACTGCTTCCGCCGGTGAAACGTCCTGCACCGTGTAATTGGGCTGGCTCGGATCGCCGGCCTTGAACGACTCGTAGCGGCCGCCGAGGAATGCACTCCGCCCCAGTTCCCACGTAAACGAAGGATTGCGGGGAATCGACACGTACGGCGGCAAAGTGCCACTGAAACCGGTCTCGTGTGCGACGACGGCGCCCATCGCCGGGAAGTCGCCGAACGCCGAGCCGAAGCGGCCGGACATGACCCAATTGGTGGCTGTCTCGTGGTGGTCGTTGTTGTGCGATTGCGAACGCACAAGGGCGACCTTGTCCATCGTGCGCGCCATCAGCGGCAACAGTTCGCCGACCTGAAGGCCAGGAACATTGGATGCAATCGGCTTGTATTTACCGCGCACTTCCGGCGTCGCGTCCGGCTTGAGGTCGAAGCTATCGTGATGCGACAATCCGCCGCCGAGATAGACAAGGATGACGGACTTTGCACGCGATTTGCCCTTGGTCGCCGGGGCCGCCGCGGCCTCCATGCGCAGCAGGTCGGGAAGGGCCAGCGAAAACGACGTCAAGCCGCCGACGCGGAGGAAGTTGCGGCGGTTGAGCTGCACGTCAAACATTCACTGCCCCCGGCACGACTCGATAAATCGTCAAAATCAACCAAAAGCCGTCCGCAAGCAATGTTGCCATTGTACCAGAGGGCTGAGGTCAATGGTTAAACGCAAAGTTCTTCGAATTCAACAGCGCCCAAAGCAAATCGCGGAACACCTCGTCCTTCGGATCGCCGTTCGCCAGCAACTCTTTCACAGCCTTCCGTTCGTCCGCCGTCGGCATGCGCGACAATGTCGACAGGAACATCTCGTCGGTCAGCTTGTCCGCGTCGGGAATATTCTTCAACCACGTCGCCAGCTTCCCGTCGCTCGCGCGAATCTTCTGCACGACCGAGTCGCCGTTCTGTAAGTGCAGGAGTTGCGGCATCGTCACGTCGCCGTTGCGTTCGCAGGCACATGCGGTGACACGGTCGGAGCGGCCGAAGAGCGAGAGGAAGTACGAATTCATGCCGGGGTCGGGCAATTGGATCGCGCGCAGGCCGACCGGGTAGCCGGGGAACTTGTCCGGCACGCCGGTCGCCAGGCTGATCGCGTCGAGCATCGCTTCGGCCGGCAGCCGGCGCGCGTAGTAGTGCGAATAGAAACGCGTGTCGGTCTCATTCGTCGGCCGCGTGGTACTCGAAAGCTGATACGTTCGGCTATTCAGGATGAGACGCATCACATGCTTGAGGTCGAACTTGTGCTCAACGAATTCGCTCACGAGCGCCTTCCAAAGGGCCGGGTTCGTCGGCGGGTTGGTCGCACGCAAGTCGTCGACGGGCTCGACGACGCCGACGCCCAGGTAATGGCGCCAGATGCGGTTCACCATGGCGCCGGCGAAGAACTCGTTCTTCGGATCGGTCATCCACTCAGCGAGCCTCTTGCGTGGATCGTCGCCGGGCTTGATGTCCGTCAGCGAACGATCGAGGGGCCGGGCCTTTAGAAACTCATTGGTCCGCGGCTGGCGGACGCCGATCGGTTCCTTGTTCTGGTTGGGATCCGGATGCCCGACCTTCAATAGTGTCGGACCCATCTTCGCATCTTTGCGTTCCATGCGGACGCGCGAGAAGAAGCCAGCGAAGTGGTAGTAATCGTCCTGCGTGTACTTTTCGAGCGGATGGTTGTGGCACTGAGCGCAGCCGATCCGTGTGCCGAGGAAAGCCTGTGCGACCGATCCGACAACCTCCGATTTCTCGGCCTCGCGATTCTCGCCGACGGTCACGACGTAGTAGCCGATCTGCGGCGACTCCGCGGTTGAGCCTGTGGCGGTGAGGACGTCGCGAGCAATCTGATCCCACGGTCGATTGGCCGCGACCTGTCGCCGCAGCCACGCGTGCATGTCGCGGACACCCTTGATGCCGCGGACGTCGTGATCGCGTTCCTTGCGATTTTGCAGCAGGTCACCGAGGAGCAACGTCCAGTAGTCGACGAACTCGGAACGCTCAAGAATCTGGTCGATCAGCTTTGCACGCTTGTTGCTCGCGGAATCGGCCAGGAAGGCTCGCACCTCGTCGGCCGTCGGCAGCGTGCCGGCCGCGTCCAAAAACGCCCGACGAATGAACTCTTCATCGGTGCAAAGTTCGGATGGTTCGATGTGCAAGGCCGCGAGTTTGGCGAACGCATGCTCATCAATGAAGTTGTTCTTGACCGCGAACCGTGCCGGGTCGACGGACGTGTCGAAAGGAACCGCCATCACCGCGACGGCTACTTCCGTTTGGAATGACGCTCGGATGGCGGTCTCGCCATTACGTCGGGCGGTGACATGACCATCCAGCGTGACTGCCACGACGCCAGCATCGTTCGACTCGATCTTGGTCAACCAGGTGACGTCGCGTCGCGAGCCATCCGAGAATTCGCCGATGGCCTGCAATTGTTGTTGATCGCCTTTCTTCAAGACGCGCGGGCCAGATGCCAACTCAAGTTTGAGCAGCTTCGCATCATCCGCCCTCGGACCAGATGCCCCGGCTTTCAGCCATTCGAGCAGAACCTCATATTCGCGGCTCTCACGGGAAAAGACTTTCCCGCCCTCGTGGGGAGCGTCGCCGACTGGCTTTCGAAGGAACAGGCTCGACTCCGGCGTGGCCCCTTCAATTCGCCGGCCGTTGAACTCGCGGGTAATCCAGCGATAGTCCATGTCCGGCGCATAACCGCGGAGCGACAGGCGGAAGCCGTTCTGCCCTGCCCCCTTGCCGTGGCACGAACCCTGGTTGCATCCCTGACGCGTGAGAATTGGCACGACCTCGTTCAGGAACGAAGTTGTTTTGCCAACGACTCCGGCAGCCGCGGGTTGTATGGGAGGCCGAGACGGTTCGTCGGCGCACACCGGGATGGCCGCCAGGAGCGCGATGGCGCAACAACGCCGCATTGCAAAAGTCTCTCGGGCGGCCAAAAGGTCAAATAGGCCAACAGGGGAGCATCGGCCCGGCGGGAATCAACTTACTAGAGTTTACTTTCGACCGGACGTCCAAGCAAGCGGCAGCGAGATTTGCTTTTGGAATACTCTGAGGCCGGTCCTATGTGTAGCTGAATTCGTGAGAATTCAGTTCTTCGGCCAGCTAGAACTGAATTCTTACGAATTCAGCTACTTCTACTGTATGTCGTCTTGACGGCGCAGAAGTCCGTCGGCCACAATCGCTTCCATCGATGTTTTCTCCAGGGAAGGAGCGGCCATGGATGGGCGTTTCGATCCTCGTCTGCGGGAGATCTTGCATCAGGCCGAACTCGGTCCCGACGCGCTCACCGGGCTGATCAGCCGGCTGCGTGACTTTGTCCGACCCTTCGGCGACTTGTTGGTCGG
>DATANR010000081.1:0-3485 GCA_036266155.1 Gemmataceae bacterium | reverse complement strand
CCGACCAACAAGTCGCCGAAGGGTCGGACAAAGTCACGCAGCCGGCTGATCAGCCCGGTGAGCGCGTCGGGACCGAGTTCGGCCTGATGCAAGATCTCCCGCAGACGAGGATCGAAACGCCCATCCATGGCCGCTCCTTCCGTGGAGAAAACATCAATGGAAGCGATTGTGGCCGACGGACTTCTGCGCCGTCAAGACGACATACAGTAGAACTAAGAAGGCAGGCACATGTGGGTGAATCGCAAGTGCCATGCCGAGTCCCTGGGGAGACGCAACGATTGCGGGATGAGCCGCTCGGACAGAGGCGGGCACCTCCTCGTCACCGCTCATAGCGACGGGCCGGGCAAGGGCAGCGAGTTCGTCGTGCGCTTGCCCGCTCTCTCGTCCCGGCAACCCAATCCTGGGGCAAGGGCGGTAGGCGAAAGTGGCGCGCCAGTCGGGGCAGCGCCCCGGCGCCGCCGCGAGCGGACTGCTCCCCCTACCCCTTGGGGTAAGCATCCGAAGGAAGTGCGAAGGCGGTAGTCAACGGCACGTTTTTCCGGCCAAATTTCTCGACACTTTCTTGACACTTTCTTGACACACCTGTAGGCTCGTGGCAGAGAGCCAATCCCATGTTCGAGCCCAATTATCGCATCAACGGCAAAATCGCAAAGGCGCTCATGGCGATTGAAGCGGACCGTCAGGTCGTTGCCGGATTGCCGCTTACGGCACCCATGCTCGACTCTTTGCGGCGAACGGCGAGGCTGCTCTCCACGCATTTCTCGACACAAATCGAGGGCAACCAGCTCACCGCGTCGCAGGTGGAGAAGGTTGTCGAAGGAGAGGGGAACTTCCCCGGCCGTGAGCGGGACGAGGCCGAAGTGCGCCATTACTTCGCCGCAATGGAGCACGTCGAGCGACTCGGCCGGACGAAGGCTGCACTGACCGAGAAGGACATTCGTACGATCCACGGCCTCGTCATGACGGGCAAGCCGAAGGCGACGCCTTACCGCGACGGGCAAAACGTCATTCGGGACGCTCGGAGCGGTCGCACCGTGTACATGCCTCCGGAAGCCAAGGATGTCCCTGCCTTGATGAAAGACCTGGTGCGATGGGTTTCAACCTCTCTCGATGCAAGGGAGCTGCCGGCCCCGGTCGTCGCGGCGCTGGCCCACTACCAGTTCGCAACGATTCACCCTTACTTCGACGGAAATGGCCGGACGGCGCGGCTGCTGACGACGTTACTTCTGCATCGCAGCGGCTATGGGCTGAAGGGGATTTACTCACTGGAGGAGTACTACGCGGCGAATCTCGACGGCTACTACGCCGGGCTTTCTGTCGGCACGAGCCACAACTATTACTTCGGTCGAGCGGAAGGGGATGTAACGCCCTTCGTCGAGTACTTCTGTGTAGGCATGGCCGATGCCTTCGGGAAAGTGCGATCACGGGCGGAAGAAGCAAGCCGCAGTCAGGGGACTGACCAGAGCCTTGCCCTTCGCAATCTGTCGCCGCAACAGCGAAACGCTCTGGGGCTGTTTCGCCGGACGCGGATTGTCACGTCGAAGGACGTCGCGACGTACTTCAAGATGAAGCCGCGGATGGCAAGGAAGCTGTGTGCGAAATGGGTGAAGGAGAAATTCTTGGCTGTCGAGAACCCGTCGACAAAGGGGCGGAAGTACCGGCTTGCCGATCGGTACGAGTCGCTGCTCTCTGCTTAAGCGTCGACGATATATCCGCAGATTATGATCGGGAGATTTGATCTCGCATGACGATCCGTGCGACCTCAAGGGTAATCGCATTCATGTCGTCGGTTCCGGAGTCGCGATCGGTGTAGGTCCCGTTGGGATCGTTCCATACCAGCCACTGAATGATTTGCTCCCTCGTTCCGTGGTTGAGCAACGTCAGTTGAAAGTCACGCTCGTGATAGATTGCTGGCTCTTTCATGGAGAAGTCTCGTTCCACATCTCCACGCTACTCCACGCCGGGAACGGACACCAGATGCCCGACGCCGGGCCGAACGATCACCCCCGTCTGATTCAGCGTTCGCGAATAATTTCGAGGGCGCCATCATCGCACTCGAAGTTGACGCCGGACCAGAGATCGAAGATTTGCTTGTCGTCGGCGATGTCCATCAGCTCGTTTTTGAATACCTGGAAAGCTGGCAAAGCATCAGGACCGGCGAACTCTTCGGCATCAGGTGGAGTCCAAGTAGAGCCCGTGAGCAGCCGCTCGATGGCTTCGCGAACCTCGTCGATCGAATCGGCCGCAATGCGGACTCGACGGTCGGGATCGCGACTGCGGTCCTGCCAGTCAAGAATCCATCGGCCTACCTGAGTCATGTCAGCTTCCCTCACTCTCACAAAGATACTCATCCCGGAGGGTCAACTCAAGGGACGACAAGTTCACGTGTTCAAGGCGGAAACTCCACTGAATGAGGCCTACCTTTATTGCGAAACGCGGCTGCCTGTGTCAAGATGTCGGGAAGTGTATTGGGCGAGACAGCTGGCGGGGGTGATCGATGGACACGATGTCACCCAAGGAGCGAAGCGAGCGGATGAGCCGTATCCGCCACAAGAACACAATGCCCGAGATGGTCGTTCGTCGGCTCGTCCATCAAATGGGATACAGATACCGCCTGCACGGAAAAGACCTGCCAGGAAAGCCCGATCTCGTATTTCGGTCGCTAAAGAAGGCCATTTTCGTGCATGGATGCTTCTGGCATCGCCACAAGGGATGCGCACTCTGCCGGTGGCCAAAGAGCAACTTGGACTTCTGGAAGCCCAAGCTACAGGCGAACCGCAAACGAGATTTGGTTAACCAGCGTCGATTGGAAAAGTCGGGCTGGTCGTGTCTGGTGATCTGGGAATGCGGTCTGAAAGACAGACAACGGCTAGCGAAACTTGTCGCGGAGTTCCTGGAGGACACGGGATGACCGCGGTTGAGATTTTCGGAGGAGCCGGCGGCTTGGCGCTCGGCGTCTCGTTCGCTGGGTTCTCGCATCTGGGAGTTTTTGAGCGTGACCGAGACTGCTGCGCGACGATTCGGGAGAACAAAGAGAGAAAGATCGACCCGGTAATTCATTGGCCCCTGTACGAAGAGGATGTTTGCGAAGCCGATTACTCGTTCATCAGCGATCCGGTGGATTTACTAGTTGCGGGGCCGCCGTGCCAACCATTCTCGATTGGTGGCAACCACAAAGGCGGGAAGGATCCGAGAAATCTGTTCGGAGAAGTTGCTCGAGCAGCTCGTGAAATCAGGCCAAGGGCGATTCTCATCGAGAACGTTCGCGGATTATTGAGGCCGTCCTTCGACGATTTTTTTAAGTACGTTCTGCTCCAGCTCACACACCCAGAACTCGTTCAAAAGGTCATTTCTCAATAACCCGGTGGAAATCGGTCTTTACGAAAATCGGTTTTGATGCTTTTGTTCGAGCATGGCAGGGAAGCCCGGCACGCGGACCGTTTGCGGCATTGCGATTCCAGCGGAGCAATTGACGCCGCTGGTCG
>DATANR010000080.1:0-8584 GCA_036266155.1 Gemmataceae bacterium | reverse complement strand
AGAGCGTGTTTTCACCTCAAAAATATCGCCGGACATTTCCTTTTCCAGAACCGTAGTTGCGGGTCGCGGGCCACCAGTCGGGGTGCCACGAGAGCCCCTTTGCCCACTTCGCCGGATATGGATCGTGAAAACGCTGTCGCCTACTTCGGCAACGTCTTCATCAAGCCCAACGTCGCCCAGGCGGTGCCCCAGTGAATTGAAATCGGCGTGATCTTGCCCGGGTTCGTGCTGAAGGATTGCCGGCTGAGAGCCTTCCACGAGCCGTCGGGTTGCTGGCCGTCGATTAGGAACTTCCAGGCCCGTTTGACGCCGGCGTCATCGCCCGTCTGGCCCATGGTGCCGAGAGCATAGAGACATTCGCCCGTCGTGTGCGGATAGCTCGCGCCGCCGCGGACGTAGCCCCAGCCGCCGTCGGCGTTCTGCTCCTTTTGCAGTTCCTTTTGCAACTCCACGGCTCGTTCCGATGACTCATACTCTTTCGCAACGAGCATGCGCAAGGCGAGCCAGTCGACGCGCTTGCCCGGCTTCGCGTCCTTGAGGAACGCGAGCGCCTTGTCGCGCTCGGCGGTCAAGCCTTTGCGTGTGTCGGAGGGAATCTTGTCGCCAAGCAGTTCGAGTGACTTGAGGGCGAGCAGCGTCCACATGGTGTCGACCTCGTCGGCCTCGCGCTCGGCGTTGGCGATCTTGACTTGGTTGCCTTCGCGCCACGAACCGTCGGCCTTCTGTCGAGTTGCGAACAGCGACTCGAACAGCGGGTAGACCTTGAGCGCGTCTTCACGCGGCGGCATCGCCGCTTGCGACAGAATCAGATCCACGGAAGTCAGGTGGAATCCGCCGGTCTTCTTGCCGTTGTTTTCGTTGGTGGCGCAAAAATCGATGGCCCACTTGGTTATGTCGTCGAGTTTGGCCGCGTCGACGTTGAAGCCACGGGCCTTGGCGTCGTTCAACGCCCAGAGAGTGAAAGGGACCTGATGGCAGGTCACGCACTTCTTCTCCGTGCGCCACGTCGCCGAACTCTTTTCCAGGAACGGCAGGCTCTTGTCGACGGTCGCCCGTACGTCCTTGACGGAAGGCTGGGAGTCAGCAGCGGGCAACGCGGCGGCGAGCAAGAAGGGAATCGCGAGCATAGTAATCGTTGGGAGAGTTTCAGTGGGTCTGGTTATTAAACGAATTGGCGTTACAGCATGGCTGCGCGATTGGGGCACGCCTCAGTAATTAGACGAGCGAGCAGGAAAATTCGTCAGTCTTTTCGTACGTGTAACGGACTGCTTTCGCGTTGCCCCTCTGAATACACTCTACTTACCTCTTTTGCCCACGGAACCCAGGAGATCTCTCGATGCGCACCCTGCTCGCAGCGGCCCTTGCCGCGTTGATCGTGGCCCCGGCCGCGTTCACCCAGGACAAGAAGGAGCCGCCGAAGAAAACGGAGCCGACGCTCAAGGTCGGCGATCCGGCGCCGAAATTTGTGGCCGACAAGTGGCTTCAGGGCGGGCCCGTCGACCGTTTCGAGAACGGCAAGGTCTACGTCGTCGAGTTCTGGGCCACGTGGTGCGGGCCGTGCATCGCCATGATGCCGCACCTTGCCGACATGGCCGAGGAATATAAGGCGAAGGGCGTGACCGTCATCGGCTTCAGCAGCACCGCTCAGGATCAGATCGACAAGGCCGAAAAATTCGTCGGCAAGCGCGGTCCGAAGCTCGGTTACAACTTCGCCTGGGGCACGACCGACGCCACACATACGGCCTGGATGAAGGCGGCCAATCAGGGCGGCATCCCGTGTTCGTTCGTGGTGAACAAAGAAGGCAAGATCGCCTACATCGGCCACCCGCTGTTCCTCGACATCGTGTTGCCGCAAGTGCTCGCCGGCACCTGGGACCCGGTTAAGGGTGCCGCCGACATGGAAGCCGCGGACAAGGATTTCGATAAGGCGTACGAGGCTTCGCAAAACAAGGACGCCGCCGCCGGCCAGAAGGCGATGGACGAAATTCTCGCCGCCCGGCCGTCGTTCGCGGACGTGCCCTATCTGCTGTCGCCGCGGCTTGAGCTGTTGATCAAGAACAAGCGCTTTGCCGACGCTCAAAAGATCGGCGAGAAGTCGGTGGCGAAAGCGGCCAAGCGCGACGACGTGTCGGCCCTGCGCACGGTGCGACAGGCGTTCCTTGCCGACGCGGCCAAGGGTGAGAAGGAACTCGTGGCGCTCGCAGTCAAGGCCGCCGAGATGGATCGCGAAGTGACTGGGGCCGACGACGCCGGCGCGACGATCCGCCTGGCCTCGGCCTACGTCGCCGCCGGCGATGAGAAGGCCAAGAAGCTCGCCGCCGAGGGCGTGACGCTTGCTGAGAAAGCGCTCAAGGGCGACAAGGACTGGCAGGGGCAACTGCTGCTGGCCACAGCTCACGACGCGGCCGGCGACAAGGCGGCCGCTAAGTCAGCCGGCGAGAAAGCAGTCGCCGCCGGCGGCGAGAACCCAGGGCTGAAGAAGTACATCCTCGAGCAGGTGAAGAAGTACGGCGTCGAGGAGCCGAAGGAAGAGAAGAAAGATAAATAAGAAGCGGCGTCGATGTTGCGATCGAACGGGAGGGGCCGGAATGACCGGCCCCTCTATTGTTAAGCAACGTCAAATTCGGCAAAACCTTGTAATTGACCTGGAGGCCAGGGAATTGAGCGCACATGGCCCCGTCCATCCCATCGACCACCACGAGAACCGGTCGGCTCGCACATTGGATGCCAGCGCTGACCTGGCTGCGCAATTACAATCTTGCGTGGCTCCGCGGCGATCTCATTGCCGGTGTCACGCTGGCCGCCTATCTGCTGCCCGCGTCGCTGGGTGATGCATCACTCGCCAAGCTGCCGCCCGAGGCCGGGCTCTACGCGTGTCTATTCGGCGGCCTCGTGTTTTGGCTGTTTTGTAGTTCGCGCCTGACGTCCATTACGGTGACGTCCGCCATCTCACTGCTCATCGGCGCGTCGCTCGGCGGGATCGCGAACGGCGACGCGAAGCGCTTTGGCGTTCTGGCGGCGGGAACCGCGCTGCTGGTGGCGCTGATCGCCGTCGTCGCCTGGCTGGTCAAGGCGGGCGCGATCGTCAGCTTCATTTCCGAAAGCGTCATGATCGGCTTCAAGTGCGGGGTCGCCCTGTTCCTCGCCAGTACGCAGTTGCCCAAATTGTTTGGCTTGCACGGGGCACACGGCAACTTCTGGGAAAACAGCGGCGACTTCTTCAGGAACCTCGACGACACCAATCTTCCCTCGCTTGCGTTCGGCGGTGCCGCCCTGGCCATACTCGTGCTGGGGAAGCTGGTCTTCAAGCATAAGCCGGTGGCGTTATTCGTGGTGATCGGCGGGATCGTGGTGGCGTCGATTCTCGATCCCGGCGCGCTCGGAGTGAAGTTGTTGGGCGACGTGCCGCAAGGTGTGCCGACGCTCGGCTTGCCGGGCCTTCAATGGCAAGACCTCAACAACATTCTGCCGCTGGCCTTGGCGTGTTTCTTGTTGGCCTCGGTGGAGACGGCCGCGATCGGTCGCACCTTTGCGGCCAAATATGGCGGCCGCTTCGACGCCAATCAAGAATTCCTCGCCCTGGCGGCCGCCAATCTTGCCGCGGGCCTGGGCCGTGGATTCCCAATCAGCGGCGGCATGTCGCAGTCACTCGTCAATGAAGAAGGCGGCGCGCGCACGCCGTTGTCGGGGGTCATTTCCGCCGGGATCATCCTCCTCGTCATCCTTTTTCTGTCGCCGCTCCTCCGCAATCTTCCGCAGCCGGTTCTGGCCGCCGTGGTGCTGGTGGCCGTGTCGGGCCTGTTCAACTTCAAAGCGCTTCGACATCTCTGGCACGGCGACCGCTCGGAATACATCGTGGCGATGGCCGCCATCGTGGGCGTTCTCTTCTCCGGACTGTTGCGCGGCGTGATGATCGGCGCCGCGATCTCGCTCGTGCAGATGATTCGCCACTCGTCGCACCCGCACGTGGCAATTCTCGGTCGCATTCCGGGCACGAGGCGCTACTCCGACCGCGAACGGCATCCGGATAACGAACCCATCTCCGACATGCTGATCGTTCGACCGGAGGCGAGCTTGGTTTATTTCAATGTCGAGCACGTGCGCGACGACGTGCTGAATCGTGTCCACGCACAAGCCCCGCCGCCCAGGCTTGTCGTGCTGGATCTTTCCGGTTCCCCGCAATTGGATTTGCAAAGCGCGGAAACGCTGGCCCTTCTGGCGGATGAGCTTGCCGCCCAAAACATCCGATTGCAAATCGTCGAAGCGCGCTCGTCAGTCCGCGACCGCCTGCGGCGTGCCCATTTGGACGTCCGCCTCGGCGTGGCGGATCGATTTACGTCCGTCGCGGATGCGGTGGAGGGGTTTCAGAAAAGTGACGCAGGATGAGGCGGGCACGGGGCGACAGAGTTTACCGACCTCGATCGGCGGATTTCAATCAGGGCAGCAAAGCGTCCAAATCTGAAACAAGAAGAACGCTGCGTCAGGCTCGTTCAGATCGATTTCACACTTATTAAGGTTGGCACCCGTCCATTTGAACTTCTCTCCCTTGCTTCGCAATACGTCGTGCCGTTCATAAATGCCGAGATCAGTATCGAACGGTCCTGGCAGAATCACTCCCTTCGAGACGATGTGTTTCTGAACCCGCATGTTCAGCATCACAACTAGTGATCGGAACTCCTTGGGCTCTTTTACGATCATAATTGCATTGTCGTCGATTACAGGACGGTCGAAGTCGAGACAAAATGCGCTGGGCAGCAGCAATTCTTCTGGGCAATTGATTTGTCTAAGAACTGGATCCATGCATTCGTTCAAGGCGAAGGCATATCCAAACTTCCTAAAAGTTAGAAGAAATGCCATCCGGAGCATTGCGACCTGAGAAACGCGCTGCTTGTGTCGCCACGGAAAGTTCAGAGTCAGTTCACCGGGAGTTCCACGACTAAGGGCATCATTGATTATTTCGGTGGTGCGCCTCCGGGTCGCCTTCTCAACAATGTAAATGTCGGAATTCGGTGCATTGCCGCCTCGAAAACTCCAGTTGACACTTGCTTTCTGGCCACCAACGATCAAATTGGACTTCATCGGCCGGTCACTATGCCCCCTCAAGAATGCTTCTGTTTCGAGGCGATTCACGATGTGAGCATCGAGACGATTTCCGTCTCGGTTGTTGCATTCGGTACACACAAGCGTTGCAGTTCGGTCCGTTCCACCTACTTTGGCCGAGATCGAATGCTCAAGACTCAGTATTGGGTTCCCGCCATCGGGTGACGCCTCCAAGGCATCTCCACCAAACACCCGTCGACAGAGTGGACAAACCACACTGTCTAGAGCAGTGGGGAGATCCGGACATTGCCGACATACCGCTTCAAAATTCTTGCTGAAGAGATTGAACAACCCCTCCCGCCGCGATTTGTTCGACATCTCGCCTCCATTGCTAATCCCGTCCAGAGATGACGACGGCGTTACGAGTTGGGTTCAGTCCTTTCGTAAACTGCGAACCGTTGGGCTGGGCGGAACTTGGATTGGCCGGTGTCGGTAAACGGAAAGTCGACGATGACCACGTCGCCGCGCCGGATCATGACTTCGTTCCATACTTTTGCTGGTAGAACGCCAGCGTCGGGTCGGCGGCGTCGTCCTCGCGCATCACGCGATCGACCAGGGCGGCGATCCCGCGCATATCGAATTCGTCATCGTCCGCCAGCAGACCCCGGAGACGCCCGAATTTATCCTCGGCTACGAGCACATAAGCCTTGCGCGTGCGCGGATCGATCAGTCGAGGTTCGCCGCCGGCATCCACGGCTTGCTGCTGTTGTTGGGTCAACTCGATCATAAAGCCTCCTTCACGGCCATCCTACCCCACCATCTCCCCTCGCACCGCCCCCTCCCCCACCACCGGCATCGGCTTCCCTTGCAGGTCCGGCACCGTCGCGTGTGGGTCGAACCCCAGCAAATGCAGCGACGTCGCCAGCACGTCTTTCGGCGAGACGGGGCAGTCTTTCACGTCGCCGCCGATCTTGTCGGTGGCGCCGACGATTTTGCCCTTTGCGATGCCGCCGCCGGCGAAGACGGCCGAGTAGGCGCGCGACCAGTGGTGACGGCCCGCTCCCTTCGGCTTCGAGTCGATTTGCGGCGTGCGGCCGTGTTCGCTGATGCACATCACCAGCGTCTCATCGAGGAGGCCGCGCGCTTTCAAGTCGCGGATCAGCCCCGAGTAGGCCACGTCGAAGCCGGGGAGCAGGTACTCCTTCAGCCGGGGGTAGTGGTTGTTGTGCGTGTCCCAGCCACAGTTGCCGAACTGACCAAAGCCATCCCAGAACACGCTGATGAATTGCGAACCCGCTTCGACCAGTCGCCGGGCGGCCAGACAGCTCTGGCCGAAGAGCGTCATGCCATAACTCTCGCGCACGCCGATCGGCTCGTGCGTGATGTCGAGCGCCTTGCGGACCTGGCGCGACGCGATCAGCGCGAAGGCCTGTTCGCGTTGCCGCTCGAGCGGCGTGCGCCGCGTGCCGTTGACGCGATCGAACTGTTCGAGCAGCGCACGGCGATCGTCGAGCCGCGCCGCGATCACGTCCGGCGGCGGGACGGCCGCATCGGAAAGTTGAAAGGTGCCGACCGGCGTGCAGCCGCCATAGGGGTCGTGAAATTCCTTCGCCTGGCCGTCCGTGTACTTGGGGACGACGCGAACGCCCTTGCCCGTATAGTCGGTCCAGACGGGATCGTGGCCCTGCCCCAGGAACGCGGCGAACGGCCCGGCATTCACGAGCAGGTCGGTCTTCGAATTCAGCATCCACGGCAAGGCGATGTTACGGGGGACGCGCGTGTTGTCGCGCTTCGACAGATGATCGACGACCGATCCGAGGTAGGGCCAGTGCCGCGAGTCGCGGGCCCGCGTCTCGAGCGACGGATCGTAAGTGGGAATGCCGCTGACCGCGTAAGCGACGCCGTGCACCGGGTAGGGATGCGTCATCGAGCGAACGACGGTCAATTCGTGCGCCAGGCTCGCGACGCGCGGCAACCTCTCGCAGAACCGCACGCCGGGCAGGCTCGTCGGGATCGACCCGAGTTCGCCCTGAATCTCACGCGGCGCATCGGGCTTCGGATCAAACGTCTCGTGCTGCGGCGGGGAGCCATACAGGAAGAGCAGGATGCACGCCTTCGCTTTGGGTGGGCGACTCTCGGCGCCAATGGCGAGCGGTGTACCGAGAGCGCCGAGTCCGCTAGCGGCGAGGAATTCGCGGCGTGTCGGCCCATCGGAGAGTCGCTTCGCCATCATGCCACTCCGGACAATTCCAACAGAATCCTACACCGGAGTGCGGAGATGTGAAAGGGAAATGCCCGGCGGCCGGCCGACATAGTTGCTCGATCGTAGGAAGGCGATTGAGGAGTTGGCGGGATAAATGAAATGGGCGGCGCGAAGGACCGCCCTGCGAATTCCAGATGTGTTAGTGAGCTTCGAGGTGGATGCCGAGCATGCCGGGTGGCACGTCGAAGGACAGTTCCTGGTTCTTCCGGCGCACCGTCAACTCGCGTATAGGCCCCTTGGCCGGCTCGCCCTTCCGGATGGCGAGAAACTGCTTTACAGACTCGACCATGTCGCCGTCGTAGGTCAGGAGAATGTCGCCGGTCTTGAGGCCGAGGCGCTGGCCCTTGCCGTCTGGCTCGACGCCCGTGATGGCGACAATCGCGACCTTCGGCACGGGGCCGGCCGGAACGTTGCGGCCGACGGGCGGGTTCGCGTTGTTCTGTGGAAACGACTGCTCGGTCGTCCGTCTCTGCCTCTCGGACTCCACAATCTGCTGGTGCTGCGCCATGGCCTTGCCATGATCGCTGCGCGGATCGGTCGGCGGCAGCGGCACGGAACGAGGCGGCTCAAACCTCGGCGGCGCGGGTGGCGGAGGTGGGGGCGGCGTGAACGTCCGGCCGGGCTGGGCGCTGGCGGTTTGTGGCTGGGCCAGCTCCACGAGCCCCGCGGCCGCCAGACTCACGCACAGGATCGAACAGCGGAACAGGTTGAACATGACGGGTCTCCCATGTCTGACGGGCTAATGCCCGCTCGTATATGGGAGACCGAAATCGCCCGGCGGCCGTTACGGCGCTTTGCATGTGGTTTGTAAAAAAAAGCGGACGGCCCGTTGGGCCGCCCGCTAAACGCTTATTGCTAAGATGAGTTTTGCTAATTCCGCGAGACCACGCACTCAGAACACCTAATGAGCCGACGTCTTTCCAAGGCCGAAGCACAAGCGTTCCGCACCCGATGGCGGCTCGCAAACGAACGCGAAGAACAGGAATTGCAGTCGACGCCGCTGGAAGTGAAATTGCAGCAATTCAACACGCTGCTGGCCTGGGCACATCAGTTAGGATGGACAACCGATCCTAAAGAAGAAGCAGAAGTTCGCGAGCGCTGGGTCCGGTTGCGAAACGCCTATCGTGGCAAAGCAAAATAGTAAAGCGGGCGGCCCGATGGGCCGCCCGCTAAACGTTGTGTGCCAGGCATGTTGTGGTTGAGGAGGTGGAAGTCCTCCGCGGGCCGTGGTGAGCGGAACCGCAAGGCGAGGCAAGGGTGTCCGTCGCGAGGCGGAATCTG
>DATANR010000079.1:0-9349 GCA_036266155.1 Gemmataceae bacterium | reverse complement strand
GAACTGCGCCAAGAAACGCAAGCGTGGGCGGACCACATCAACGATCGCCAACGCGGCGTCGATTGGCAATTCCGCATCGGCGACGCGCGGAGAAAGCTGCGATCTGTCTATCCTAAAATCATCGTGTGACGCAGCACTAGTTAGCCGGTTCGCCCTTCGCTGACTTCGGCACGTCCTTGTCCTTGTTCTTGCCCTTCTCGCCGCGATCGCCGCAGCCGGCCGACGTCAGGGCGAGGGTCGCAACCAGGATCGCTGCCAAAATCGTGCGCATTGAATGTCCTCGAAAAACGCCGAATGCCGGCCGCCAGAAGCGGTCGGCATTCGAGGATGCGACAGTCCGGCAAACGCCGGACGGACGACTTACTTGACCGTCGAAGCTGCCGAGGCCGCGCTGGCATTCGAGGCGGCGCTGGCGTTCGAGGCCGAATTCGGCTTCGGCGGCGTGGTCTTCTTGTCGTCGCAGCCGACCGAAACGGCGAGAACGGCGGCCACAACGGCCAAGCTGAAGAACTTCTTCATGGATCAAACCTTTCAAATGTGGTTAAGTGAGACGAACAACACGCGAACAATATCGAACAAGACTTACTTGTCCTTCTTCGGGTCTTCCTTCTTGGGATCGGTCTTCGGGGCGTCGATTTTGGGAGTATCAACCTTGGGGGTGTCGACCTTCGGCACATCGACCTTGGGGGTGTCGACCTTCGGCACATCAACCTTCGGGCCGTCCGGCGTCTTCGTGGTGGAAGGCGTCTTGGTGGTGTCCGGCGTCTTGGTGGTGTCCGGCGTCTTGGTCGTTTCCGGAGTCTTGACGGTGGCAGGGGTGTCCTTGCCCTTGGCTGGCGGGGTGGTCTTCTTGTCGTCGCAGCCGGTCGTGACGAGCGCGAAGGCCGCCAACAGTGCGAAAATCTTCTTCACGGGATACCTCTTGGAGGATGCGGCCCAGGTGGGTTTCTTCCGCGAAACCTAGCCGTTTCGGGTCGCGGCACGTGAATAGAGATACAGAGCAAGCACTCTTATTCCCCAACTTTCTGATTTTTTTGCCCAAACTGAATTCGATACAGAACAAACGTACACATTCGCGTGTTACGATCGGCAACCGCTGAGCCAATAGTTTGAATCGGGCCGGCGAATACGCTGAAGGAACTCGTCGCCATAACCGGCACGAGAGATTCCGTTTGGCCTTCGGGAATAAACCGGCGACCATTGCATCATGTCATTCGGAGGGTGGGTGCCGTCCATGGGTGCGACCGGAAGCCGGCGCGGGATCGTCCCCCTCGTCGAGCAACATTACCAGTCGCTCTACCGGTATGCCTACCGGCTGAGCGGGGCGGCAGCCGATGCCGAGGACCTGACGCAGGAAGCGTTTTGCAAGGCCCAGGCCCAGCTGACAACGTTGCGCGACCCGGAACGAAGCAGGCCCTGGCTGTTTGCCATCCTCCGGAACGCCTACTTGCATCGAGCGCGTTCGGACCGGGCGCACAAGCAGGTATCGCTGGAAATGGTTGGCGATCTGCCGGCGCAACCATCCGCCGAGATGTTGGATGTTGATCCGGAACAGTTGCAAGGAGCGCTGAACGATTTGCCCGAAGGGTTTCGAACGCCGGTGATCTTGTTTTATTTTGAGGACATGAGTTATCGTGACATCGCCGAGCAGATGAATCTGCCGATTGGAACGGTGATGTCGCGGCTGGCGCGGGCAAAATCCCACCTGCGCGAACGTCTGGTGCTCGTGGCCGATCGCCCCAGCGGTAGCGGCGGGGAGGTGACCCGTGGACTGTAACACCGCCCGGATGCTCGCTGCCTTCTTCGGCCGTCAGGGGAGCGAACTGGCTCCGGAAGACGCCGCCGAACTCAATGCGCACGTGGCCGGCTGCCCGACCTGTGCCGCCGCCCTTCGTTTCGAGCGGGTGTTCGACGACCGCGTGGGCAAGGCGATGCTGGCCGTCCCGGTGCCGACGGACTTGAAGGCAAGGTTGTTCGATGGCGTGGCGGCCGCCCGCGGGGCGTGGTATCGGCAAAAGTTCTACACTGTCGCCGGGCTGGCCGCCACGATCCTGATCGCGATTGGCGGCGTCATTGCCTATCAGATCGAAAAGGCGCCGGAGTTAAATCTTAGCGCGATTGTTGCCGCCGAGGACGAGGACGCGGAGAATCCCGCGACGCCCATCAACCGAACGCTGTCGCCGTACGGCATCCGCTATTCTCCGGAACGGTCATTTGATTTGCGTCAGTTGGTGACACCCGGAGAGAAGCCATTTCCTGGTCAGTCACGTAAGGTTCCATTCTTCTTGCTGATGAACGTGCCCAAGAATGCCCAGGCGACCGTCTATGTCGTCCGCGATACAGACTTTAACTGGAAGAGCCTGCCGCTGGATGGGTCAAGCGCGTTGAGTAAATATGGTTTTCAGTTGGCAGTGGTAGCCGATAAGCACCGGGCGGATGTTGTCTACATCGTTGTCTTTACCGGCGCGGGGCTGGAACTATTCCTGGAAAATGGGTCGTCGGCGTGAACAACGTCACACTGATAAGTCACATAGGACCTATACGAATAGGTCCTATGCGATAGTTCCTCTCTAATCTCCAGGCCTGCTTACTGTGCCGGCTTCATATCCAGCGTATTGGCAAACCAGTTCACCAGCGGCGTCGTCGGCTTGTTGGCCTGCTGATAGCCCCACGTGGCGTGCAGGGCTTCGAAGGCCATGATCGCGCCCAAGAACATGACGACCACGGTCGGGAACATGAAGATCGCGGGCAGTGCGCCCCAGCGTGCCGGGCCGGCGACGGCAACTGGACGACCTTCTTCGTCCGCCGCCTCACTGACCTCATACTCTTCGTCGTCATCGTCGTCGTGACGCACGCCACGCAGCGCGGCGCTGGCCGATGAGCCTTCCTCGAGGTCGACGTCGCCGAGGTCGACGTCGTCATCGTCCGCCGCGGCCTTCTTTTTCTTGCCTTTCTTCTTGCGAGCGGCAACTTCGTCGTCGTCCAACGCGACGACTTCCGAATGACTTTCGTCGTCGGCGTCCGCATCCGCTTCGTCCAATGCCAGGTCGAAGTCCGAGCTTTCGAGGTCGGTATCCGCCTCGTCGAGCGAGACCGCTTCCGACGCGGAATCGTCCTCCAGGGCGGGGATGTCGAAGTCCGTTGCCTCGAAGATATCGCCCTTCTTCTCGGCGCCGGCCGTGGCGTCGGTGGCGAGATCGCTCGGCTCTTCAAGAGTGAGTTCAAACTCACTATCCGAGTCGGCCTTCAGCCGCCCGCTGGACAGCTTCTTGCTCGAAGCGCCGCTGCCCGGCGTTTCGAGGCTCAATTCGAAATCGATCTCCTCGTCGTCGGCCGGGGCCGGCTTCTTTTTCTCGAGCGAGACGCCGCTGTCCGTCGGCCGATTCAGGTTGATGCCGCTGTTGCCAGATTTCTTGCTGCTGCCCTTGTTGGGCGGCATTTCACCGAGCGCCACTTCCTCGCTGGAATCGGGCGCCAGCGATAGTTCGAATTCATCGCTATCCGGATCAAGAGACAGTTCGAATTCGCTCGACGAATCGGGCTTGGCCGCCTTCTTGCCGGAATCGCCCTTGATCTTGCCTGAGGAACCTGGCCCTTTAAGTTTCCCTGACGAAGCACCGCTTTCCTTTACCTTGCCAGAATCACCCGCCTTGAGCTTGGCGGCCGAGAGCTTGCCGGACTTGCCGCTCAGCTTGCCGCTGCCATCGGCGGGGACGTCGAATTCCTCCGTGAGGATCGACTCCTCATCGTCGGACTTGGGCGCTGCCGGCTTCTTGAGTCGGATGTCGCTGTCCTGCTTGAGTCGTTTGCTGCTGGCCCCCGCCGATGATGGTTCCGGAGTGATGACGAACGTTTCATCCGAATCGTCGAGCTTGAGCGGTGCGTCGTGCGCGGCCGGCGCTTCGCCACTCGCTTCGGGCAACGGCAACTCGTCGGACGACCCGAGACCGTAAGAACGGGCCAGCTCGTCGATTTCATTGGCGCGGAAGCGGAGCGTCGCTCCATCGCGGAACGAGCGGATTTGCGTCCACTCGGTGCGCAGCCGACGTTTGAAATCCTCGGCGGAGAGGTTGAGCTTGTCGGCGGCCTCTTCCAACGTATAGGTCTGCGCCATGACGAAACCTCGCGCCGGGACGGACGGCGGCGGTGAGAACGGACGTGGAACGGCTGGCTGTAAAGACAGTGGCGGCCAGCACCTACTCGTGATTCTAAACGGTCGGGCAAGCAATACAAGCGGGATACGATGTGGTTGACTGGGAAGACGAGGTGCACGGCACCGAATTTACCGGTTATTCCGGTCGGGCGATCGAGTCAACCTCATGGAATCAGCATGGCCCGCGGGTTTTGTTGAGCCAGTTCGCTTACCAAACCGCAGCTTCCTCGCCATCGACCCGAAGCGTCAGGCACTTGGCGCTGCCGCCCGCCTTCAGAAACTCATCCAACTCGACCTCGATGGACCGATACCCCAAGCCGGCGAGGTCCTCGGCCAGCTTCGGGCATCGACTGTTGTGCACCACCGTCTTACCGACGACGACGGCATTACAGCCGAACCGGTGCGCTTCCGGCTCCGCGACCGGCAATAGTTTTGGCACATGGGCCGCCAACACGCGGCGACCGTAAGCATCGAAGGCATCCGGGAAGTAGATCGCTTCGTCGGCCGCCAGCGGACAAAAGCACGTGTCCAGGTGATAGAACCGCGGGTTGACCAACTCCAGCGGCAACACGCGGACGCCCGTTTGTTGTGCGACCCACTGATGGGCGTGCACATCCGACCGCGTGCGATAACCCGCGAAGAGTGCCTCGCCACAGAAGAGCGCGTCGCCGGCCCCCTCGTGGTACATCCCCTCGGGCAGATGCACGATCTGGAAGCCGTGCTCCTGGAACCAAGCGTCGAAGTAAGGTGACTCGCGAGCGCGGACCTCATGAAGAAACCGCGACGAGTAGAACCGCTCGCGGAACATGAGGCCGGCATTGGCGGTGAAGACGAGATCGGGCAGCCCCGGCCGCGGCTGCATTTCCTCAATGGCGACGCCGAGACCACTCAACGTTTCACGCAGGGTTCGCCATTGATGCCAGGCAACGTCGCGGACCGAGGCCAGCGTGCGCTTCATCCACGGATTGATTTCGTACTCGATCCCATAGTGATCGGGCGGGCACATCAGAATGCGGGGAGCCGGTCGCATGTTGAAATGATACGGCCCGCAGAATCAAACAAATCGCGGCAGCAATCCGGTTGCTTCGCGGACAAGGTCCATCGTCCGCCTCGTCTCGACGCGTGCCCGCCGGGCGCCGTCGCGCAGCACGTCTTCCAGGTACCCGCTGTCGACCGCAAGCTGTTTGCGCCGTTCACGGAATGGGCCGAAGTGACCGTCGATCTTCTCGAGCAGCATCTGCTTGGCCGTCCCATCACCCATGCCGCCGGTGCGATAGCGGGCCGCCAGCTCGGCTGCCTCTTCCGGGGTCGCGAACAACTTGTAAAGCTGATACGGAATCCGCGTCTCCGGATCCTTCGGCGCTTCCGGCGGCAGTGTGTCGGTGACGATGCCCATCACCGACTTCTTGAGCGGCTTGCCCTCGGCAAAGATCTCGATCGCGTTGCCGTACGACTTGCTCATCTTGCGCGGGTTGCCGTCCTTGTCCTTGTCCGTCCCCGGCACGACGGCCACCTCGCCGAGCAACTCACGCGGTTCCGGGAAGACTTCGCCGAACGTGTTGTTGAAGTAGCCCGCCATGTCGCGCGTCATCTCCAGATGCTGCACCTGATCCTTGCCCACCGGCACGAGATTCGAGCGCACAATCAAAATGTCCGCGGCCATCAGGATTGGATAGGTAAACAGGCCCACCGACGCGGCGATTCCCTGGGCCACCTTATCCTTGTACGAGTGGGCCCGTTCGAGCAGACCCATGCCGGTGACGGTTGCGAGGATCCATGCGAGTTCCGTGACTTCCGGCACGTCCGACTGCCGATAGAACGTCGCCTTCTTCGGATCGAGCCCGAGTGCCAGATAGTCGAGGGCGACGTCGCGCACGTTGTCACGCAGCCGAGCGGCATCACTGGTGGTCGTCAACGCGTGATAGTCGGCGATGAAGTAGAACGCGTCGCCGCGATCTTGCAAAGCGATGTGCTGCTTGATCGCTCCGAAGTAATTGCCCAGATGCAACTTCCCGGACGGTTGGACGCCGGACAGGATGCGGCAGCGAGTCGGTTCGGCCATTGTGCGTTCCAGTAGTTCCACTTCCGATATTGCTTAGACCTCGATAGATTATCGGCGGTTCGCTCCCAGACCAAATTCGACGGACCAACTGCATGGATGCCCATCTGCCGAGCGACTCGTTGGAGTTGGAGAAGCGCGACGCAGCCCTGCTGGCCGGCTTGCGGGCCGCGCTGAGCGGCGACGAGCATCGCCTCTACCGCTCCGGCAAGCTCGATGGCATCTTCGCCACCAAGACTGGCCCGAATGGCGAGGCGGCGGCGCTCGCGATTCGCGAGGGCTTACTCGAATATTCGCGCACCGAGACGAAGGGCCGCTTTGAAATCGAATGGGTCCGCCTCACCGCCAAGGGCATCGAGTATCTGTACAGCCACGACTCGCCGCGGGCCGTTCTCGGGGAAATGCGCGACATGTTGGCGGCCGCCCGCAGCGGCATCCCGATGTGGCAGGACGAGATGCTCAAGTCGCTCGAACGGCTCGCGACCGACATCACCGGCGAAATGGCACGCTATCTCGGCAAGTTGGACGCGCTTTCCAAACGCGTTGAAGAAGCCCTCCGACGGGCCGATGCGGCCCCTGGAATCAATGCCGCCTTGCAAGCCGTGGTTCCGTGGGGCGCGGACGCACTGGCCTACCTCGATCACCGCAAGGCAGGCGGCGCGCCAGGCGAGTGCGCTCTGCCCGAGTTGTTCGGCGCTGTTCGCGGCAAACATCCGACGGTGACAATCCGCGATTTTCACGATGGCCTTCGACGTCTGGCCGACAACCACGCAGTTCAACTCATAGCCTGGGCCGGCCCCTCGGCTATCCCGCAGCCGGAATACGCACTAATGGCAGATGGCCGACTGATGTATCATGTGGGGCGGTGACGGCTTATTTGGCCAATGTCTCTCGGACAAAGTCGAGTTCCACGCTCAAGGCGTCGGCAATCTCCGCCGCCGACATGCCGCGTTGCGCGAGCTTGGCAATGGCGCTACGATCGCGCTGCAACTGCTGTTGGCGTTGCGTCTCTCGCCCCTCTTGTCGGCCTTCTTCCTGGGCTTCACGATAAACGCGAGTATCGCGGATGTCATCGACTTTAAGCATGGCCTGGATCTCCTCACGGCTCAGGCTGGCGAGCTTGTACATGATGACCGTTTCAACCAATTGTATCACATCGCGGCGGGCGGCATCGTCCGGCATTTCCTGCTTCACACGGCCAATCAAATCACGCGCCGAATCCACTGCGCGATCTTCCGCTTGTGCAAGCAGGTTCAGAATTGCCATGCCCAAGGGCAAGTCTGGCTGCTCCGGCAACTCATCGACGAAGAAGCGACGGACGATGCCCGCATCGAGCAACGCCTGGTAGGGCACGAGCGCCGTCGGCTCAAGTGAACGCGTCGCGAACAGCACGATGCCCTGGAATGGCTGGCCCGGATCATTCTGCTTCAAGTACGTATAAGCCTTGACGAGCAAGTCCGCATAGGTGCTCTGCAGCCGATAGAACTGCACCTCGACAAAGTATAACGGTAAGCCGGGCTGAGTGGGTCGGAAGACGCCGTCGGTGCGGTGCGATGTCTGCTTGAACTCGACAGCCTCGAATTGGTAGCAAGCCGCCATCGCCGTCGCGGACTCACTCGACATGCCCAGGAGGAGAAAGAACGTCTCGGGGCTGGTCTCGAAGAGCCGGTAGAACAGCGGATCGGTCGTCATGGGTGGGCCCTGGACGCGGAGGTTGCGCCTTTCCTGGAATAGAGATCGTTGTAGGGCGTCACAGTGATATCCAATCGCAGAGTCCTTCCCGTGTCGCCGCGCCCATACACTTTCCCGAATGAAATCCCTCCCCGAGTACATCATCACCGACCCGGCCGGGGTCCGGACTTGCTGTGACGACGTGGCCGCGAGCGCTCAAGTTGGCTTCGACACAGAGTTCGTCGGCGAGGACACTTACGTCCCCGACCTCTGCCTCGTGCAAGTCGCCACGCCGAATGCCCTGTACGTCCTCGATCCCTTTGACTGTGGCTCGCTCGACGAGTTCTGGCGCCTGCTCCTCGACCCGGCCCGTGTGGTGATCGTGCATGCCGGCCGCGAAGAGGTGCGCATCTGCAACGGGGCCATCGGCAAGACGCCGCCGAACCTGTTCGACGTGCAAATTGCGGCCGGTCTCATGGGGCTCGGCTATCCGCTCGGCTACGGGCCGCTCGTCAATGCCGTCCTGCGCAAGCGACTGCAAAAAGGTGAGACGCTCACCGACTGGCGGCGGCGACCGCTGTCGCAAGAACAGATTCGCTACGCCTTCGACGACGTGCGCGATCTGCTCGCCATTTGGAAGCGAATCGACGGCACACTGACCCGGCTCGGCCGATCGGCCTGGGCCACGGAAGAGTTCATCAGCTTCGTCCGCAAGGCCCTTCAGGAGAGCGGCGAAGTCGAGCGCTGGCGCAAGCTTAAAGGGACCAGTAACCTGGATGGACGCCGCCTCGCCGTCATTCGCGAAGTCTACCGCTGGCGTGAGGAAGTCGCGGCGGATCGCAATCGTCCAGCGCGCACGGTGCTTCGCGACGACCTCGTTGTGGAAATCGCCAAGCGTGCACCCAAGAGCCAGGAAGAGATCGCCAACCTCCGCGGCGTCGGCCGTGTGGACATCGCGGGGCTGCTCGAAGCCGTCGAGCGGGCCCGCCAGTTGCCGAGCGATAAGTGGCCCGACGAGACCGAGCGCGACAACGACCCGCATGCCGTCGCTCTGGTGGCCAGCTTGCTCAACGTCGTGCTCGCCGACTGGTGTGCCCGCCAGGAATTGACGACTCCGTTGGTCGCCACCTCCGCGGACGTACGCCGCCTCGTTCGGGCCGCGGCCAACGGCGACGCGCCACCGACGGACAGCGTCCTAACCAGCGGCTGGCGAAAAGATCATGTTCTGCCGGTGCTGCAAGAAGTGCTCGCTGGCCGCCGGGCGCTGCGCGTCAAATCGCTGGATGGCGACGCGCCGCTCGAGTATGGGCACGTGCGACGTTGATCGTTGCCAATCAAAGGCCACACAGACCGCGGCTAACCCTTCTCCGACTTCTCCTCCCTCTTCACCTTCACCCGCCCCGCCTCCGCCAACGTCTTGCGGAGCAAGAACTCGATTTGGCCATTGAGGCTGCGCAGATCTTCAT
>DATANR010000078.1:0-6261 GCA_036266155.1 Gemmataceae bacterium | reverse complement strand
CCCAGAAATGCCCGGCAAGAATCAGTGGAACTCCCGTCAGGTGCCGGACCTGGAGAAGCTGCCAGACCATCAACATTTCCAACACCGTCCCGATTCCGCCGGGTGTCACAATGAAAGCATCAGATGCCAGGACGAAATGATGCAGGCGTGTGAAGAACGTCTTGTGTTCGTATGCTTCGGTCACGAACGCGTTCACGTCTTGTTCGAACGGCAACGCGACGCGGATGCCAACTGACTTGCGGAGCGATCCATCCGGATCGGCGAGGCGAGCGCCTTCGTTCGCCGCTTGCATGAGACCGGGGCCGCCGCCGGTCAGGATGTCGCAACCAAGGCGTGTCAGTTCCGCCGCCGTATCCCGGACGGCGGCGTAAACCCAGTGATTCGGATCGACGCGGGCCGAGCCAAAAATGCTGACACGGTATCGATCCCGTTTCGTCGGCCGCAGACGAGTCAACGTGTTGACGGTCTCCCACAATCCGAGAACGGACTGTCGCAGAATGTCGAGAACGGCTGGCTCGTCGGACAGGGGGACGACCGATGACTCAGTGTTACTCATGGATGTTCCAGGCAACGGGCATCTGTCCCATGGGACCGATGGGTCCCGTGGGACGTATGAGTCCTATCTCATTCCTGACCTCTGATCAGTACGGCCACTTCCAGTTCGCGGCCTCCGGTTTGTCGACGCCATGCTCGTAGGCGTAGTTGGCGCATTCGATCTGCAAATTCCGGAACTTCTCCTTGGCATGGGCGCCGATGGTGTGCAGGCGCGGCACACGGTCGATCACGTCCATGGCGAGCGTGAATCGGTCAATCCGATTCTGAATGGCCAGTTCAAGCGGCGTATTGATGTTGCCTTTTTCCATGTATCCGCGAACGTGGAGGTTCTTGTGGTTCGTCCGGCGGTAGGCCAGCCGGTGAATCAGATATGGGTAGCCGTGGAAGGCGAAGATGACCGGCTTGTCGGCCGTGAACAGGCTGTCGAAGTCGCGATCGCTCAAACCATGTGGATGTTCCGTATTCGGCTGGAGCTTGAAGAGGTCGACGACGTTGACGAAGCGGATCTTGAGGTCCTTGAACTCCTGGCGAAGCAGATCGACCGCGGCCAGGGCTTCCTTGGTCGGAATGTCGCCGGCCGATGCCACGACCACATCCGGCTCGGCTCCTTGATCCGTGCTCGCCTTGGACCAGATGCCAACGCCCTTGGTGCAGTGAGCGATTGCTTCGTCCACGCCAAGGTATTGCAAATGGTTCTGCTTGTCGGACACGATTACGTTGACGTATCCCACGCTCTGCAAGCAGTGGTTGGCGACGCATAAGAGCGAATTCACGTCCGGGGGCAGATAAATGCGCGTGACCTCCGCGCTCTTGTTGACCACGACGTCGAGGAAGCCTGGATCCTGGTGTGTAAACCCGTTGTGATCTTGCCGCCACACCGTCGACGTGATCAACAAGTTCAGCGACGCGATCTTGGCTCGCCACGGAAGGAGATTGCAAATCGTCAGCCACTTGGCGTGCTGGTTGAACATCGAGTCGATGACGTGCGCGAACGCTTCGTAGGTGCTGAAGAAGCCGTGCCGGCCCGTGAGTAGATAGCCTTCGAGCATTCCTTCTAGCGTGTGCTCACTGAGCATCTCGATGACGCGGCCGTCCGGGGCCAGCTCGGTGCCGTCCTCATCTTCCGGGAAGTACTCTTCCAGCCAGAGCTTCTTGGACACCTCATAGATGGCGTTCAATTTGTTCGAGGTATTCTCATCCGGGCCGAACACCCTGAAGTTGGTCATGTTCTGCTTCATGACGTCGCGCAGGAAAATGCCGAGGGGCCGGCAGTTCTCCGCCTCGGCTGTGCCCGGCTTGTCGACCTTCAAGCCGTACGTGCGGAAGTCCGGCATCCGCAGTGCTTTCTTCAGATGTCCGCCGTTGGCATGCGGGTTGGATCCGATGCGCTTGTTGCCTTCTGGCGCCAGGGCTCGGAGGTCCGGTCGCAGCCGGCCATTGTCGTCGAACAACTCGGCCGGCGTATAGCCCTTCAGCCAGTCTTCGAGCTGCTTGAGTCGCTTGGGGTCCTTCTTGACGTCGGCCATCGGGACCTGGTGCGACCGCCAGCTCCCTTCGAGTTTGTGCCCACCAGACTCGGCGGGGCTGGTCCAGCCCTTCGGCGTGCGCAGAACGATCATCGGCCACCGCGGACGGAACGGCGTGCCGCTGCTGCGGGCTTGCTTTTGCGCCGCACGAATATCGGCGATGCACTTGTCAAGCGTGGCGGCCATCGCCTGGTGCATCGAATCAGGGTCCGAACCCTCCACAAAGTACGGAGTCCAGCCCATGCCCTTGAAGAACGCCTCGATCTCGTCGTGCGGCACGCGCGCCCAAATAGTTGGGTTGTTGATCTTGTATCCGTTGAGGTGCAGGATCGGGAGCACCGCGCCGTCGCGAATCGGGTTCAGGAACTTGTTGATGTGCCAGCTTGTGGCCAGTGGCCCAGTTTCCGACTCGCCATCGCCGACGATTGCCGCCACAATCAGGTCCGGATTGTCGAAGGCCGCGCCGCACGCGTGGCTCATGACGTAACCGAGTTCGCCACCCTCGTGGATGGAGCCCGGCGTCTCCGGCGTGCAGTGGCTGCCGATGCCGCCCGGGAAGCTGAATTGCTTGAACAGCCGCTGCATGCCCTCTTCGTCCTCGGAACAGTCCGGATAAATCTCTGAGTACGAGCCTTCGAGGTAGCATGGTCCGATGACCCCCGGCGCCCCATGTCCCGGGCCGGCCATGTACACCACATCCAAATCGTGCACCTTGATCGCCCGGCTCAAGTGCAGATAGCAGAACGCCAAGCCCGGGCTCGCGCCCCAGTGGCCCAGCAGTCGATCCTTGATGTGCTCCGGTTTGAGCGGCTCCTTAAGAAGAGCGTTCGCCTTCAAATACGTCATCCCGAGCGCCAGATAGTTGCACGCACGCCAGAAAGCGTCGAGCTTGCGCAATTCATCCGGGCGCAGCGGAGCGCCGGCCACGGTCGACCGGGCCGGTCCGAAAGCGCTGATCGACCCGTCCTTGGCGGCAGCCGCGGCTGGCGTCGCACTCTTCTTCGGATCCATCGTAAGCTGGGTCATCTCGAACATCCTCTTGGGAGTCATCGGGTTGAATCGGTCAAGACAATTCCGTTCTAAACTTCAAGTTCGTCCAACGCCTTTCGGATCACGCCGGCGCTCGCACGAAGCTGCATTTCTTCACCTTCGCTGAGGGGTAGTGCGAAAGTCTCCATCACGCCGCTGCCGCCGACGAGGCGGGGCAAGGCAACCGTCACATCCTTGACGCCAAGCACGTCCGCGGTCGGCGAACAAACGGTCAAGATCGATCGCTGATCGTGCAGCACCGCATCAACGATGCGGGCGAGCGCACAGCCAATCCCGTAGTACGTCGCCCCTTTGCCGGCGATGATCGTATAGGCCGCACGCCGTACTTTTTGGTCGACGTCCTTGCGGACGCCCTCGGACAGGTCGATCCCTCGCAAATTGGCAAACCTCTCCAGCGGCATCCCGCCGATGGACGCCTGCGACCAGGTCAAGACTTCGGAGTCGCCATGTTCGCCAACCACGTACGCATGGACATGGTGCGAATCGACACCGCAATGACCGCCCAGGAGACTGCGGAATCGAGCGGTGTCGAGTGTCGTCCCGGATCCGAACACGCGGCCGGCTGGGCAACCAAGTTCCATGGCATAGCGTGCCGCCAGATGCGTCATCACGTCGACGGGATTTGTGGCCACAACGACAATGGCGTCGCGCGCGGCCTTTAGGACGGCCGGCACCACTTCGTGAAACACATCGGCATTGCGGCGCAGGAGTTGGAGCCGCGTCTCGCCCGGCTTCTGGCCGACGCCGGCACACAACACGACCACTCGGCTGCCGGCCAGATCAGCGTAGTCGCCGGCACGCACTTCTAAAGGATGCGCAAAGGGAACTGCGTGGCGAATGTCGTCCGCCTCCGCCACTGCCCGTGCTGCGTTCTTGTCGACCAGCACGACCTCACGGCCGACGCCGCGCATGACCAGCGCATACGCCGCCGTCGATCCAACGAGACCGCTGCCGACAATGCCGATTTTCATGGGCATCTCCAGTCGCGTTCGATGGATCAGCCGGCCGGCTTGGCATACAGTTCGGATTCGTGGATCTCAATGAAGAGATCAATGAACGCCATGATCCGATCGTCGACCCACTTGGTCACGCCGCCGGCATCCACCTTGTCGATCGGCGTGGCGAATTCCGCGTGCGTGTCGAACTTCCAGAGGACCGGCACGACCTTCAGGTCGCACTCAACCACCGCGTTCTTGACTTGCTGATCGGGACCGACGCCAAACGTCAGCACGATCAGTGCCCGACTGGATTTGAATTCAAACGTCGCGGATCGTCGCGTCTGCGATACGCTCGGCGTGACCTTCACACGATCGCCGGCCCGCTTCGCGAGCAACTCCAGCCGCGGCTTGACGACGGCAACAATCCGCTCTTGGGCCTTCTCGTACTCGGCAAGCAACATTTGCCGCTGTTCAACTTCCTGGATGCGCTCCTGCGTTTGTTGCTTGGCCTTGTCCTTGACAGCGGAGAGCGCCGCGTCGATACGTTGTCCCAGCTCAATGACGTCGCTCATTGGTGCCTCTCTCGTCGGTGGATTCGAACGATGTGCGTCTGACTGACTGGCCCGGTCATCGCCTTACGCGCGCCCGGCTTGGTCGTTCTACGCACTTTTTCAAAGTGATTGTGTGAAATCGGTGAATCTCGGTTCCCGCAGAATGGTCGCACCTTCGTTAAAGCGAAGAAGCAACGGCACGAATGCGTCGGAATCGCACATCGCCTGTTCCGCGGCCGCACACGCCGCGGGTTCCGTTTCGTTCCATTGCGAGTCCGGTTCAAAGAGCGCCAATCAAAGAGCGCCACGAAGAGCGCCAGGGGGGTGTGGGGTTGGCGCCCTTTGCTTGCGTTTTGGCGCACATGTCTTTATCTGATTGGCAGATAGAGCGGATTTCGATGAGCAAAAAAGTGGTACCAGGAACCGCTCGAAAAAGTGGTAGTTAACCCCGGTTGACCAAGCGCTGGCAGACAGACTCGGCCATATCGCGGATCGGCCCATTGGTCGCAGCGAAGAGTCCAGGTTAGGACCATCTAAACCGTTCGGTCTGAGGATCGAACGTTCTTCGCCGCATGATCGGCTGCTTGCTCTTGGCCGCAGACGCGAGAAGCTCATTTAGCTTCAGGTAATCAATGTCTTTCAGGTTTTCAGTGCACAGGTCACAGAACTTGCAGCAGATGGCCACAACATACCTTCCTGTCGTGTAACTGCATCCCTCCTCAGAGTCCACGCCCCCAGCAAACTTGTAAAGCAGAATTGCATCCTGGCCGCAAGCAGGACAGGGCGCGAGAGCTGGATACGGCCCACCCGCGACAATATTCCCCTGAATCAATCGCGAATCGATGTCGATTCGTTCCACCGCTGCGACATCACATTTCCGTGCATTCCAGATCCGCCTATGAGCAGCGAGAAGCGCCTGCACCCGGGTCGCCGCGTTGTCGCCTTCGGCCAAGTGAGCACTCGCCACCTGCAGATGGATTTCCTTTTCCGGCGACTCGAAACAGTCAGTCGTTTCAAAGTTCAAGTCTTCCGACAGGTGAGTTACCGTCGGATGGAAATTTCGGAGCAGGAACTCGGCAGCCTCTCGGCTGTCCAAATCCGAGACAGAACGATGCGCTACAACGCCGCGGTACTCTGCGAGCTGGGTGAACGTCCCAATATTGTTTTGCACCGTCGAGCAGAATCTCGCTGCCAAGAGCATCGAGGGTTGGAACGGAATTAGGCTTTGATTCGCTTTTTCCTTTCCTTCTAACGCTCGTGCGCCAGGACGAAGTCGGTCTGCATATAGAACTGCGACCACGTTCTCGGGTGATCTGGCTTCAAGCAGCAAGACCGGATTCACGTCGTGAACGACGGCCTTGCAAACTTTTTCGATACCGAAGGCAAAATAGACAATGGCATCGCAAAGTTCGTCCTTCCCCATGTCGTCGCTCAGCGCTCGTGAAGCGCGGCGAAGATTGTAAAGGGCATCATCAAGGTACTTGTTCATCATCGTCCTGTTCTGTAACCGTTCACGAACTGCTCTTGGAATGGTCTTGCTGTCGTTGTAGTGTTGGCGACTGGCATGGAACCGCCAGAGCTGAGTCCGGAAGTCCTCGCGGCGTTGCCGGCCGAAGTGGCGGTTTTGATTCGTTGGTTGGT
>DATANR010000077.1:0-2717 GCA_036266155.1 Gemmataceae bacterium | reverse complement strand
CTGGTAAACGGAAACCAACATCCGCCATTTGAAACAGACCCTGAAAATGGACGTGCTGCGCTGCAAGACCGTCGCCGGGGTGCACAAGGAACTGACCATGTACGCGCTGGTCTACAACCTCGTGCGCCTCGTGATGCTAGCAGCCGCGCAGCGGCAACATGTACCCATCGAACGAATCAGTTTTGTTGATGCGGCGCGTTGGCTGGCCGAAGCTACGACCAGCGCAGCGCCGTTGAAACTGCGCCTCAATCCGCATCGACCCGGCCGCTACGAGCCGCGTTTCAAGAAACGCCGAGCCAAACCCTATGACCTCATGAACCAGCCACGTCGAGTTCTGCGTAAACGCCTACTGGATAACTACAATGCAGCTTAACTTTGTGCCATTCGTCCCACAGCCCATGATCGTGAAGAGTGTTGTGATAAGCCTGGCGGGACCCCCGAATCGCCTCCCATCGGGCATGGTCGACGAAGCCGGGAAGCGTTTCCGCTACGCGCAGGATGGTATCGACATCGTGGCCGTCGGCGGCAAGTTCGACATGCATGCGGCCGATCATCTCGCCGATCCGAAGCCAGCGCAGGTGATCATCTGGGTGCGGTGGATGCGGAATGAGGATGCGTTGTAATCCCGGTTCCAGCCCGCGCAGGGCGGCTGTCCATGCGAGCAGGCGTACCAGCGGCGAGGCGAACGGCTTTTGCCGGCTATAGAGCCTTTCCGGGAGGTTGCTCTCGGTGACAACCTCCGGCGGCGTGAGGAGCAGGCCTTCGCGCGCCGCGGCATCGACGAGCAGTTCACGCAAGGCACGCCCGACCCGCTTTCCGGGGACGACAACAACCGTGTGGCTGAGGTCGAGGGTGCCGGCGCGACGGTAGCGTTTCACCAGTTCGCCGGCCGCTGCCGGAAGCGGCGGAGTGTTCCATCCAAGGAAGACACGGCTAATGTTTACCGGCTTGGGCAAGGGTGCCATGGTGATTGAGCTTCCTCAGGTGAATCGTGACAACACTTCGAACAGGCAATACAGATCCCCGGTCTTTCCCTCGTGAAGGAAGGCCTGGCGTAAGGCGGTGACCGTTCCGGTCAGCGGTAACGGTTACCGGCGAGTGAGAACGCGTGTTGAAGTTCGCGAGAGCGCCTCGTGGACAACCGACTTGGTGTCCTCGAAAAAGTCCTGCCCCAGCATCCACTGGAGATAATCGGGGTTACTCGCGGCGATGGCGGTCAGAAGCTGCCCCCGGTATTTGCCGAAGGCGAACCGGATCTGGCCGTCGACGCGATTGAAATTGCCGCTCGAATCCACCTCGTTCGGGTCTTTCAGGTGTTCGAACAAATCCGCGACCTCGCGGGGAAGGTCCTCGTAGCGTTCCAGCATCGCGTCGAGGACTTCGGCCATCGCGGCCACATCCGTTGCGGCACAGTGGGCTCCGACATGCTCGCGGCCGAGATAGAACTGCACGGCCGCCATCAGGTCGCGGCGTTCGTGGGCGTGGAATATCTGGAGTGGGTCGATGATCGCGCGGCCGGACAGGGGGAAGGCAATCCCGGCCCGCTGGAACTCCGTGTTCGGCATGCGCAGGTCGAACCGGCGGATGTTGAAACCGCACAGGTCGCAGCCATCAAGGAGTTCCAGTAACTCGTCAGCGAGTTCGGCGAATGCCGCCTCGAAGGCCACATCGATGTCGTAGATCCCGTGTACCGCGCTGGCGTCCGGCGGAATCGGTATGCCGGGGTTCAGGCGGTAGGTGACGTGTTGCTTCCCACCGTCAGGGAGAACCTTGAGAATGCTCACTTCGATGATCCTGTCCATCTGCGGGTTAACGCCAGTCGTCTCCAGGTCCACTACCGCCAGCGGTCGCGTCAGGGTCAGGTTCGTGAACATGCGAAGCACCGGGGGTAAAGCAACGTCGTTGGTATTTGAGTGACGTTACTGCCTAAAGCAGGCCCGATGCCAACTGCTGAAATTAGTCGTGGCGATTACTGCTGTGACGCGATCAAACGCCTATAAATGCAACAATTTTTGCAAATAAAAAAACTGCCGGGCAGAAATGGCTTCGGATGAAACGAGCGGGGGAGATGAACGAAGTATAAAATATTTTGTTGAGATACAAACTGGCGCACTGTATCGCTTAATCGAAGAGCGGGCTTGCTGCGAAGGGACTATCACTTCAACATGAGACATGGATCGGCCGGCGAGGCGGGGCGAGCGTAATTCAAACAGGACCGTTGATGGCCCCGGTCCATTGCGGTTTGTGGGTCTGTTTGCCGTAACGGTCGAAGATCTTCCCCAACTCGTTGTTGTCGAGTAAACGCCAACGGGTTTCCTCCATGTCGAGGTCATCCCCTTTCCGAGCGACATGCCCGAGGTGGACACCCCATCTCGCTTTCTCGCGCAGGGCGCCATCACCGCTTTCGCCCCGCTGGCACCCAATGACGTGACGCTCCTTGAAGTCTGGCCAAAGAATCAGTTGGACCGCTTTTCCTTTCATTAGTCTTGGACCGATCTCATCACTGATTCCCTTCGCACGACCGGCAAGTCGGCTCGGCCCATCTTGCGAGGCTGGATCATCCTTAATACCGAGCGTGTGTAGTTCTACTGTATGTCGTCTTGACGGCGCAGAAGTCCGTCGGCCACAATCGCTTCCATCGATGTTTTCTCCACGGAAGGAGCGGCCATGGATGGGCGTTTCGATCCTCGTCTGCGGGAGATCTTGCATCAGGCCGA
>DATANR010000076.1:0-3659 GCA_036266155.1 Gemmataceae bacterium | reverse complement strand
TCAACTTCCTTCGTGCCCGCACATCCGTTTGTACATTTCTTCATTGTGTTCTATGTGTCTGGCAGTGGTAAATTCCGTCCGATCCTTACAACCGGACCCTCTCGCGGTCCTCTCCACGGACGCCGTCCATGCCAGCCCCCTCCACCGTTTCCGACTTCCTTGACGTCTGTCGCAAGAGCGGCGTCATCGACGAATCCTGCTTGTCAACAATCCAGGGCCCTGCGTCGGCCAGCCCAGTCGCAGCCGCCAAGGCACTGGTTCGAGCCGGCAAGCTCACGAAATTCCAGGCTGGGCAGCTGCTGGCGGGCAAGTACCGTGGCCTCCGCTTCGACCGCTTAAAGATCCTGGACAAGATCGGTTCTGGCGGTATGGGCACCGTTTTCCTCTGCGAGCATCTCGGCCTGCGTAAGAAAGTCGCCGTCAAGGTGCTGCCGCCCGATCAAGCGGGCGACGAGGGGGTCCGCGAACGCTTCTTCCGTGAAGCACGCGCGGCCGCGTCCCTTGACCACCCGAACATCGTCCGCGTTCACGACATGAATTCGTCGGGCGGCGTGCACTACATCGTGATGGAATACGTCGAAGGGCAGGACTTGCAGTCGATCCTGAACAAGTACGGCGCCATGCCGTACGGCCGGGCGTGCAATTACATCGCACAGGCTGCACTCGGCTTGCAACACGCGCACGAGAAGGGCCTCGTCCATCGCGACATCAAGCCGGCCAATCTGCTCGTCGACAAGGAAGGCGTGGTCAAGATTCTCGATCTCGGCCTCGCGACATTTTCGAGCGAGAGCGAGGAGAAGGACAACCTGACCGCACGCTTCGACAAGGGCGCGGTGCTTGGCACGGCCGACTACATGGCTCCGGAGCAGATCATCGCGTCGAGCAACGTCGACATTCGAGCCGACATTTACTCGCTGGGAGTCACTCTCTACGCGCTCATCAATGGCAAGCCGCCGTTCGGCGGCACCAGCACCCAAAAGTTGGTGGGACACACCAGCATTACTGCCACCTCGCTGACGACAATTCGCCGCGAGGTGCCGAAGGGCCTGTCGGCCATCGTCGACAAAATGATGGCCAAGGATCCGGCCCAACGACTGCAAACGCCCGCTGAAGTCGTGGATGCTTTGAACCCGTGGCTCGAAGCCGACACGATTCCGCTCGACGGACAACAAACACGCAAGATGCCGGGCGTAGCAAAATCGGGACGGCGGAAAGGCCTCAAGAAGAAGTCGCGTATGCCGCTGATCGTCACGGCCATCGCGATCTCGGCCCTCGTGTTCGGCGGACTTGGCGCGTGGGCGTTGACCGGCAACGAGAAAGCGGACAAGGCATCGGCCGCGACGAACGTCGGCAATCAAAAGGCACAGCCAGCGACGACGACACCGAAAGCGAATCCGGTGGCGAGCACGCCGGCCACGCCGATCAATCGCAACGAAGCCCGGCTCGTTTACGAAATCGACTTTGCCAAGGCGGCAGCGTTCACAGCCAAGTATTCGAACAAGAATCGCGTCAGCATGGAAGGCAGCTATCCGCCGGGCTGGGCGACGTTAAGTTGGCGAGGCGGGGCAGTCGCCGACATCTCGATTCAAGATCACATGGGATCACGTGGCGTCGCACTGCGAACCACTCAAGGCGAGGGCGGTTCGGCTGAGTTGCATACGGCCATGGGCGCCAGTCCATACTCATTCACGCCTGGCAAGCGCTATCTGCTACGGACCGAGTACGCGAACATCGGCACGAAGACGGCCAGTTTTGAAGTTCGTTTCGATGCCGAGCGTCCACCGGTCAAGAATTCGATCCAACTAAAGCCGACGCGCGGTGAATGGCAGACGATCGACCTCACGTTGATCGCTCCGCAGCACGAACGCGTCACGACCTACTTCACGAACTCCGCAGCCGTCTATCCGAACTACCTCGTCGTGCGCTCCGTTCAGGTGTTTGAATTCGGCAGCAGCACTCCAGCCACGACGGGTCCGGCGCGACTTGTGTTCGAAGAGGACTTTGGCAAGGCGCCGAGTTTCCACGGCACGACCGCCAAACCGGGCGGTTTGACGATGCAGCAAGGGTCATTGCCGGACGGATGGACGTCATTCGTATGGCGTGACGGCGCTCGCGGCGAAGTTGCGCAAGAAGAATTTGCCGGCAAGAAAGGCATCGCGTTCCGCACGATCGAGGGGGAGAATTGTGCCGAGGTCACGACCACCGGCCAGAAACCCAAGGCGACGATCAAGGCAGGTCACACCTATCGCGTCGATGTCGAATATGCGGCGCCCGGCGACCCCGGCGGTCGTTTCGACATCCGCTTCGACGACATGTCGAAACCCGGAGCCGATCAAGCGCGGTTCACGCGAACGGGCAATAGTTGGAAGACCGCGACCGCGCGCTTCACCTGCCCCGACGACAAGGACCGGCCGTTCTCGATCTATCTGGTCAATTACGGCGTCGGCACCGCCGAGACGGTGTTCGTTCACACGGTCAAGCTCTTTGATCTGACGGCCGATCCAAATGTGCCCGCGGCCGGCGCCGCAGGCGGCTCGTCGATTTATCGCCTCGCGGCCGCCGAGTGGAAGCCGTTCCGTGTGGCGCTGTCGCAGGGCCGACACGTCTCATCGGCCGACGTGCCCGAATTGCCGAATGGCGTGTTGGCCGGCATGTGGCGGCAGGAAGACACCGGTGAAGTGGCCGTCGAAGACATTGCGGGTCGACGAGGAATGACGCTGGCCAATGGCGATGGTGGCGTGTCCATCCAGGTTTTTCCCGGTGAACCGGTCGCGGAATTGAAAGCGGGTCAGGAGTACGTCATCAAGGTCGTTCACTTGGGTGGCTCGTCGGCTGGCGGCCGGATCCAACTCCGTAAGCCGCAGAGTTCCGACTCGATCGTCAATCACGCGCTCGGCGGCACCGACGGCAAATGGGCCGAGACGACCGCACGAATGACGGCAACCGAAAGCGGCCCCGTTCATCTGTTCCTGCAAAACGGCACCGGTGGGACAGATGGCCGCGTCACGATTCACAGCGTCGAGATCTTCGCGGCCGGCAAGGAAGCGGCGCCAGTTGCCGTGACCGGCTATCGGCTCAACCTCACCAATGCCAAATCACTCGCCAAGCGCTACCGCAAGGACGTTGAGATCGAATCGCAGGGCGATGGTACGCTGCCGGCCCCGTGGGCAGGGCACACGCTCTCAGCCGACACGGTTGGCGATGTGTTCGTCGATCCCGTCGCCGGCACACCCGCCCTCGGGCTCCGCAATGACGATGGGGCGCCCTCGGTGGAGTTGTTCTGCAAGTCGGCTCTGTGCGAGGCGAAAGCCGGCAAGAAATACTCGGTTCGCGTCGCCTATCAAACGGAAACCAACGGCAAAGGCGGCGTGCAAATCGCGCTTGGCGGTCAGGAATGCGGCCGAACCGACTTCACAACGTCAGTCGGCACCTGGAAAGACGTGGAACTGACGATCACCGCGAACGTTGATGGGCCATTGACGATGACGATCACCTGTGGCTCCGTGGGTTCGGAATCGTCGGTGTTCATCAAGGAGATTGAAATCAAGGAATCGCCTTAGAATCTCGGCGAGCGGAGCGGCGTAAGCCGCCCGATTTTGTACGGCGAGCGGAGCGGCGTAAGCCGCCCGATGATGTACGACCCAATTTCGTACATCATC
>DATANR010000075.1:0-16030 GCA_036266155.1 Gemmataceae bacterium | reverse complement strand
AGACTTGGCCCGACTCATATGCGCAATTCAATACGTTAAACATGCAGCCCATGTGGCAACTTGCATGCATGCTCTCCAAGCCGTGGCAGAGCCCCGGAGTGTTGATTTGAATGAGTTGGTTAAATCGGTTACTTCGGTATTCGCCGATGTGGCCGTCGGTTTCTCACCGACCTATCCCGGCACAAGGATAATTGGCTCAGCGTTCCACATTCAAAATGCGCTTTTGGAGTTACTAAGCAACGCCAGAGATTTTACACATCACCTCGGTCCCTCGGCCGCGATTCGCGTATGGATTGATTCACAGGGAGACATGCATCATATACATGTTGTCGACAATGGTCCCGGCGTGCTGCCAACTCTTGGAGACAGTATATTTGACCTCTTTGTAACTTCAGTGGAGAAGCGAACGGGGATGGGATTGGCGTATGTAAAGCAAGTCGCATTGGCTTATGCGGGAAAAGTGCAGTATCTCTCTGGCGATAATGGAGCGCATTTCGTCTTATCGTTTCCAAAACTTGGGATGCCTACCGAATGAGTACAACATCAAATATCCCAGCGATTCTCTGTGTTGAGGATCACGATCAAGTGGCTGGCGTGCTTTCTTCCCTTTTGAGCAATCTCCCAGCCCGCGTTGATGTGGCCGCCAATGGAGATGATGCCATACGACTTATTCTTCGCAAGACCGATGAGAAAAGCGCGTATGATCTCATAATACTCGATCGACGCGTACCAAGATCGGCCGGGGAGCCTGTCGATATTGATTTCGCCAGCACGGCGCAGTCTACAATTCGTTCGTTATTTGGCCTAATTCCAATAATAGTTTTTACGAACTATCCGTCTTATGAGAACTGCATCGATGCTATTCGTGCAGGTGCAATCGATTATATTCCAAAGACAGACCCAAACAGTTCGTCTATCAATTTCGAGCGACTTTTCGAGTCATGTAAGCGACTTTTTTGTCCGGCAACCACTACCAGCATCGATCCGATTGGAACTTGGTTTCAGGAGAATCTAACAACTCTCATTGCCAAGTTTCCCGGCAAAGTCGCGGCTGTGATCGAACCAGAATACGCCCGCAGAGTAAAGGTCGGAGAGGCTATCGGCGGGTATGCCGTAATTCCTGGCGATAGTCTTGCCGAAGTACGCAGCATCATCTTTCACAATCAGTTGTCAGGATGGGCTAAGACTCGTCTTATTGAAATACCCAATTCAATTGGGGAGTGATCGAAGTGTCAATAATCCAAAAACTGGATGGCAACGGTGAATCCTGGTGGGCCGTACATTCTTCGTATAAGCGCATCGGGCGCTGGGAAAATCGCTCGAAGAAGCGGGATCGCCAATGCGTAGTTGAATTATCAATTGGAAGGCGCAATTGCCCAATCTCGCGCGCTGGTCACGTCCCAGGAATTATTGAGGCGACTTCGACGCTGTTCATTGTCGACACCGGCTGCAACACGACGCTAATCAATGGATTCGTGGCATCATGGCTCGGTTTTGTCGGCAATGGCTCAAAGATGCACGTGAGAACTGCGGGCGACCAAGTGCTCACGGTGACGGAAGGAGTCGTACCGATCTTGTTGGGAGGCAAGTGGGCGGATGTGCCGTGTATCACTCGGATTCCAATTGATGTTCGGGACGTAAGACCAAGTCTGTTGGGGATGAAAAGCATGTTGGGGCTTCATTTGCTCTGTGTAACAGGTGAAGAAGTAGTACTTTTTCGGAACTTCGACGAAAATGGAAAATCGCATGAAATAGGGGAATTTTGAAGAGAAAGGCGACATAATGTAATTCTACCTATCAAGAATCGATTGCTTTCGGTCATTTCTTGAGGCATCAGAACATGATCCGGCATCATCCCACTAGTCCCCGAATCACCTCCGCATAGTACGCATGATGCGGCCGGTTCTCGACGTCTTTCCACATCGTTGATCTCAGGATGCCGAGGGCCGAGTAGATCGTCGCGCCGAGGTTTTCGGGCGTTTGCGCGTCGCTGATTGGGGTAGCCGCCGTTTTTGTCGGAGGCGCCGATGACAATGCCGTTTTGCGCGCCGCCGGCGAGGAAGACGCTTTGGACAGCGCCCCAGTGGTTGCGGCCTGGGAGTTTGTAGTGTTGCGGCAGGCCGAATACGCGCGGCGTGCGGCCGAGAACCCGCCGAAGGAGAAAGCACGCCCGGAGTTACCGGAGCGGGTGATGCCGAAGTGAGGGCAATTTCGCTCGTTCGACGGTCACCGTCGAACGAGCGACGGCGCAACCTAGTTCGCTTGCTCCACGGCGTTCTTGCCGCTGAACACGTCCGGCGGCGTGACGCCGAAGTACCAGTCGAGCCCCTGGCCACCGACGATCAGGTCGCCGACGCCGTCGTCGATCACCGTCGTCGCGTCGAGCTTCGGGACACTATTGGTCCCTGCGCGAATCGCACCGACTCGAGTCGCGTACGAGCCGTTCCCGGTCCAGACGCCGAGGATCTGAACGAGTGACGCCTGATCGGCGTCGAATTTCGTCGAGCCGCCGATCAATGCGTCGTCGCCGCTCACTCCGAACAGGCGGTCTGCACCTTCTCCGCCGATCAAGAGATCCCGATTGGCGCCGCCGACGAGCAAGTCCTTCCCCGATCCGCCGAGCAGAATGTTGTTCCCACCGCCGCCGTAAAGAATGTCGTTGCCGGCGCCGCCGTCGGCGATCACGGTGGCGGTGACACGCGGGTCGACGACGAAGATGTCATCGCCGGCGAAGCCGTTGAAGTGAATCGTGCCGACCGTTGAGGCGTCGAATTGACCGATGCGCTGACCGCCGGCCATGACATTGATCTTCGTGCCGCTCATGTCAGTCGTCACGAACACCCGATCGTCGTCGCGGCTGCCGGTAATCGCCAGATCGTCGCCGGTCTGCTTGACGGTCACAGGGTTGGTCCCGGCTGGATTGGCGGTGACCTTGCCGAACAATCCGTGTGCTTCATCATCGGGGCCGGCCGTGAAATAAAGGGCACTGGCGTCGCCAGCCGTTGCCCCGTTGCCGAAGGCCAGGCCCCACAGGCCTTCGATGACCAGCGGATGCATCGGGTTCGCCCCGAGGGTGCCGAGTTCCTTGCCGCTGGTCGGGTCGTATGCGTGAATGTGGCCGTCGCCGAAATTGCCGACGAGCAATGCGCCGCCAAAATTGCCGAAGCTGGCGGGAGCCAGAACCATGCCCCACGGCGAATTGAGGTCGCCACGGGTGACGAGTCGCTGGGCAAGGTGCCCGTTCATTTCAAACACGTCGATGAACCCGCGGCCCGGACCCGCGGCATCGTCCTCCGCGCGGGCGCCTTGCTTCGCGTAGGTGACATACAGCTTGCCATTGATGGCCGTGATCCCGAATGGAGCATACCCGGTCGGGATGTTCGGATCGGCAAATGATTCGAAGCCGCCGGAGCCGAGCGTGACTTGGTGGAACTGACCATCGAGCACATCGATTTTGCCGTTATGGAAATCGGTGGCGTACAGGAAGTTCGCCGTCCCAATCTTGCCGATCGCAAGGCCCTTGTAGATGGCGCCATCGGATGCGGTGAATCCGGACTCGGCGATCTTGGAGGGTGGCGCGCCGCCGACCGTCGGGCTCCACGCGGTCACTTGACCGGCCTCGGACGCGAAGATGAACACGGCCGGTTTGGTGTTCGTCCCATCGGTCACGGTGAAATCGGTCGTGCTGCCGCTGTTGTTGAAGACCTGGCCGGTCGGTGAGCCGCCCGGGATTGCCACTTTGAACGGCTGCGTGATCGCGGTGCCGTTGACGTCGCCGCCATAGACCTCGCTCAGATCGCCATGATTGGACGAGATCCAAAAGCCGCCGCCAGTCGGGCTAAGCGAAATACCCCACGCATTGAGCAGAGTCGGATCAGTGATCGCGGCGACGCCGGGTTGGTCAGCAATCAAGTTCGCGGCGAGGAACGCCGTACTCGGATTGCAACGGTCTTCGAGCGAATTCACGGTAAGACGGGCGATCTGCCGGCGCGCGGACGGACGTGACATGATGAGAACCTCAATGGATTACGATGAGCGGAATAGGCCCGCCCCCGGTTAAATCGGGGTCGGCGTCCGAAACGAGCGCGGATTTTGGAAAATCTTTTGGAAGTGTCGATTCAGGTCGTCAACGAGCCGGGTTCAGCGATTCCCGCAGGCTTCGGGCCTGGGAATCATTGGGGTCGAGGGCAAGCGCCCGCTCAACTTCCGCAAGTGCTTTCTCACGCTGGCCCAGTCGGGCGTGAATGTGGGCCTTGTGCAAGTAGCCGATCGGATTGTCAGGATCGAGCCCGACGCAGACGGCGAAGGCAAGCAATGCATCTTCAGGATGACCCAGAGCCAGGTCGCACCGGCCGAGGGCCAGGCGTGCCCAGAACGATCGCGGGTCGCTGGCAACCGCCAGGACGAACTCAGCGTGGGCCGGCTCCAGGTCCCCGCGTTGCAAGTAATGTGTCCCCAAAGCGACATGGTCCCATGCGGAGCTTGGCGGGGTCGCAACCGCTCGACGAAGATCGGCGTCCGCTTCGGCGAAACGGCCAAGACCGCGGTTGAGGGCGGCCCGCTCCCGATACAGCCCGGCACATGGGCCGAGCGCTTGCTCAATGTCGGTCAATACGTCCACGATGGCCCGACGATCCGTCGGCGTCAATTCGCTCCGCAAGCGCGACCAAGTCAACACCACATCAATGAAATCAGTCCTTGCCGAATCGCGGACCGCGGCTGGTAGGTTGGAGTCGGTCAAGGCGAACAACTCGATTCGGCGGTCCCAGAGTTGCCGGCCGAGACGTTCGGCGTTCACCTTGTCAGGCATCGAAATGTCCTGGGCCACCGACAGGGCGCGCATCCGCTCGGCAATACCATGCAGATCGCCGCTCACCGCTGATCGGTCCGCACGCCTCATTCCATTGGACAATTCAGTGACAAGATCGCCCTGGAACGGCAGGCCGTCGACCACCGCGAGCCCGCGTTGGAACGACCCGCGTGCTTCGGCGAAGCGGCCGCGATCGAGTGCCGCGTTTCCTTCATCGAGTGCCGTCCTGGCCAATTCGCGTTGATGGCGTACGTAACTCACACCTAGGCCGATAACGACGAAAACTAGCCCCAGCAGGCCAGTCAGGCCGAGCGCGTGCGGTCGCCGACGACGCCACTTGCGCCAGCGTTCGGCCAGCGATCGATTGCGCGCCCCACGAAGCGGCAAATGTGCGAGGTGTCGGCGCAGGTCTTCGGCCAGAACTGCGGCGGTCGGATAGCGATTTGCGGGATCGGTTGCAAGACAACGGGCAATGATGTCGGACAAGCCAACGCTAACCGCGTGGTTGTGGGCGGAAAGCGGACGACCGTCCAGCAACCGCCCGGCAAGAGCTTCGAAGAGAACAGCGCCAAGCGAATAAATGTCAGCGCGATGGTCCACCGGGGTCGGGAGCGCGCGTGCCGTTCGGACGGCATCGAGGGCCGCACGCTGTTCGGGGGCGCTGTAGGCTGGCGTGCCGCCGAGCCAGTTCGGAGGCGGATCGCTGGCCGCGATGGGCGGTCTCGCCAAATGAAAATCAAGAAGCATCGGCTGCCCGTCGGCGGTCAACAATATGTTCGACGGTTTCACATCCATATGGACGAGATCATGTTCGTGAGCAAATTCGAGGGCGTCCGCCAAGCCGATTCCGAATTGCACGATCAGTCGAACGTAATCGGTCGAGATCCATCGGGATGGGATGGGACGGCCTTCGCCGAATGGATTGCTGCCGGGAGCGGAGGCGATCGCGTCCCATAACTCGTTCGACGATCTTTCCGCGGGCGCGGTTGAACTGAGGCGATCGAGTGCATGGGCCAGTGTTGCCCCACCAAAGAACGGCATGCACAGAATGCGCAGCCGACGAATCGGATCTTCGTGGACGGCATACAAGGGAACGATGTGCGTATGCTGAAGTCGCGCCAGCGATAGGTGCTCGGCATCCGTGCGTGGCGTCAGCTTGACCACCACCGGCCGATCGGCCAGGGCCGGCTGTCGAGCCAGGTAGACGCGCCCCCGCGAGCCACGTCCGAGTTCCCCGAGCAGATGGAACTCGCCCAGTCGTTCGCCGGCCTCGGGGAAGTCGGCTCGTCTCTCGGCATCCAGCGCATCACGCAGGTCGAGCATGACGCGGAGCTGCGAGCCCCATCGCGGGAATCGACGCAAGACCTCACTCGACCCGCCCGTTTCGCCCCGTTCGCGCCGGAGCGACACTTCTTCATAGATCAATTCGCCAATAGCGCCCGGGTGATCGAGCAATTCGGGGTGCGCGACAACGTATGACTCGGGCAGCGGTTGCTCGCCATTGTGCCAGCGGAGACGCATCTCGGCCGCGAGTCGATCGGCGAGGGCGTTGACCTCGGTCGAGGACGGCATGGTCGGCAGGTCAGTTGTCATCGAACGCGATCCGGCGCGCCAGTTGGCGGAGCACCCGGCGGACGCTGCCGGCGTGCATCCCGGTCATGCAAGCAATGTCCTCGCACGAATGCCCGTCCCGACGGAGGTGCAGCACTTGGCGATGCTCCGGTGGACACGCGGTGAGCAGATTGTCCCACAGTGCGTCGGCCCGGACGTTCGCGCTTGGCCGTGCCTCTGGCCCCGGCAGGTTCGCACCGATCGCCAGGAGTGGTTCCTCGCGACCGGTTTGGCGCAAGGCAGTATTCGCCCGGTCGTAGAGCCGGCACAAGACCACACGGGCCAGAAACGCGCGCAGGTGAGCGGCGTCCGGAAACTGCCAGCGCGCTTCGCGAAGTCCGTCGATGAGACTTGCCCAAGCCGATTGAACGACGTCAATGGAGTCAAACCGGCCGCGCGCCTGTCGAGGCAGCCGACGCCGAATCAGGCCACGCAAGAATGGCTCGAACGCCGTGAACAATTCCCCCGCCGCGGTTTCGTCGCCGGCATGAAGGCGATCAAGCAGTCGATCGAACGGCTCGTCCGTCATCGCGTCACCGGAAGTACGAGGTCATCCTCGGGCTCCGGCGACCGGGCGCGCAGTCCTTGCCGGGTCAGTTCGATCGAGACACCAACCGTCCCCACGGCCAGTGCCCAGTAACCGAGCCGGACCCACGGCGATTCGCCATCGAGTGGACTGGTCATCGCGTCGAGCCCATTGAGCAGTCGGGTCGCGGCCTGCGCCCAGCCGTCCAAGTTCACATGGATGTCGAGATCATCCAAGACTGGGATGCCGGATGAAACCGGCCCGACTGGCGGCGACTCGATGTCGGAGACTGGCGGCAGATTTTCAGTCGCGGCCGGAGGACCGGCAGGCGGCCCGCTGTCGTCGTCTTGTTGCGGAGCCACCGGCACGGGTGCTGCCACGGTCCGGATCACTGGCGGTTGTTGGGGCGGCGAAACATCGAGCACTTCTTGTACGTTGACGACCACGTTGGCAGGCGCAACCGACGCCGCCGGAACACGGGACTCCGCCGCGATCGGCGTCGTTGGCCCCGTCGGCAGCGGCGGGGATGAGGGGTAGTACGACGGCGGATAATAAATCGGGCCAGCCGTCAAATACTCAAGTTGCCGCTCCGTGCTCGGCGACGGAGTGTTGTATTCCGCCCCTTCCGATGTCGTTGCGGACTTCGCGTCGTTCGCGTACTCGGCATCGTCATCATCATCGTCGGTCGGCGCATCGGTGTTTTTTGCCGGCGTCGCGGACGTGTGGGCAGTCGGACTGTTCGACGTCGTTGGCGCGGCATTCGGCGCGAGCCCGGATGGGAGCGAGCGGTCTTCGCAGGACTCCAAGAGGAGCCGGCGGCGCACGGCACGGAGCATAGCAACTCTCCAAGGCGGCGGCGCAGGGTGTGAGATGATGATAGCCGAAGTGTGGCGAGATTTGCAAATCAGTTCACCAGGATGCCAAGTGCGGAACCAAAGGGGATCGATCGACTCTCTACTCGTTTACTCTGATTTCGACTTGCGCTTCTCGTTCCAGAAGAACGCGGCCGTCTCCTTGACGCTTTGGTAGCCGGTGTGGCGAGCGATCTCCTTGCCGATGTCATCGAACAAAATGCCCCTTGGATTGCCCTTCACCTGGTGCTCTTTCGTCAAGTCCTTGCGCGCGTCGCCGTCGACGATCAGGCAGATCGATCCGTTCACCGCGTCGGCTACGTCCTTGTCCGTAAAGACGAGTTCGGCCATTTGCTAGCACGGCACACACCAGTCGGCCACAAGGAAAGAAAATGCGAAATACCTTGCGCCCAAATTCAGAGATTGCCAACAGAGATTGCCAAACACATAGCAGGGGTTGGCAATCTCTGCCTGTGGAAAACTCCACGGGATGATTACAAGGCAAGGAGTTGCAGCGATTTTCCGATGCGCAAAATTCTAGCGCCAGGAACCCCCTGATTTTGTAGTCAAGAAGCCTGAGTTTGTTTGTGGCGCACCACCCGCTCGCGGTAAACTATCCGCATGCCGATCCGCCTTCTCGGTTCCCCGAAACGACTCTGCAACGGCCCCACGCGCCGGGACTTGTTGCACGTCGGCGGACTCGGATTGTTCGGCCTTGGCCTGAGCGATTTCATTGCATTGCAAGATGCCCAGGCGACGTCGTCGCGGGCGCGCAACTTTGGCCAGGCGAAAGCATGCATCCTGCTCTACAAGTACGGCGCGCCCGCCCAGCACGAGACGTTTGACCCAAAACCCGAAGCGCCCGCCGAGGTGCGCGGCGAGATGCGCTCGCTTCCCACGAGCGTTCCCGGCACTCAGATTTGCGAGCATCTGCCGCGCACTGCGCGCATCATGGATCGACTGACCGTGGTGCGTTCGCTCACGCATCCGTATCCGCTGCATGGCACCGTCTATGCCATGACCGGCATTCCTGAGGTGGACACCAAGATCGAAAGCAAGCCGCGCGATCCGCGGCAATGGCCCTTTATCGGCTCGATTGTCGACTACATTGAGGATCAGCGTGCCGGCGGGAAGATGCCGGCGATCCCGCGCAACATTGCGTTGCCGTTCCCACTGGGATCGAAGACCGAGATTCCGACGTTGGCTGGACCATATGCGACGTGGCTCGGCGCCCAATACGACCCACTGACCACGGAGTTCTCCGCAAAGGGCGCCCGTCCAGCGCCCGTGATCCGCAACCGTGTCTTCAACGATCCCTATCTATCCATCAAGCCGAGCGACCGGATGACGCTCGGGGCCGGCGACGGGGAACCGTTGCCGCGCGACGCCGTCGAGTTGCGGCGAAGCCTGTTGAGCCAATTCGATCGCGTGCGGACGCGGCTGGAAACAGATGATCGTCTTGAGTCCTTTAGCCGGCAGCAACAGGTCGCGTTTGATTTGCTAACTTCCGGCAAAGTGCATCGCGCACTCGATATTGGTCAAGAGCCGCTCGCGCTGCGCGAGAACTATGGCATGCATTTGTTTGGCCAGGCGTCGTTGGCAGCACGGCGTCTCGTCGAAGCGGGTTGCAAGTTCGTCACCGTGTTCTTTGATGCATTCGGCCTGAACGCGGGCGGCTGGGACACGCACGACAATCACTTCGCGCGCCTGAAGGATTTTCTGCTGCCGGTCTTCGACCAGACCTTTTCCGCACTGGTTCTCGATCTGGAATCGCGCGGCATGCTCGACGAGACGCTCGTGCTCTGCATGAGCGAGCATGGCCGCACACCCAAGCTCGACTCGCGAGCCAAGGGCGGTGGTCGCGACCATTGGTCGCGGGCGTATTCGCAGGTCTACGCGGGCGGAGGGATGGGCCGAGGAAACCTGGTGGGCCGCACCGACTCGATCGCCGGCGACGTGACCGAAAAGCCGATGTCGCCCAAGGACGTGCTCGCGACGGCCTTTCATCTGCTCGGCATCGACCCGACGACGACGCTCCCCAACCGTCTCAATCGACCCCTGCCGATTGCTGGCGACGGCGTCGTGCGGACTGAATTGGTGGGATGAGAAAGCCCGAACGCAGATTCGGCCTGTTGGTTCATTGCAATTGGAACGTAGCCTTCTCGCTCCGCGAGAAGATTGCAGGGCAGGCACGATCCGAAACCATGGCTTTTTCTAACGGGCCAGCCTTGCTTACTTCTCGCGGAGCGAGAAGGCTACGTAAGAGCTGCAATTGACCACTAGCGCGGACTTCGAATTTTCGTAGCGGAAGTCGCCAGACTTCCGCCTTCACCCTCGAACGGAGGTCTGGCGACTTCCGCTACAAGAACATGCAATCTGCTCTAACATCAGGGGTTATTCATTCCGCGATTTGCCTAGATCGCTGTGCCCGGCACGGGCCGCCAGTTCCTCGGGAGCTGCCGCGACCAGGCGCCAGCGGGCAACGATGATGTAGTACGCCAATCCGACGGCATACATGATGAGTGTTAACCAAAGAACGATTGGCTTGTCCGCCTTGTAGTACCAGACGTAAATGCCCGCCGCGAAGAGGCTCATCACCAAGACGGCGGCCGGCAGCACGGGGTAGAACGGCACCTTGTATGGCCGCGGCATATCCGGAGCACGCCAGCGCAACACGAATAAGCACACCATCGCCAGGACATACCAAATCAACGCGGTCAAGTTGCACGTCAACACGGCGACTTGCACGGCGTCGCTATCGTAATATCCCCAGACGACAAAACCGATGACGACCAAGCTCCAGAAGAAGATCGAAACGTCCGGAGTCCGACGTGTTGGATGTACGTGGCCCAGGACTCGCGGCAGATACCCCGCCCGGCCGAGCGCGAACGATTGTCGGCTGACCGCGTAGATCATGCCGTTGTAACTGACGACCATGCCGCACAGTGCTGCGATCGAGAATGCCTTTAAGTGAAGAGATTCCGGATACACCTCGCCATAAACGAATGGCAGGGGGTACGACATCTTGTCATCCCCGGTCTTCATGTAGTCGCTCCCGGCCGCACACGCGAAGAACCAAGTCAGAAGAACAAGGCCGACGAGCGTAATCTGCGCGATGGTGAGCCCGCGTGGAATCGTCCGGTGCGGATCGCGTGCCTCCTCCGGCGCCAGTGCCACGGTCTCGATCATCACCAGCCACCAAATCGCATAGGGGATGGCCTTGAGCACTCCGGACCAGCCCGCCGTGAGCACCGGTGTCGTGAAGATGCGATCGAGGTTGACGGCCGGTATGCAGGCAATCCAAAACCACACCAGCACGATGATGGCCCCGTAGGTCATCCACTCCATGAGCTGGGCTTGCCGCTTGCTGCCGATCCACTGGACCGCAGCGAAGAACACAACGGTCCCGAGGCCGGCCACCATGGTCGTCAGGTCCGTATCAAGCCCGCCCCAGAAAAGGTTGAGGACGAAGTAGATGTAGCCGCCGGTGGCGATGGCCGTGCCGATGGTGGCGAACAGCGCCTCCAGAAACATCGACCAGCCCATGATGAACCCAAACGCCGGCCCCACCGCCCGGCGACCGTAGGCCAGCGGCCCGCCGGCGAACGGCATCGCAACCGACAGTTCGCTCAGTGCCAGCACCCACATCATGTAGAGAGCGCACACGAACAGAGACGCCAGCAGCATCCCGACCGGGCCGCCCTCCTTGAGTCCCTGGTTCCACCCGAAATACTCGCCGGTGATGACGACGCCGACGCCCAGGGCCCAGATGTGCAGGACCCCCATCGGCTTCTTGAGGGCGTGTTCCTTCAGATAGGCCCGCTCGCTCGGGCGCAATTCGTCAATCTGAAGCTGAGCCTCGCCGACTACCTCGGCAACCACTTTGTCCAACTCAGTGGACGAGTCGGCGGGACTGCCTGCGTCGCGATCTGCGCCCATGCGATGACCTCGTTGGAAACAATCCTCGGGGTCTCACGGGGAGAGGCCATGAGATGTCATTCAGGAAGTACTCGGCTCAAGTCGTCGAGTAAAGCTGGTCTGCGCGCATCCGTCGGAGCAAGTCGGCCGGCGCGGAAGATTCCGCGCTCTTCGAGCCAGGCGCGGAATTCGGGGGCCGGCTTCAAGCCGAACAGATCACGCACGGTGGCGGCGTCATGATAGCTAGTCGACTGATAATTGAGCATGACATCGTCCGCACATGGCACGCCCATGACATAGTTGCAGCCGGCCGCGGCCAGCAGAAGCAGCAGATTGTCCGCCGAGTTTTGGTCCGCGTCGGCATGGTTCGTGTAGCACACATCGACGCCCATCGGCAGGCCCAGCAGCTTGCCGATGAAATGATCCTCCAGCCCGGCCCGCACGATTTGCCGCTCGTCGTACAGGTACTCCGGACCAATGAATCCGACAACGCTGTTCACCAGAAATGGATCGAACTCCCGGGCCACGGCCTGTGCTCGCGCCTCCAGCGTGAGTTGATCGACGCCATGATGGGCCTCGGCCGACAGGGCACTGCCCTGCCCCGTCTCGAAGTACATCACCTGGTCGCCCACCCATGCCACATCCCGTCGGCGATGCGATTCGAGCACGCGCTCGCGGCCCTCGGCCAACATTTTCAGCGTGACACCAAAGCTGACATTCGCGGCCTGCGTCCCGGCGACCGATTGAAAAAGCAAGTCGATCGGCGACCCGCGTGCGAGTGCGGCCAATTGAGTCGTGATATGGGCCAGACAACACGCCTGCGTCGGCAGGCCAAGCGTGCCAATGAGCCGATCGAGCGTACCGAGGATCGCGGCGACCGTCTCCACCGAATCCGTCGCCGGGTTTACGCCGATGAGCGCGTCGCCACAACCATAAGTCAGCCCATCGATGGCGGCCACGAGGATGCCAACCAGATCGTCCGCCGGGTGGTTTGGCTGAACGCGGACCCCGAACACGCCGCGCTCGCCTAGCGTGTTTCGGCACCGCGTCACCGTCCGAATCTTGGTGGCGACGTAAACGAGGTCCTTGTTCCCCATCAGCTTCGCGACGGCCGCCGCCACCTCGGGCGTGATGCCGCGGTGAAGTTGATGAAGCACGGCCCCGTCAGTCGCATCAGCAAGCAGAAAGTCGCGGAATTCGCCGACCGTGAGCGATCGAATCGTCGCGAACGCGGCGGTGTCGACAGTGTCGAGCACCAGGCGCGAGACGTTATCCACATCCGGATCTATCACCGGTTGAGCGACGACCTCGGCTAGCGAAACGTCCGCGAGTGCAAGCTTAGCGGCGACTCGTTCGCGTTCCGAGCGGGCGGCCACGCCGGCCAGCTCGTCGCCGGACTTCCGCTCGTTGGCGCGGGCCAGCAGGTCGCGCAGGTCCGGGAACGTGAACCGCTCGCCGCGCAGGGTATGGGTGAAAGCCATCGGCAAGACTGTATCACGGGATGGCCGGCGGAGCCAGTTCCTCCTTCACGTCCACCCCGCTACAACCGAGGCGACGCATCTGATCGACCAGCGCGACGATGCGCTCGCACGCCTCGGGAACACTGACGCCGCGGGCATGAATGTTGGAGATCAGGTTTCGCTTGGCGTCGGTATCGCCGGCCCGCGGCCGATAGGCCAGATACGCGGACAAGCTGTCCACCGTCGCCAAACCGGGCCGCTCGCCAATGAGCAACACGACCACGGCCGGATCAAGCAGCTCGCCCAAGTCATTGAGCACACCGACGCGGCAATGGCGAACGAGAAATGGCCGGCCGAACCGCCAGCCGCGCTGCCGTGCCTCCGCCGCCAGCGCATCGAGTAACGGGGGCCCGTGCAGCGCCGCCGCCCGAGCCGACAGTCCGTCGCCGACAACCACTTGAAGATCGATGCCACGCGGACACTGCACTGCCACGAGCGCCCGCGACGCGTCGTCGAGTCGTCGGCCAAGATCGGGCCGCATCAGATACTCGACCTTCGTCGTGGCCCGCGTCTGCGTCGAAAAGACGTCCGCGCCGAACGCCGCCAACAAGTCCACGTCGGCGTGAACGGCATCGCGAGCAGCCGCATGATCGGCCCGGAGTCGAAGCCAGGTGGCCGTGCGGTACGCCGGACCTGCTCGCCCAATCACGAGCCGGGCCGGCGTCCGGGCCAGGGCCTGCTCAAGTGGGTCGACAGTTGGTCGCGGTGAGAGGTCTGCCATCTTTGCCTACGCAAGGACGCCGCGAACCACGGCGCCATGCACGTCCGTGAGGCGGAACTGGCGGCCCTGGTAGCGGAACGTGAGCCGCGTGTGGTCGATGCCGAGCAGATGCAGGATCGTCGCCTGATGATCGTGCACGTGGACGGGATCCTTGGCGATGTTCCAGGCCCAATCGTCTGTCTCGCCGTGGACGTGGCCAGCCTTCACGCCGCCGCCGGCCATCCACAAACTGAAGGCACGGCCAAAATGATCGCGGCCATTTGGCTTCTCGGGCGGCCCCTGGCCGAACGGAGTTCGACCGAATTCCCCACCCCAGACAACGAGCGTCTTGTCAAGCAAGCCAAGCCGTTTCAAGTCCTTGACGAGCGCCGCTGACGGCTGATCCGTGTCCTTGCACTGGCCTTCGAGCTGCGTGTACAGATTGCCGTGCTGGTCCCAGCCACTGTGCATGAGTTGCACGAAGCGTGTGCCACGTTCGACTAGTCGCCGGGCGATCAGACAATGACGGGCAAACGTGCCGGGCTCGTTGACCTGCGGGCCGTACATGTCGAGCACGTGTTTTGGTTCATCCTTGAAATCGAGCAAGCCGGGCACGCTCGTTTGCATCTTGAACGCCATCTCGTACTGCGCGATGCGGGTCTCCGTTTCCGGATCGCCGACATCGGCGAGGTGTTGTGCGTTCAATTCCTGAAGGCCGTCAAGCAGCTTGCGACGTGCGGTTGAACTGACGCCTTGTGGGTTGTTCAAATAAGGGACCGGATCGCCGGTCGCGCGGAAGCGCGTGCCCTGAAACTTGCTCGGCAGGAACCCGCTGCCCCAATAGTAGTCGTAGAAGAGCTGGCCGCACGTTCGGCCTTTGTCCGAAGAGGTCATGACGACGAATGCCGGCAGGTCCGCCGCCTCGCTGCCGAGGCCGTACGTCACCCAGGCGCCCAGGCTCGGTCGTCCGGGAACCTGCGAACCCGTGAGGAAAAACGTCACGCCTGGCGCGTGATTGACGGCTTCCGTGTTCATCGACCGCACGAGGCACAGCTCGTCGGCAATCTCGCCAGTGAATGGCAGCAGCGTGCTAATCTCGAGGCCGCTCTTGCCCCACTTCTTGAACGGCTTGATCGCCGGCACTGCCGGCCATTTGGCATAGCCGGCCGTCATGGTGGAGAGGCGCGTGGTGCCGCGAACACTCTCGGGCAAATCCTTCAGATAGTTCTTTTCGAGCGTGGGCTTTGGATCAAACAGGTCGAGGTGCGACGGGCCGCCGCCCTGCCAGAGATAAATGACGCGCTCGGCCTTCGGCGCATGGTGCGGCAACCCCGCGAGCGCCGGCTGACCGAGCGGCTTCTTGTCAGCGCCGCTGGCTTCATTGCCGAGGAGTGAAGCCAGCGCCGCCACGCCCAGGCCGGTGGCGCAGCGGCCGAACATTTGGCGACGATTCATTCGGGCGAAGTAGCTGGCAACGGTCGGTTCCATCGGTCACTCGCGGGTCAAGGCTTCGTCGAGATTGAAAATGGCGAGACACAGGCTCGTCCATGCGGCATGTTCGGTGGGATCAAGCGTCGCATCCGGTTGCGTCGCTCCCACGGTCAACAATTTCTTGGCGGCAGCATTATCGGCGCGATAGGCGCTCACTTGCTCGTCGAGCATGCGCCGCACAACTTTCGTCTCCGCGTCCGTCGGCGACCGCGTTAGGACGCGTCGGTAGATCAGCGACAAACGCGCGCTCGCGTCCGTAGACGATCGCATCGCTTTACCCGCAAGTTCGCGGGCGGCCTCGGTCCACGTCGGATCGTTCAGAGTGGTGAGCGCGTGTAACGGCGTATTCGTTACCGATGACCGTACTTTGCAAACCTGTCGGGATGACGCGTCAAACATGTTCGCGGGACCAATCGTGCGCCGCCAGAACGTGTATTCGCTACGTCGATACAGATCGCGGCCACCCGATGCGGGATAAGTAAAGTCGCGTTCCATGGTGATGGCTAAGGGCGCCCAAATCCCGTCGGGCTGATACGGATAGACCGGCTTGCCGCCGATACGGTGATCGAGCAAGTCGCTGGTAGCCAACGCAAGGTCGCGCAG
>DATANR010000074.1:0-15856 GCA_036266155.1 Gemmataceae bacterium | reverse complement strand
GCTGTATTGCTGACACGCATTGACCTGCCCACCGCGAAAACGCCGACCGCGTGGAACATTGCCCCAGCAATCGCACCTGACCTGGTCGAGGGCTCGTTGGAACGCCCCGGCTATCGCGCCATCGCCTATTCACGGCCCAAGACCGTTTCGGGCGAAGATCGCGTCATGCCAGGAGCGGTCGCGGTGCGGCCGAAGGACGGGCAAGTGTTCGTCGCCTCAATGAAGACCGGCGAGTTGTTCGCGCTTCGCGATCCGACCGGCGACGGCAAGAACGCCCGCTTCGACAACTATGCGCACGGCCTCTTTCAGGATGCGCTCTCGATGCTCGCCGAGGATGACGGACTCTACGTCCTACATCGCCGCAACTTGACGAAGATCACAGGCACAACAACCGGCGAGAAGTTCGAGCGCGTTGCCGCGCTGCCGCATGGCGTCGCCGACACATACGACATGGCCTACGGCCTCGCCCGCGACAAGGCCGGCCGCTTCGTCTTTGGCTACGCTCCCTACGCGAACACTACCATGCGTGGCAGCGGCGGGGCGATTCGACTTGCTCCCGGCAAGCCGCCGGAGGAGATTGCGTATGGCATGCGCAATCCTCTCGGTTGGTGTGCCGGCCCCGAGGGCGAGATCTTCTTCACCGACAATCAGGGCGACTGGGTCGCCACGAACAAGCTATGTCACCTGGCTGACGGCAAGTTCTACGGCTGGCCGAACAATGCGCAGAAACAGCATCACTCGAAGCCGGTCGGCAAGACAACGGTTTGGGTTCCCTATGGCTGGGCGCAATCGATCAACGGCGTCGCCTACGACAAGACGGCCGGCAAATTCGGCCCATTCGCCGGGCAGCTTTTCCTCGCGGAGCTAATGTTCGGCGGCGCGATCATTCGGGCCGACGTCGAGAAAGTAAATGGCGTCTATCAGGGCGCCTGCTTCCCGTTCTGGGGCAAGGGCCTACTTGGACCGTTGACATTGGCGTTCGATCCGAAAGGCCCGCTCTACGTAGGCGGCATCACCGAACCCGGCTGGATGGCCCAGCCGGATCGCGGGGCGTTGTACCGCATCGACTACACCGGCAAGCTGCCATTCGAGATGCAAACGATCCGCGTGCGGCCCGACGGCTTCCGCATTGTGTTTACTCGCCCCGTCGATCCGAAGTTGGCGAACGATCCCGCGTCGTACAAGCTCGAACATTATCGCTACGAGTACACCGGGGCCTACGGCTCGCCGGAACTCGATCGCACGACGGTTGCGGTCAAGCAAGTGAACGTGGCCGCGGATGGCTTGTCCGTTGACATCGTCGTGCCGCCTCTTGTGAAGGATCGCGTCTACATGATTGGGGCGCCCGGTTTGCGTTCGGCGACGAACGAGCCGCTCGTGAATGCGACGGGGGCCTACACGTTGAATGAAGTCCCCGCCAAGTAGGACAGGTTTCCAACCTGTCCCGATCACCGGACAGGTTGGAAACCTGTCCTACATAAAATGTCTGTTTGCCCATGGAGGCCGAACCGTGAGCGCCAACCCAAACCTCCCTGATCTCTGCCATGCCCTCGCCCTTCGCGCGAAGTCGGCCGCCAACAAGCTGGCCACGATCACGCGTGACCGCAAGGATCGCTGGCTCCTGCGCTCGGCCGATGCGCTCTTGAAGAATGCCGACGCGATCCTCGCGGCCAATGCACGCGACGTGGAGGCGGCGACCGATCTTTCCGCGGTTTCCAAGGATCGGCTCAAGTTGACGCCGGCGCGGCTCCAGGCCGCGGCCGAGGGGTTGCGGCAGGTGGCGGCGTTGCCTGACCCGATTGGGGAGGTGCGCGAAGGCAGCGTCCGCCCGAACGGCCTGCAAGTCGAGAAGGTCAGTGTTCCGCTCGGCGTCATCTTCTTCCTCTTTGAATCGCGGCCGAATGTCACGGTCGATGCCGCGGCGCTCTGTGTCAAGTCGGGGAATGCCGTCATCCTGCGCGGCGGCAAAGAGGCGTTTCACTCGAATACGGCCCTGCATGAATTGTTGGCGGGTGAGTTGAACGCGTGCGGATTACCAATCGAAGCCGTACAGCTTGTGCCGACGCTCGATCGCGAAGCTGTCGGACACTTGCTCAAGTTGAACGATTACATCGACCTGGCAATCCCGCGTGGCGGCGAGAGCCTGATTCGGCGCGTGGCTGCCGAGGCAACGATGCCCGTGCTCAAGCACTTTTTGGGAAACTGCCACGTCTACGTCGACCGTGCGGCCGACCTCGACATGGCGGAGCGCATTGTCATCAACGCGAAGTGCCAGCGGCCGGGCGTGTGCAACGCGATGGAGAGCCTGCTCGTCCACGCGGATGTCGCGGCGACGTTCGTTCCGCGGATCGGGAAGAGTCTGCAGGCGCGCGGCGTCGAGGTCCGAGGTTGCGAAATCACGAGAACTTACCTGCCTTCCGCCATCCCGGCGACGGAAGCCGACCATGCGGCTGAATATTGCGATTTGGTCATGTCGATGAAAGTCGTGCCCGATACTCAGTCGGCGGCGACCCACATTCGCCGATATGGATCGGGGCATACGGACGCGATCGTGACGTCGGACCTTCAGGCGGCACGCTACTTCGTCCGGCACGTGGACTCGGCGGCGGTTCTGGTCAACGCGAGCACCCGGTTCAACGACGGTTTCGAACTGGGCCTGGGCGCGGAAATCGGGATCAGCACCGACAAGTTCCACGCCCGCGGGCCCTGCGGCCTGCGCGAGCTGACATCGTACAAGTACGTGGTGTTCGGCGACGGCCAGGTCCGCGAGTGACCTGCCGCCTGCCGCCCAGGGAGTCAGGATGCTCGTCACCGCCGTGCTTCTTTTGACGTGTATCCTGGCGGCCCTCCTGATCGTGGCCCGCCGCAAAGTCCGCCCGGTTTCTCCGGTCGCCGCGACCTCCCGAGTCGAATACACACCTGCGCCGCACTTCGAAGCCCGCTCTCAATCGCCACGCGATCTCGAAGTTGCCCATGCTGCCCGATCCGGAGCGCTTGCCCTGAATGCCGGCGGCTCACGGCGAGTGCGGCCGGGCCATCGCTGTGTCGAAGAAGTCCGCCGCCGCTGCGATGCCGACTTCGTCGGCGGTCTCAACTTCCTCGAAGGCCAGCTCAACCGCAAGGTCTCGGACGACCCGCTCGAGCAATCGCGCTACTGGATCGATTTGGCCGAGGGCCTGCGCGGGTTGAATCTGCACGAGTCCGTGCCGGCCCTGTTGCGGCGGGCCGACGACGCGCTCGACATGCCGATGGGCGATGGCTACGCGGCCGAACTGGCGTCGTTTGCCGCGTTCGCGGAATTCCTGCACGATCCGCTGACACCCGAAGGCCAGGCCGGGTTGCGCATCCTCCGCGTCGCCATGGAAGGCGTCCGCATGGGTCGTGTGCCGGCCGGTGTCTATGCCGAGGCCGCGTTTGGCGACGCGGTGCGCCGGCTCAGTGAAAACTGCCCCGATGTCGTCAACCCGCGACTCGTGCTCGCGTTCATCGAGGGCCTGCGTCACGCCCGGCGGTCGTTCCACACGTTGCCGGCCTTCCGCGACGATCCGGTACGCCGGCAAACCGTCCGCTGGCAGAATGCGTTTCTCAAAGACGCCGAGCCGGTGATGCGTGAGTACTTGCATGACATCGCCAGCGACCTGATGCGCTTGCTCGACTGCACACACAGCCGGGCGCGACGCGAGATCCTGAAGGCGCTTGCGGAACTGCATGCCGATACCGACGACCTCGCCCTGACTTTGCTCGGCGAGCCAGGGTTCAACGATCGCGTCGCTGCTCTGACTTGCCTGCGCTCGTCGACCTCGCCGCTCGCTCCCTCCGCGTTGTGCGGCATCGCGCGGCATGCACTCACCGGCGATCGCTCGGCTCGCTGGCTGCGGCGACTGGGTGTCGGCCGCAAGCCGGTGCCGGAAGATGAAGTGCGTGCCGCGCTCTATTCGCTCCGCGGCCACCCGTGTGAGGAAGCGGAGCGGGTGCTCCTCCATTACTGCGGCCGGCCGGAACCCGAATGGCGTCTGTCGGCGTTGCAAAGCCTGGGCTGGTGGGAGCCGATTCGGCGCGGCGAAGTTCTTCACGCCCTACGCACGGCCAAGCAGGACACGCATCCGGACGTCCGTCGCGCGGCCCTGGCAGCGTCGGCTCGGCTCGGCGAATGCGCGGCCCTGCAAATCATCCGCGAGATGTTGGCCCGTGAGTCGGCCAAGTCGGTCGTTGACGCGATTCACATGTGCGGCAACGAGGGCCTGAGCTGGATGTGGCCGGAACTCGATCAGCTGACCGAATCGGAAGACCCCATCGTCGCCGCCGAAGCCTGGGAAGCCGTCGAGCGCCTCCGCGAAGAGTTCATGGGGCCGCTCGGTTAAGCGCAAATCAACTGTTTGCAATTCTCCAATCGGTAAGGCTGCCGGCTGGCCTGTGCAGCCTGCGTTTTCTCGCGGCATCGCCAAGTTCACCCAGTTTCAGAAGCATTCGCCTCCGCCGCTAGGCCGCCGTCTTCCGGATTGAACTACCCGGTTGCCTCCTTCCAACTGTGCCGGTATCCTCTCCGCATTCCGCCACCTCTCCTTCGGAGCCTGTCCCCATCATGGCCAAGAAAGTGCGCGTCGCGATCGTCGGTCTCGGATTCGGCGCCGAGTTCATTCCCATCTACCAGGATCATCCCGACGCCGAGATGGCGGCCATCTGCCGCCGCAACAAGACCGAACTTGAGCGGTGCGGCGACCAGTTTGGCATCAAGAAGCGCTACACCGACTTTGACGATTTACTCAAGGACAAGGACATCGACGCGATCCACATCAATAGCCCGATCCCCGACCATGCGCCGCAGAGCCTCGCCGCCTTGAAAGCCGGCAAGCACGTCGCTTGCACGGTGCCGATGGGGACGACGATTGACGAACTGCATCAGCTATGCAAGGCCCAGCGGAAGAGCGGCAAGACGTACATGATGATGGAGACCGTCGTCTACAGCCGCGAGTATCTGTTTGTCAAGGAACTCTACGACCGCGGCGTGCTCGGCCGCATCCAGTTCCTACGCGGCAGCCATCAGCAAGACATGGACGGCTGGCCCGAATACTGGCCCGGCTTGCCGCCGATGTGGTATGCGACCCATTGCGTCAGCCCGTGCCTGGCGATCCTGAGCGAGCCGGGCAAGCCTGCTCTCGCCGAACATGTCGCCTGTCATGGCTCCGGCCGCATCCGCGAGGACCTGGTCAAGAAGTACAACTCGCCGTTCGCCATCGAGACGGCCACGTTCGCGGTGAAGGGCTCGGATGTCTGTGCCGAGGTGACGCGCAGCCTGTTCGACACGGCCCGGCAATACCGCGAGAGTTTCGATGTGTTGGCGAGCCGCGTCAGTTTCGAGTGGCAAGCGGTGGAGAACGAACTGCCGGTACTGCACACGAAGGGATTGCCGGAAGGCGACATCCCGCGGCGCATCAAGGTGCCGGACTACGCGGGCCGGCTACCGGATCCGATCCGGAAGTACACCGGCGCGATCCACGACGCCACGCACTTGAGCTTCCTGCAGGGAGCGGGCCACGGCGGCAGTCATCCGCATTTGGCCCACAATTTCTTGATGGCCTGCCTTGGCAAACAGCCGGCGTTCCCGGATGGACCGACCAGCGCCAACTGGACCGCGGTCGGCATCTGCGCCCACCAGTCGGCCCTCAAGAAAGGCGACAAAGTCGCGATCCCGGAGTTCTGATCCTTTCTCTTCTTGTCTTCTCTGCGTCTCTGCGTGAGATTCTGCGAATTCTCACGCAGAGACGCAGAGACGCAGAGGAATCCTGGACGACGTCGTCACAGCTTCGATTGCGCATTGGCTTGCAATCGGTTATCAAATGGCCACTCTAATCGCTGTAGCGCCCAGATCACGAACACGATCAATCCGACGGCGAGCGTCGTCAAGCCGATCACGACGAACAATCGCCCGGTGCAATAGTAGACGAACAACCACCCTACCAAGGCCACGAGACAAGGCAGTGGATAGAGCCACATCTTCCAGGGCCGCGGTCGGTTCTTTTGAAGTCGCCGCACGAGCATGACACCGATCGCTTGCGCGACAAATTGCTCCAGAATGCGCGTCGCGATCAGGGCGTTGATAATGTCGCCGAGCGTGAAGAAGCTCCAGAACAGCACCATCGCGCCGATGAGCAAGAGCGCCCGATGCGGAATGTGCAACCGTGGATGGACGGCCGCGAACCAGCGGAAGAAGTGGCCCTCGGTCGCCGCCGCGTAGGGCACGCGTGAGTATCCGAGCATCCCCGAGAAGCACGACGCGAAGCAGCTTCCGATCAAAAGCAACGTCACGAGATTGCGTGCCCATTCGCCCCGAGCGCGCATCATGAACTCGGCCGTCAGGTTGTCGGTCTCCTTGGCCGCCTCACGCCACGGAATGAATCCGACGATCGCGAGATGAACCAGCGTGAACAGCACGACGACGATGAGGGCACTCAGGAGAATCGAGCGGGGAATCGTGCGGGCCGGTTCGCGAACCTCGGCTCCGAGATAGCAAATGTTGTAATAGCCGAAATACGAGAAGATCGCGAGCCCCATGCCGGCGCCGAGTGAGAGGCCGAAGCTCTCCTTCCATTCACCTGGCGCTACTGAGGTGTCAAATGCCACTTTCGGATCAAAGTGAATCGCGCCTTCAATTAGCACCCAGCCGAGCACGGCAAAAACACCCACGACAAAGATCACGCTGAGGCGACCAAGCGTCGTCACTCGTCGATAGAGCAGCGCGATGATAGTGAGCCCGAGAATGAGCCCGAGCAACCGCGTTGGCCCAAAGGCGAGGCCGATGACTTTCTTGTCAATGACGGGCGGATCGTCCGGCGTCGCTCCCGGTTTTTCCTCCACGTCGATCGTGACCTCGATCTTGCGCGTGTACTCTTCATCCAATTGCTTCAGCTTCGGAAACGCCGTCGAGAACTGTGCCGCCGCGACAAGCCCTGACCCAACTTCGAGCGGCCCGCTGATCAGAATCTGCCACACAAACAGAAAAGCCATGAGCCGGCCCCAGCGCGACCGGCCGAAGCTTTCGAGCAAGAAGTGATACGACCCGCCCGCCGCCGGCATCGCGGCCCCGAGTTCGCCCCAGATGAGGCTGTCGCAGAGGATCAACACACCCGCGACCAGCCAGGCGAGCAGCGCATACGGCCCCGGCAGCACGCCGAGGATCAGCGGGATCGTGGCGAATACGCCGGCCCCGACGATCTGCGTGATATTCACCGCGGTCGCCTGCCAGAGGCCGAGACCGCGGGTGAGAGTGGGGGTGTGGATCATGTGGGTTTTTTCAGGGGCTAGTGCAATAGGTCCTATGGGACGTATGGGTCCCATAGGACCTATGAGGCGCTACTCGAAGACTAAGGTGCCGAACTTCTGATACTCATGAAAACTCGGCCCCACGCGGGCCCAATCCCAGCTCGTCACATTTTTGTCGTCGTAATCCATCCGATAGAAATTTGCCCGCCACTTCGTCCCGGCCTTCGGCGGCATGTTGCGGAGCGGGACCATCAGCTCATACGGAATAAACACCTCGGCCCGCCAGCCGTCGACCTTGGCGCCCGACTTCATTTCGCCACCGATGGCCGATGTCGCCTTGCGTGTCTTGCCGGCGCCGCCTTCGTACCACGGCAGCCACCCGCGGAACTTGTCGCCGAGGTTGGGCACGATGATCGGCAACTCCTTGTTAAGCGGCGAAATCTCGTACTCGAAGTAGATCGACTCGCGCTCGTCCGGCCAGACGAAGACTTCGAAGACGTCCTCCGTCCACAAGTGTTGATTGTCTTTGTCGAACGTGGCCGTGATCTTCTTGTCCGTCGCCTCCATGAGCACATACAGGCCCTTGCGGGAATAGAGGGCCTTCACCTTCGTGTCGTAGGGCAGGCCCTTCTCGTTCCGCTGGTTGAGCGGCACCCACTCGGCGTTCTTCCACGCGGCCGCTGAACCATCGCCGGTCACTTCGAAATCGTCCGTCTTCTTCACGTGCATTTCGGGAAGCGCCGGCTTCTTGGGCGAGTCATCCGTCTTCAGTCCAAACAGCACGCGCTCGGCATTCGTGCGGTAAACCTTCTCCAGAACATCGGGCGGCAGGAAGATGCCGTAAATCCGCCAGAAACCTTGCAGGTGATGACTCGCCGAGCAATCGAAGTATTCGTCGTCGGTTTCGAGGAAGCGGTAGTAAATGCGATACGCCTCGCGGTTCGGCGACGTGTCGGTGCCGAACATGACGCGGTCCTGATACTTCAAGAAGAACTTCCGTGCCGTGTACGGTTGCCGGCCAAGTTCCGAGATGCGGGCGTCGATATCGACATACATGTTCGGATATTTGTCGAGCTTCTCGGCCACGCTCGCGATGTCCTCGGCGTTGTTACCGAAGTGCGTGTTGACGAATGTCGTCTTCGGATGCGTCTCGATCACGCGATGCAGTTGCGCGAGCAATTCCTCACGCTTCGGAAATTGATCGCCATAAAAGAGCCAGTTCGGATGCTGATTCAGTTCGTGCCAGCGTTCGTTGAAGCGATCGAGCGGCGTGAAGAACGCAGCCGGGTCGGCGATGTGGATGACCACTGGCCGTTTGTGCTTCGCGCACATGTCCCAGACGGCATTGAGCTTCGGGTCGTCGACCTGCATCAGCTTGCCGTTCTTGTAGCGGTAGCTCAGGCCGAAGGTCTTGTGAAACTTCAGGCCCTTGGCGCCGGCCTGGAAACTCTCCTCCAATCGCTTGGCTTCGCGCTCGCTCCAGTCTGCGTCGTCGATGCCATCGAAGTTGATGAGGGCATAAGTCGCAAACCGGCCGGGATGCGCCTCATCAAGGGCCGCGAGCGTCTCCTTCAGTCGATCGCCCCAGCCGCCGTCGAGGTTGACGACGGTCTTCACGCCGGCCGCGTTCATCTCGTCGAGATACTTCTTCACTGTCGCCGGCGTGAGTCGTTGTTTGCCGCCGCCGAGATGGTTGTGCATGTCGACGACGGGAAAGCGCGGCGTCTCGACAATGGTCGTCTTCGTGGCCATCATCGATCGCGGTTCCCATTCGCGGAGCTTGAGTTCCTTGATGTCGGGGGCCGGCGGGTCGGCGGCGATTGCGGGAATTGCCGTCAATGCAATAATAAGGAGAGGCCGTCCGTACATGATGCGACTCCGGTGAAGCACGTTTGTTGTGCCGAAGGTATTGCATCACACGGGCGAAGTCCAGAAAATCCATGTGCGAGCCACACCAGAATTGCGGTGGAGAATTGGAAGTATGACGATGGCAACCAAAACAACCAACTACCCCTTCGAGTTCCATTGTGCGACGGGCATCTTCCCGGCCGACGAGCTAGCCGCCTTGATCGAGCACGGCGGGCGCCTCGAAGCTCTGGCGTCGGGTACTCTCGCCCCGTCAAACAAGGCGGACCGCCATTTCCTGGAGGTCGACCGCGGCGACGCACCGGCGAAGACACTGCTCGAACGCGCCTGGGATCGATTGAAAGGCCGCCGCGAATACGAACGCGAGCAAGCTGAGGCCCCGCCGCACGAGCCGGCACCCGACTACGGTATCCAGGAGTTCGACAAGGACCCGTGCTGGTGGTGAGGGCTGCGAGTTCAACCACGGACCACACCGAAGACACGGATAAATCCAAATCAGAAAATCTTCTCCTGTATTATCCGTGTCTCGGTGTGATCCGAGGTTAATGAGATCGATTATTGTTTGACATCAATGAAAATCTTCCGCTGCGATCACTGCCGGCAACTGGTGTTTTTCGAGAACTTTCAGTGCGTGAACTGCAGTCATGCACTGGCGTACTTGCCCGACCTCGGGGTGATCGGCTCGCTGGACCCGGCCGGCGACGAACGCTGGCGGTCGCCGATCCCGCGTGCGGCCGGCGGTGAATATCGGTTGTGCGCCAACTACACGGGACCGAATGTCTGCAACTGGGCGATTCCGGCGGAGTCGCCGGAAACGCTCTGCCCGTCGTGTCAACTCACGCACGTGATTCCCGATCTCGACAAGCCCGGCAACCGCGAAGCGTGGTATCGATTGGAAGTCGCCAAGCGCCGGCTCATCTACACGCTGCTCGGCCTCAAGCTGCCGATCGCGAACCGGAGCGATGATCCCGATGCCGGCCTGGCATTTGAATTTAAGGCCGACCCGGCAGATCCGGCGGCGCCGCGCGTGTTGACCGGCCACGCGGCCGGCGTCATCACCGTGAACATCGCCGAGGCCGACGACGCCGAGCGCGAACGCCGGCGCCTGCAGATGCACGAGCCCTATCGCACCCTGCTCGGCCACTTCCGCCACGAGAGCGGCCACTACTACTGGGATCGCCTGATCGACGGCACCGATCGCGTTGACGACTTTCGCGCTCTATTCGGCGACGAGCGCGCAGACTACGCGGCCACGCTGCAGCAACACTACGCTCAGGGCCCGCCGGCCGACTGGCCTGATCGCTTCGTGACCTCGTACGCCAGCGCTCATCCGTGGGAAGACTGGGCCGAGTCGTGGGCCCACTATCTGCATCTGACCGACACGCTCGAAACCGCCGCCGCCGTCGGCGTCAAGTTGCGGCCGCCGCGCAAGGGCGACCCGGAAATCCGAAGTCTCCCCGACCCAGTCGACGCGGCTCCAGAGAGTTTCGACGACTTGATGGCGGGCTGGTATCCGCTGACCTATTTGCTGAACAATCTGAATCGAGGTTTGGGTCTGCCGGACGGCTACCCCTTCGTGCTGTCGACGTCCGCGGTGGAGAAACTCCGCTTCGTACACGAGACGGTAGTTTCCGGAACCGAGGTGCGTACCCTTTAGCCCTCTCCCAACCCCAAGCTTCTCAAAATGCGTGAAGACATCACTCTCGATGCGACATTGAAGCGGTGCAACTTCGCCGAGCAGGTCCGTCGGCCTATTGCAACACGCCGGCCGACATCCCTGTCGATGCGGCGTTGAAGCGGCTCGCCTCAAACACGTTCACCCCCGCCCGATCTTCTCCTGCTAAGAGAATACAGCGGTGCTTGGAGATATCAATGTTTGACCCGTCAACGTAGTTGCCCCGAAGTCGTCCTGGATACACTATTGTGCTTGAGTGCGTTACACGTCCGTTGATTGCGAGGCGGCGCCGCGACGATTGGTTCGCAGATGATCCATGCATCGTTCTCTCTGAAAATATCACGAATTGACCTTTTCGCATCGTCGTGTTAACGATTGTCTCATTTGAGGCATCAAAATCCAGTGTCAGTGCTCCGACCTTCTGAGAAAGGACGTAAAGAACCCGATCGCGTGCCCTATCCAGGCTCAGTGTCTCCGTGTCCATACCTTCAAATACATCTGTGGTATCAACGTCCAGTATCAAAGACCCTTCATTCGCGCGTTTCACAAGGACTTGTGGGTCACTGACGCCGAGAAATGGGTCGTGCCAGAATTCCGTCTTCGTCAACGGAGCCATCGTGATCGGGTAATGCCGACGATGAGAGCCCAGCGCAAACCGTATGGGCCCCATCGATTCATCAATATCTACTAATGCGATCCAAGCGGTCAGATTCCAATATTGGCTCCGACTCTCCGGCGCCGGTTCAAGACCGGGTACATCGTTTCCAATTTCCTCTCCGTTAAAGGCTCCCCATTCTTGGTGCCATCCCAATACACCTTCGCCAGGTTGTTTATCGAAAACTTTTGACCGCCAAAGGATCAGATCCTCACCAAGTAATGCCTTCATCCGACCAAGAACTGCCGGATCTCTGAACAAGGCAAGAACTTCGTCATCAAGTAGATGCCAATCCCGTACTGAGAAACGGCCGTAAAGCGGATGTTTCCATCTTTCGTCGATCATTGCAGCTAGTCGGTACGCGACACGATCAATCACATCACCGGGCACGGATCCATCAAAAGGACCAATAAATCCATGTCGATCAAATTGGGCTTTCTGTGACGGCGACAAAGCGGGTGCACGAAGATCGTTCGCATTCATGAGTAGACTCCTATTGCGCTGCAACCCTGGATAAGGGTGTTGGCTCTCTTACACCCTATCCAAGCTGTTGTTGGTTTTCCTCACACCTTACGAACCCAGGACTCCCTTCTTGGGCGGCTTAGCGATTGCCTGCAGGGTCTTGAGTGCTGGATTCTTCAAGAGACGCTTGAACACATTAAGGAGTTGTGGTCCAAACTCATTTTCCAGCATCTCGACGTGGCCATTCGCTTTCATTCCGAATGGGTGGGTAACTATTCCCGCCTGGTTGATCCCGAGGATGAACTCGCCGATATCAGGGGGCAGTCCGCCAGCCTGCTTGAGGTCGTTTGGATCAAGAACGAACACTGGAATCGCCGCTAACGCATGATAGAAATCGACGAACTCAACAATCGCGCTCTCTTTGAGCTCATCGACACCCCAAAAAAGGATCCGGACAATCTCAAGTTCATTGTCGACCTTCTGCCGAAGCTCAAGTGTGCGTGTTGGCTCACCCGCCGTCTTATAGTAATTAGGATCCCAACGAGTTCTCCGAATCGCCTCAAGTGTAAAGTCGGAAAAGCGCAGAATAGTTGATCCGTCATTCAGCGACCTTTGCTGACGTGAGCGAATCTGCTTCGCAACATGGTGAAGATAATTTGGATTCAACCAAGTAGCCGCACCTAAGCAATCAGTCGCGGCAACAAACGAGAAACTGGGAAGGAAAGTGTGAAACGCTTTTAGCCAATCAATGCCGTGTTCGTTATCCCACGCGTCCACTAGTGCTTGAAGTCGCCGCACTGGAGGTCCAATAGTCTTCAGTACCGGTCGCAGGTCAACTAAGTCCTGTTGCTTGACCGTGCGGCCCAGAACAGTACTTCCCATCTGCTCTTGAATCCAACGCAACTGTGCCGTCGTCGGCTTGTCGATGATTATCCTGTACTTATCCTGAAACTCGTACTCGGCAGACCCGCTTCGGCTTGCAAGGCTGACGTTCACCAAAGAGGAAGGCGGACCCTCCTTATGCACATTGTCGCTGTCCAAGATCCTGATCTCGAAAAACGCACAATCCTTTTCAGTACCCAATGGGGCTCCTCCTAGGATGAAAATGCCCTGTTGGTATGGCAGCATTTTCCACCGATTAAGGGTGCCCTCAGCGTGGCCAATGGGTTTCAGATACTCCTCGTAGGAGCAGTGAGCATGATGGCGGTGTCCATGCAGAACCAAGTCAAAGCCTTGTTTCAGTAATTTGTCCTTGACTAGACCCGCATTGATTATGGTGTCAAATTCTTCAATATCGTTGTTAGGGACACCAGAAGGGTTGTGATGCATTACTGCGATCTTGAGCCGATTGTCGTGCGTTTCGGGCAGTCGCTCAAGTTCTTCAAGCGCGTCGGGCTCAATATAGCCCGGATCCTTTCGGCTCAGTTTCTCCAATTCCTTGAGCGCGCTCTCAAAAGCCGCGTCTTTGGCGTGATGCAGTTTCTCGAAGGAGTCCCTTAGTCTTGCTATCTGTAGATCCTTGGTGGCGCCTAGCGGGCAAGTATTGAAGAGGTAGATAAGGAGATTGCATGAGTTCGAGACATGGAAGACAGGACTGGGCGATCTCGCTTTATGATAAAAAGGGGACACTACATCATGGTCCGGCAGGTCGTCGCACAGGCGGCCAAAGCGCTCAAATTTTTTCTCCCTGGACTCCTGAGACCAGTCCAAGTCATGATTGCCGGGAACTAAGAAGAGACATGGTTCTCTTTTCTTTCGTGGGGATGACTTCTTGGATTTGACGATGGCGATTATTTCCCGCAGGGCGTCTTTAGCCCTGTTGAATTCTTGTTCGGAGCCAACGGAGGTCAGATCTCCTGAAACGATGAGAAAATCAGGTACATGAAGCTGTTCGGCCTTTCGCGAATCTGCGCGCAGGTACTTCAGGTAATAGCTCAGGTTTTCCCAACCGGCAGTAGCGTGACTGCCGAAGTCGTAGGGCAGCTTTTGGCTCGCTTTGTGGTGCAGGGGGCCAATGTGAACATCAGTCAGGTGGTGGATTACAACCCCGTTATCATTGCGGGAGTTTGCTCGAGACATAGGTTTGCTTTCTATTTGCTGAACGCTTGGTCTATCAGGCAGTTGTCCTATAGCCATTACTGACCGGCGGTTCGCGGCACATTAACGGCGAATCAAGAAAAGTGCCTCAGGTGGCTCGTGGTTGACGTCTTAGGAGAACCGTCAGCTACTTGCAACAACGACAATCGGATTCCACGTGCAACATCGGCCAAGCGCCAGGCAAGTCATCACAGCGCAAAGCTCGCGTGCAAGTGGCGTGTTCGTCGGTCAAAATGGTGATGATCCGGGCCAGGGCCGGCACTCTATGCAAGTCGCCGGCATCATAAGAACCCTGTTGGCACTCTATTCAGGAGGGCCGGCTTTCTATCAGCTTGCCGGCATTCTATCAGGGCGATTGGAAGAGTGGCGGCGCGACGCGCCAAGAACCCCTGTTGGTTCTTCGCTTGATTGTCGATTGTGCACTAGTGTACATTTATTTCGGTGCCGTCGAGGGGCCGGCCGTGCCGTTGCTCGAACAGTTGCGCCGCGCCGCGGTCCGCCGCGGGGACGCGGCCGCGACCGCCGAAATGTTCGTGTCCTCGGGCCGTGCCTTTGTTCTGTTCCACGATAAGCGGCTTCCCAATCAAATGCGTCTGTCCGAAGTAATACATCTCCGCGCACACATTGTGAAAACGGCTGCGCCGCCGCGCATGGCGCTGGCGCAGCCCGCGCCCCCTTTGCTTCTGCATCGCGAAGTCGTGAGCCGCGATCTCGGGGAGCTGCCACAACCCCGGCCGCCGCACGTGGTCGTTCAATCGCGTCACGGGCTCCACGTCCGCCACTATGCGCCGCATACTGAAGATTGTTATGCGGGTTGAGCGCGCCGTTTCATCTTGTTTCACAACAAGCGGCACCCGCGCACGTTGAACACGGTCGAAGTCGAGCAGTTTCTTACGCACCTGGCTTTCGCGGAACGCGTCTCGGCCAGCACGCAAAACCAGGCACTCAATGCCCTCTTGTTCTTGTACACACATGTGCTGGAGATTGAACTGGGCCGGCTCGTGGGTTCGGGCGCGGCGCGGCCAGCGTCTGCCCGTTGTGCTGTTGCCGGAGGGGTGGCAGCGACGGTCGAGCAGGTTGTTGGTGAGGCCTGCAGGTTCCACGCCAAGGCACGAATGCTGTTCCTTGCGCGTCCGCGATATCGATCTGGGGCGTGCTCAAGTCACGGTGCGCGGCGCAAAGGCAACAATGATCGAGTCTTCATGTTGCCGAAGCTCGTGCGGCCGGAACTGGAGTGACTCCTTGCGGCTCGCCGGACGCTCCACGACCCGGACGTCAGCCGCGGTGTCGCACGCGTCGATTTGCCGGATGCGCTCGAGCGCAAGCACCCGCAGCCGGCTCAGGTTTACGAGTGGCAATTCATTTTGCGTCGCGGCAACTGTCACACGGTCCGCGCGCCGGTCGCGTCGGCCGGCAACATGTACAGGATGGCTCGTTGCAACGAGCAGTCGTCAAGGCTGGTGGCGCGGCCAGTCTGAATCGAGCCATTCGCGGTTTGTTTGCAAAAACATGCTGCGTCGGCTGTGTCCATCTTTCATCTCCACGCGAAATCTTGTTGCCCACTCCGTTGCGTGTCATTGCACAAATAACGCGTGCAACGAAGAGGCGTGAACGACAGCCAACGCGACGAATTGCGTTTCAACTGTGTCGCCGTCGGTCAATTTCGGGGCTTCCTGGCGCTGACGCCTCCGACAGAAGTGTCTTTTGACATAAGTCATTATTATTCATGATTTTATGGATGTTTTTCTCTTGACGGTCCCCGTCGCTGTTCATATCATAACCGTATGCCAAGCATGGAGTTAGCTCACGCATGCGCCATTCCGTCGACCCCCGACAAAACT
>DATANR010000073.1:0-8320 GCA_036266155.1 Gemmataceae bacterium | reverse complement strand
CGCTCGCCGGTTGGGGCGTCAAAGTCTGCCCCATTTACCCGGTCCACGGTCAGGCCGTGACTCGATTGTTCTATGTCGGCAAGCGAAGGAGGCGACCTGTTAGGTTTCTGGGAAGCAGTCCAAGCCGGGGTCGAAATCGCGACCGGACCAGGCAACCAGAAATCTCATTCGAGTCCCAACCCTTTGAGAAACTCGTCGGTCGAATAGCGCCGCGGGTCCGCAAGGGCTGCGCGCATTTCCTCGGGGTCAAATGGATCGCCTTCGTTGTAATAAATGTCCGCTTCCGTGAGTCCGGGCGTTTGAAGTTGCCAGAACGCGGCGGCGGTAAGTGCGTAACCAATGATGTTGCCAGCGTCGTCACAGACCTCGACTTACTCGCCGTTTCGAGTCAGAGCATCTTTCAGCGCCGAGTCGGCCTTTACGCGATTCATGATTGGTTCCCCGAAAGTCCCAAGCCGACGGCAGTATACTCGGCCTTGTTTGGCCCCACAATTGGGCCTTCCATCCCGTTTCCGTAAGATAATCTCCCGCTTCGACTCGTCGCCCCTCTTCACCAAGGATCGACCCCCGTGCAGCACAACACTATCGAGAACGAGACGGAAGCCCTACGCCAACTCGTCATCGCGGCCCGCAAGGATGCCAAGGTCGAACCGGAAGCGGAAGCCTGTATCAATCGCCTGAACACGCTCTACAAGAAGCATCCTGACCTGTTCACGCCGGAAGACGTGCGCTTCGTCAACGTGTTGCGTGGCCAGCTCGGATCGCGGCTCGAAGCGCACAAGCCGGGTGGGCCGTACGCACGGATCGCCAAGCCGAAGGGCGTGAAGCTCGATCACTGCTGGCGTTGTGAGACGCCGCTCGACGAGCGGTTCACCGAGGCATGTGCAACCTGCTCGACCAAGGCCATCAAGGCGCTGGTCTGCCCGGTGTGCAAAGCCTGCGGCTGTCAGTCGGCAGGCAAGGTGCTCGTCTAAACTAAGCGCGATCGCTCGGCAGACTGGTGAATTTCGTCATCAACGCTCACGATGGCATCCATGAAGCGCACCTTGATTCTCGCCGGTCTGGCGCTGGCCGCTTTTGCGGCCGCCTACGCGGTCACGCGTCTGGTTCATGGTTCGCCGAGCGCGCCGCCGGGCATGGTGTGGGCGCCGGGCGGCGAGTTTACCATGGGCACCAATTCCGAACTCGGATGGGCCGACGAAAAGCCGGCCCACCGGGTTCGCGTCGATGGGTTTTGGATCGACGAAGCCGAAGTAACCAACGCACAATTCCGCCAGTTCGCCGAAGCCACCGGCTATGTTACGACGGCCGAAAAACCAATTGATGCCGATGCGATGTTGCGCCAGTCCCGCCCGGGGACGCCGCGCCCATCACCGGAGCAACTCGTTCCCGGCTCGCTCGTGTTCCACATGACTGCCAGCCCCGTCGACTTGCGCGACTACTCCCAATGGTGGAAGTGGACGCCGGGCGCCAATTGGAAACATCCCGACGGGCCAGGCAGCTCGATCGACGGCAAGGATGACCACCCCGTTGTCCAGGTCTCGTGGGACGATGCGGTCGCGTATGCCAAGTGGGCCGGCAAGCGGCTGCCGACGGAGGCCGAGTGGGAGTTTGCCGCGCGCGGCGGGCTCGACAACAAGCCGTATGCCTGGGGTGACGACAAGCCGGGGGCCGGCGGCCAATGGCAAGCGAACATATGGCAGGGCGACTTCCCCTGGCGGAACACGGCTGCCGACGGATTCGTCGGGACGGCGCCCGTGAAGTCATATCCACCCAACGGCTACGGCCTTTACGACGTGGCCGGCAATGTGTGGGAATGGTGCGCCGATTGGTATCAGCGCGATCTCTACCGTCTCCGAGCGGGGACGGGCCTCGTTGAGAATCCGGTCGGTCCAACCAGTTCAAACGACCCGGCCCGGCCGCTCATGCCGCAGCGTGTGCAGCGCGGCGGATCATTTCTTTGCAACGATGAATATTGTTCCCGTTATCGACCGAGCGCCCGGCACGGGTGCAGTCCGGACACTGGCATGGCGCATGTCGGATTTCGCTGTGTCAAGTCGGTGGAGAAGTGAGGTTCGCCCGTCCGGCCCGGCAACGTCGCCGCGGTCGGCCCTTCTTGGAGTCGCATCATGTTCAGTCGAAAGAATCTGGCCGCAGTCGGCCTCGTTCTCGTGGGGGCCGTACTCGGGTACGCCGCGGCGGCCGGGCACTTGTCCCTCAGTCGCACCGCGGCTGCCGCCCCATCAGATCAGACGGCGGCCGTGAAACTGGGCTCGCCCACCCCGACCGACATCGGCTGTTGTCCGGACGGCCGGTCGGGCACTCAATTGATCAGCGCCGGGCAAAAGGACGACGCTCCGAAGAGTGGCAGGAAACCGAACATCGTTTTCATCATGGGCGACGACATCGGCATGTGGAACATCGGGGCCTACCACCGCGGCATGATGGCCGGGCGGACACCGAACCTCGATAAGCTGGCCAAGGAAGGCATGATGTTCACCGACTACTACGCCGAGGCCAGTTGCACGGCGGGTCGCGCGAACTTCATCACGGGCGAATTGCCGATTCGCACCGGCATGACTACCGTCGGTCAGGCGGGCGCTCCGACCGGCCTGCCGGCCGCAGCCTGCACGCTTGCTTCCGCGCTCAAGGACATGGGCTATGCCACCGGCCAGTTCGGCAAGAACCATCTCGGCGACCGCAACGAGTTCCTGCCGACGGTGCACGGCTTCGATGAATTCTTCGGCTACCTGTATCACCTCGACGCGATGGAAGACCCGGCGCATCCGAACTATCCGCAGGAGCTGTTGGATGTGGTTGGCCCGCGCAACATGGTTCACTCGTGGGCGACCGACGTCGATGATCCGACTGAGATGAAGCGCTGGGGCAAGATTGGCAAGCAGAAAATCGAAGACGCCGGCACGCTCTATCCGAAGCGAATGGAAACGGTCGACGATGAGATCCGCGATCTCGCGCTCAAGTTCATTGACAAGGCCAAGAAGGACGACAAGCCGTTCTTCGTCTGGCTCAATCCGACGCGCATGCACATCGTCACGCATCTTTCCGAAAAATACGAGAAGATGCGCAACTCGAAGAACGGCTGGTCGCTACAGGAAGCCGGCATGGCCCAGCTCGACGATGACATCGGCCTCGTCATGAAGAAGCTCAAGGACATCGGCGAGGACGAGAACACAATTGTCGTGTTCACGACCGACAACGGCACCGAACTGTTCACGTGGCCGGATGGCGGGACGACGCCGTTCGCACAGTGCAAGGGGACCATCTTCGAAGGCGGCTTCCGTGTGCCCTGCATCGCCCGTTGGCCCGGTCACATCCCGGCGGACACGGTCCAGAACGGCCTCATGTCCGGCTTGGACTGGTTCCCAACCTTCGTTGCCGCGGCGGGCAATCCGAACATCGTCGAGGAACTCAAGAAAGGCAAGAAGGTGAACGGCCGCGATTACAAAAACCATTTGGACGGCTACAACCAATTGCCAATGCTCACCGGCAAGGGTGAGTCCAATCGTCACGAGATCTTCTATCTCGGCGAAAGCTCGGTCGGCGCGGTGCGCATTGACGATTACAAGTTCACATTCATCGACCAACCCAAAGGTTGGCTCGGCGAAAAGGTCCACCTGGACGTGCCGAATATCACCAACCTGCGCCTCGATCCATTCGAGCGCATGGGTTGGCCAAACAACGGGACCAGAGAAGGCGCACAGGCCTACTTCGAATGGTTCAAGTATGAGTTTTGGCGCTTTGTGTTCGTTCAGAAAGTGATGGGCAAGGCCCTTGAGTCCTTTATCGAGTTCCCGCCGATGCAGAAGGGCGCCAGCTTCAATCTCGATGCCGTGAAGGCCGAGATGGCGAAGCGCATGGCCCAGGCGGAAGCAGCGAGTAAGGGCCCCGGCCATTAGCAACCGTCGCACTCTCGGGGGCCGCCCGAATTGGGCGGCTTCTTTCCTCGACGCGTTAAAGTCGCCGAAGCCGAAGTAATAGCACGTCGATTCCGCCGGGCCGTCGCGCGATCGGCGCGGCGGCCCAGCCTTCGTACAGAACAATTGGAGAACCCAATGCCGCGCAGTCTGTGGATCCGCGCCGCCGTGGTGGCTGCCGTCGTCGTGGCCATGCCAGCCCGTGCCGACGACCCGCTGCCATCGTGGAAAGACGGCCCGTCCAAGGAAGCCATCCTCTTATTCGTTGAAAAAACAACTCTCAAGGACTCCAAGAGCTTCATTCCGCCGGCCGAGCGCATTGCCGTCTTCGACAACGACGGCACGCTTTGGTCCGAACAGCCGCTCTATGTTCAGATTTTGTTCGCGTTCGATCGTGTCAAGGCATTGGCGAACAAGCATCCCGAATGGAAGGAGAAGGAACCGTTCAAGTCGGTCCTGGCCGATGATTTGAAAGGAGCTCTCAAATCCGGCGAGTTGGGCTTGTTCTCGATCGTGACGGCCACGCACACGAACATGACCGTCGACGAATTTCAGGAAACGGTGAAGGACTGGCTCGCGACGGCGAAGCACCCGAGGTTCAAGCGGCCCTACACCGAGCTTGTCTATCAGCCGATGCTCGAAGTGCTCGCCTTCTTGCGGGCCAATGGATTCAAGACGTACATCGTGTCAGGGGGCACAACCGAGTTCATGCGCGTTTTCGCCGAGAAAACGTATGGGATCCCGCCCGAGCAAGTCATTGGCACAACCTTCAAGACCAAGCTCGACCATCGCGACGGCAAACCGGTGATCTTTCGCCTGCCAGAAATTGAACATGTCGATGACGGCGCCGGCAAACCAATCTCCATTCAAAAGTTCATCGGACGCCGGCCGGTCATGGCCTTCGGCAACTCGGACGGCGATTTCCAGATGCTGGAGTGGACCACATCCGGCGTCGGCCCGCGCTTCGGCCTGATCGTGCATCACACGGACGCGGAGCGCGAATGGGCTTACGATCGCAATTCACATGTTGGCAAACTCGACAAGGCGCTCGACGAGGCGCCGAAGGCAGGTTGGGTCGTGGCGGACATGAAGGCCGAGTGGAAGGTGATTTATCCGTTTCAGAAGTGATTTCAGAACTTCCACTGGAACTGCCCCTGAAAGATGAATCCCTGGTTGTCCTTCAACACCGAGTAATTGGTCTTCACGTACGACACCTGAAAACCGAGCCGAAACGCTTTGGTAATGTCCCACAACGTGGTCGCGTAATACGTCTGATTGCAAATCGGCAGCGTCGCGCCGGCGTCGTGATCGATCGGATTGTCAATGCCATAGCCGACGTGCGTGTGCACTTCATCGGGGCGCCAGTAATACCAGCCTTCGACAAACATGCCTGACGTTCGAATCGCCTGAAATGTATTTGGGTTCGTGTTGATCAATCCGCTGGCCCCGTAGGTGCCGAGGCCCTGGCCGATGTAGCCTTCGCCCTGGATGCCCCAGCGCGGATCGGCCACCCAGCGTGCGTCGACGCCGAGGCCGTAAACGTTCGTCACGACGCGCGTTGGTCCACTCGGATCGACGGTGCGGAGCTTGCCGCACACGGCCGACATGCCCAACTCGATCGTGCGGTGTGCATCGAAGCCCTCGCCCGTCATTGGCCCAATGCCAACCGCGGCACGCACATCGAGGTTGGGCAAGCCGTTGTCTTCGTTGATGCGCAGCGTGTCGTTGAGCGTCGTTGGCACCGGGTCGCCGAGCGACGCGGTCAACGTGACGAGCGTATCATCGTCCGGATGCAAGTAGCGCTCAAGCCGGAGTGCGGTTCGGTAAAAGCCCGTGTTGCCGGACGTGCCGAGCAAGCTAAACGGCAACACGGTTGGGTTCAGCGGATTGAAGACGTCGAACTGTAAACCGGCCGCGATCCGCCAATCGTCGTTCTTCAATTCGCCGTAGGCGTTGATCGGCAACACGCCCAAGAGGTCGGCGACGACCGAGTTGTCGTAGAGGTTGACGAGCACGAACCCGCCCGACTTGAAGTCGCACACGTCGGGGCCGGTGAACAAGCCGAACAGCGAAGTCTGTCGAGCGCTGGCGTCGAAGGTCCGCGTGCTGTAACCGAACGGTGAGCCGGGGTCGAGGAAGAACGGCGTGCCGGCCGCGACTGTGCGGCGCTGGCTTTCAATGAAGTCGGCGATCACCGCGCCGCCGAGCACGAGCTTGAAATGCTCGTCGCCGGTGACAACGGTCAAGTTCTTGCCCAGAAGTTCTACCTTCTTACCCAGCTCTTCCAGCGTCGGAGGCTTGGCCTCAGGCGCTTGAGCAGGAGGAGAAGCGACAGGCGCGACCGGCGGAGCGAGCGATGCCGGCGGAGTGGTCGCTTGAACCTGCGAAACGACGACGCCGGCCGTGGCGAATGCCGAGCCATCAGCCGTTGGCGGCAGCGCCGGCCCCTCAGCCTGAGCGTTCACGCTTCCAATGGCGACGAGTCCAACCAGGATGGCGGTCCGCATGAACGTGCTCCTGCCCAAGCGTCGGCAAATCCCGTTCGCTGTGTTACCAGAACACCGCCGAGCGCACGGTGAACAGGTCGGCGGTACTTGTGCCGAATGGCGGATAGTCGGGGATCGCGTGGACCCAGTCGACCATGATGCGCGCGTTGTCGTTCAGGTACCAATTGAGTCCGAGAGTGATGGTGGTCGTGCGCGTGCCGAGTGGCAATCCATTGGAAGCGCGCGGCAGATTTGCGTTGTCGAAGTTCAAATGCGCCAGGCGGAGGCCGACTTCCCAAGCGCCCGGCCCGATCGACGCCGAACCATCCTTGCAGATAAACGGTCGGCGGACAGTGGGCTCCCAGAACGTGCCGAAGTCTCGATTGTAGTTTCGATGCTCTCCAGTCAAGAAATAGCCGGCTTGAATGTACCAGCCGTCGAGCGTCACGGGGCCGCCGCCAGTTTGTTCGACCCGCGTTCCGCTCCATTCGGCCTCAAACGATAGGGGACCGAGAACGAGGGCCGATTGCAGGTTGTAGAGCTGATATTGATTTCCGGGGATCGTAAGGCTGACAACGAATGGCCTGCGCGGATTGTCGAGACCGCTTTGCAGTAAGTTCGACTGCGGCCCCCGGTTGAACGAGATGATTCCATCTTTGGCGTTCCGTTCCGATGCGGCGCCGCCGATGTGGAGCATTTGCAGGCTGTCGTCGGACTCCTGATACCACGGCACCCAGACGACGCGGCCGGTGCCAGCCAGATCGTTGCTGTCGCCAATGTCAGTACCGGTGTTGTCGGTTCCCGATTTGAACAGACCGCCTTGTATTACCCAGTTGCGGTCGTCAGTAAACGAATAGACGCCAACGCCCCAGTTGCGCGTCGGGTCAAAAGTGAACGCCGGCGATCGCTCCGTAAAAGGGAACCAAACGCTACGCGTCTGTCCTTCCAGGCTGAATGGCTCGGCCATGTGACCGACGCGCACTTCACGCAGGAACGGCAGATGGTTCACGGCCACGAAGGCGTCCTTCAGGGCAATGTTGCCGCCGGCAAAGTCGACCTCGGCGACCCAGCGCGTCACTTCGTTCGCGGTGCCTTCCGAGCCAAGACGCAGACGCCGGAAACCGACGGCATCCTGATAGTTGCCGAAGAGAGCTTTGTCCTTCGGGCTTTGCGTGACGGTAATCGAATCCGCTTCGATCCGGCCACGGAGTTTGAAGGACGGGTCTTGCGGTTCCTTGGTCTCGGCCGGTTTGAGACCGATCGGCGGCGCTACGACAGCCGGTTCAATGGTCGGCGGCACCGGCGCGCCAGGCGTCTCCATTGGAACAAGGGCTGGTGGCAGCGGCGGCCCCAAGAGTGCCGACGGTGCGGGAACCGGCTGGGGTTCCGTTGCCTGGGCCGGCTGAACTACGTCGCTGGCGAATTGGGACGCGGATACTGGCTGAGGCTTGGCGGCTGGCGGTTCCGGAGGCGGCAAGACGGCCTGATCGGGCTTCCAGGGAACCGGCGGTTCCCAAGGGATCATTCGCGGCGTGACGCAACCGGCCGATGCAATGAAAGCAGTTGCGACCAGAACGAGCGAACTCGTCCTCGTCACCCGTCTCGACATTTGTGGCAATAATCTGGGCAAGTCGCGTCCCTGGCGGCGTCGACACCGGCTGTCCGGATTGCAATGATTATCGACCGGGCACGCCAAGAAGATTGAGGGGAATTATTCAAGTGTCCGAGACTTGCTCGAATTGACTGCCAACATTTCGCGGGAATTCCGAAGGCTTCTGGCGCAATACCGTTCAACTCAAAACTCTGATGCTGTCGCGGAACGCCTTGGTGGGCTGTGGGATGGATCGATGCTTGGGCCGCTTTTTCAGCCAGCGGCTGCGCGGGCGTTTGATCACGCGG
>DATANR010000072.1:0-36083 GCA_036266155.1 Gemmataceae bacterium | reverse complement strand
TCCAGGCGCACGCAGTGACCGAAGTCGTGTGCCCTTGGAGGGTGAGTCGGCACGTGCCCGTGGCCGCGTCCCACACCTTCAGGCTGTTGTCATCGGACCCGGAAACGATGCGTGTGCCGTCCGGGCTCCAGGCGCACGCAGTGACCGAAGTCGTGTGCCCTTGGAGGGTGAGTCGGCACGTGCCCGTGGCCGCGTCCCACACCTTCAGGCTGGTGTCCCCGGACCCGGAAACGATGCGTGTGCCGTCCGGGCTCCAGGCGCACGCCCGGACCGAACTCGTGTGCCCCGTCACCACGGCAGCCCGACCGGGAGGGACGGGTTCGCGCGGCGCCAGCGCCGCCGACCAGTCGATCGAGCGCAGCGCCTCCGCGACGTCGACATGGGTCAAATCACAAGCGGTCCAGGCATCGCGCAGGTCGGCGGACCGTAGCGAGCCGTCTCGCCATTGCACGCCGTTCAAATCAGCCTGCTTTAAATTCGCCCGGTCGGCGTGGGCGTCGGTCAGGAGCGCTTGCCGCATTTCGACGCCGGTGAGGTCGGCGTCCACCAGATCGACATGCTCGATCCGGCAGCGATTCAGTTTCGCGGCGGCCAGTACCGCCCCACGCAGATTGAGGAGGCGGTCCTTGCCACGGCCGCAAATGCGCCATTCGTCGAGATCGGCGCCGGGCAGCTGCACCCTCGCGGGCTGTGGCTCCGGCAGGCCCATTTCAATGGCTCTCAACCAGTAACGAAACGCGATCATCGCCGCCGGCAGACAGTCGCCGCCCAGGATGCGGCCCAGGGCGGCGAGCGCCGTTGCGCGTTGTTGCTCCGGCTCCAGGGCCAGGAGTTGGCCGAGGAAGTCGAGCGTTTCGATCGAGAGCATGGGGAGGTCGAAGGCGGCAAAGTCGCTGGCCTTCAAGGCACGCACGAGATGGCTGGCGAGAAAGAACTCCTGGAAGCTGGTGTGCGCGAATTGAAAGTGCTTCTTTTGATGGTCGGGCCGAACGAGAAACGTGCCGGTGCGGAAGTCGCCTTCGAGCATGTCGCTCTTGAAGCCGTCGATCTGGGCGCGCGTCTTGATCTGGGCGTGGCTGGCGATCTCGTCGTTGAGCCAGCGATCGATGTCTTCGATCGCCATCTGCTTGGTGTTGTTTTTCCAGAAATAGGCCGCCAGGCGCTCCATTAACTCGCGCTTGTTGTCCGGTTTGAGCTTGTGCTTGGGAGTATCGCGGCCGAACCAGCGTTCCACGAGGTTGAGGTAAATGTCCGCGGCCAGGATCGGCCGGCCGCGCTCGGCTTGCAGTTCTTCCAACTCGTCAATCTGTTCCGTGAGCAAATTCAATAGGACCGGCCGTTCGGAAAGTTCGCGCAGGTTGTGGATCGACTCAAAGAGCGTCATGAGCGCGTCGACGCGCTCCTTGCCGCAAACCTTGCCGATGTAATCGCGAATCTGCTCCTCGCCAAAAGGCAGAATGATGAGGGCTTCGAAGTCCTGCTTGCGATACTCGTCGCGTTGCCGGCCCGTGATCATCTCGCGCTGTTCGCCGAGCGTGCGAAAATAGTGTGATCGGCAGGAAATAATCAACTTGCCGCGCTCGGCGGGCCGTTTCTTGGCGGAAAGTTTGACGTTTGCCGTCTCATCCTCAACGTCCGCCAACGCGGCGGCGGGCAGGACGCTCTTGAGCTGGCGGACAAACTCTTCGGCCTGCGCCGTGGTCATGTGAACGACGCGCTCGTCGAGGCCGTCAAAGATGAGAATGGCGCTGCGCTGGCGCACGGCATCGATGATGGTAGCCGCGTTTGGCTTGGACCCTCGCGCGGGGCGCGCATCCAAATCAATGATGCGCTGAATGATCTCCTCGCACGTCGCGTTGGGCGGCGTGCTATCCGAGCCGATGCGCAGATCGAGAAAGATGACAAGCGGCGTCGCCGTGTCGTGTGCCCGGCGCTGCTCCATGGCGAGCGTAAAGCGCTTGAGGCTCGTCGTTTTGCCGATGCCGTACTCGCCCAGCACCGCCAGAAACGGCGACGAATCGGACCGCGTCGCCCAGTCGATCAGCAGGTCGACGGCCTTGCCATCGGGCTGGAAGCGCACGGGCCGTTCGACCATGCGCGCGGTGTCTTGCAAGCGCATGCGCGCGGCTTCGCTGTCTGCAAATGACTTGTCGGCAATATCGATGCGGCCCAGGGCCCAGTCCTTGAGCCAGTAGGCGCCGGTCCGCCAGACGCCGTTCTCCAGCGCCGCCGCGGCGGCGGCAGCCAGGCCCCCATAGACGCCGCGCGCGAATGCTTGCTTCTCTTTCCCGTTGCATTCCGTGTAGCACTTGCCGGCACCATTGGCGGTCGGCAATCGGTATTGGTTGATCGATTGCCAGTCGGGCGTGCTTTGCTCATCGGTGACCGGCTGCAGGCAGACGGGAAAGGCCTGCTTGTCGAGCGAGAGCCGGCCGACATTTTCGAGAAAATCGGCATCAGCGAAAAAGCTCGGCCCGAGCAGCGGCAGGAGCATTTCCGCGTCCTGGCTCGGATGGACGATCTGGAAGTCAATGGACTGATGAGCGGCGAGTTGCTCGTGGAGCAGTTCGATCAATTCGTCGGCAACTTTTGATTCCGCTCGATGCAGCGGCAGGATGCGAACGCGCGGTTTCGGGCCACGCGCGAAGTTCGGAACATCGGGAAGCCGTTTGACGTTGCCAGCCGCCATTTCGTTGCGCGGCGCGAATTGTTCGGCGTCCAGGTCGGGCCCTTCCATCCAGCAAACACGCTTGGCGGCGCCGGCACGCCGGAATTCATCCACGACGAAGATCAGGTCGAACGCCGGCACGCATGCGCGCGCGGCGCTATTGACCCGATCGCGAAACGCCTTGAACGCATCAACCGCTGGTTTGCCCTTCTTGTCGGGGAACAGCTTTTTCTGGCAATGTTCCATTGAGACGCTCTCGTCGGTCGCGAAGAGCGGCGCGATGTCCTTGAGGCGGTCGCTGTCGGTTGGGCCGAGGTGCGGGCGAAGCTTCTCGATCGCCAGTTCAATTTGCGGTTGCAAGTACGGGATGCGTGGCATGGGCTGCGCTCGCCAGTGAAGGAGTCAGGAAAGTCGTTGTTGGATCTGTTGGTAGAGTTCGAAGGCAAACGTCTCGCGCTGGGCCGGCGTGCATTCGGAGTAATAAAGCAGCCGGCCATGAGCCGTCGGTAAGCGGTAGATCGGCAGTTCCACCAGGGCGGCTGGCAAATGGGTGGCGATGTCGATCGGCTTCAGTCCGACCAGGATGAGTTTTTGTTGGAGCAGGAAGGTCGGAAGCTCATTGTCGCGGATGTATCCGGAGGCGATCGCGTTCGGGCTGAGAAGCAACAACCCGGCTCGGCTCATTTCCAGCTGTTCATTGATTTCCTGACGCCAATTCCGGCCGATCGGAATCATGTTGTCGTTCCAGAGCGTGTATTGCGCCGTCTGGCAGGCCCGTAGCAGCGGTGCGAGCTTGCTCATCAATGACCGGACCAGACGCATGTCCGCTCGGGCATAGCTCTGGAACAGAATCGCCGTCTGTTGCTCGATTCGTGGCATAACCGCATGCTTATAAGAACGATCGCGAAGCCATCGTAACGGAGCGAGATCGATATAGTCAAGAAGTTTTTACCATAAATTATCTCATAGCCGCTTAGCCGTGGTACGTAATGCAACGCAACCGGCGGGTGTGGCAAAAGCGTGGCGATCTTGGCGACCTTACTCAAATCCCTGCGGAAAACGTACGTTTTCAAAAAGAAAGGTCGCCAAGTTAGTCGGACGCGGCTGTGCCGAATCATCTGAACGATTTGCCAATCGCCATTATGTTCAAATTTCGTTCTCGAGTGTCACACACCCTGAACGAATCCAATTGCCGAACGTCAACCTCTCTGTGACAGCGGGCGTACTGAAGAAAGTCGTTCGCCGATTGGCACCCTGGATCGCGACAATACCCCCATGGGCCCCGACGCCACTCCGCCGCAACGCGTGCCGCCCGCGACCGATGCGCCGCGCGCGGAGTCGACGGACTTCATCCTGGGCCCGTCGTCGCCGGACAACAGGCCCGAGGGCATCTCCGCCACCGGTGAATTTCGCTCGCCGGCGCCCGCGGACCTCACGCGGACGGCCGACGGTGGGTCGCACGACGGATCGAAGTCCGACGAGTTTGTGCGTCAGTCGGTGCCAGGTTACGACATTCTGCGTGAACTCGGCCGCGGCGGCATGGGCGTCGTTTATCTGGCACGCCAACTCGATCTGAACCGGCCAGTCGCGCTGAAGATGATCCTGTCGGGCGAACACGCCGGCATCGCGGAACGGCTGCGCTTCCGCCGCGAGGCCGAGGCGGTCGCGGCGCTTCAGCATCCGAACATCGTCCAGATCTTCGAGGTCGGCGAAAGCCACGGACGACCGTATCTCGCGTTCGAGTTCGTCGACGGCGGCAGCCTCGCCAGCTACCTCGACGGCCAGCCGTGGCCCGCCAAGCCCGCGGCCGACCTCGTGGAAGCGCTCGCACGGGCCGTGCACTTCGCGCACACGCGCGGCATCGTCCATCGCGATTTGAAGCCGGCCAACGTTCTTCTTGGGAACTCGGAAGTCGGAACTCGGAATGCGGATCGGAAGGGCAAGAGCGAGGATCCGCTGTTTCGCGTGCCGGCTTCGGCGCTGCGGGTGCCGAAGATCACGGACTTCGGGCTGGCCAAGCGCGTCGATCCGGAGTCGTCGTGGTCCGACGACTCCGAGCGCACGGCGCCCGCCCAGCAGACGCGCACGGGCGCCGTGGTCGGCACGCCGAGTTATTTAGCGCCCGAGCAGGCGGCCGGGAAGAACCGTCAGGTCGGTCCGCATACTGACACGTACGCACTCGGCGCGATCCTTTACGAGTTGCTCACGGGTCGGCCGCCGTTCCGCGGGGAGACGCCGCTCGACACCGTCTTGCAGGTGATGGCTGACGATCCGGTCCCGCCGTCGAAGCTACGGGCCAAGCTGCCGCGCGATCTCGAGACCATCTGTTTGAAGTGCCTGGCCAAGGAGCCACGCAAGCGTTACGCGAGTTCGGCCGACCTTGCCGACGATCTGCACCGCTATTTGCACGGCGAGGCGATCGCGGCCCGGCCCGTGGCCCCGTGGGAGCGGGCAATCAAGTGGATGAACCGCCACCCGGCCGCGACGGTGATGGGCGTCACGAGCGGTCTCGCCGTCGCCACGTTGCTGATGGTCAGCCTTTACTTCAACGTGCTCTTGCAGGAGGCGGCCGACAATCTGGAGAAACAACGGTCGGATGCCCGCGAGGCCCAGCGCGTCGCGTTGACGGAAAAGCAAAAGGCCGACGACGAACGCATCGCGTCCGATCGGCAGAAGACTGAGGCGATCAACGCTCGCCAAGAGGCGGAGGCGAAGAAGTCCGAAGCGGAACGCGGCGTCTTCGCGTTGCAATTGTTCAAAGCCGCCGCGCTCGGCGAACGCGATCCGCAACGTGCGTTGCGACTGCTTGACGACCGCGATCGTTGCCCCGAGCGCTTGAAGGACTTCACGTGGCGATACGTGCGCGGTCAATGTTTAGTCAGCGAGCAGGTCATCGGCGTACAACAAGGGGCCAACGGGGTTCCACCGGCCGCACGCGTCGATCACTCGCCGGACGGCAAGCTCGTGGCGACCGCCAGCGGCGTCGATCCGCTCGTGCGCATCTGGGACGTGGCAAACAAGCGGCTCGTATTCGTGCTGACCGGACATCAACTTGCCGCACACGCCATTGCCTTTGCTCCCGACGGTCGGACCCTGGCGACGGCCGGCGGCGACAACACGGTCCGAATCTGGGAACTGCCTTCGGGTCCGTTGCCGGTGCGTTCGGTCCCGCTGGAACCGAAGTTCACGCTTAACGGCCACACGAACACTGTCAATGCGGTGACGTTCTCGATCGACGGTCGCCGGCTCGCGAGCGCCGGGGCCGACGGTTCGATTCGCTTGTGGGACGTGCCGCCGATCGTTGAGGGCAAGCCGCGTCCACAACCAACCGCGTCCGGCCTACTGCGCGGCCATAACGGTCCGGTGACGGCGGTCGCGTGGGCGGCCGAGGGAGTGTTCTCCGCCGGGTCGGATGGCCGCGTGGTCGAATGGCGACTGACTCCAGGCGGCGGTACGCCGGTAGATCTCTTCAAGTTAAAGAAGCAAGCACTCGCCCTGGCCATTACGCCGGACGGCGAACTGCTCGCCGCGGCCGGCGACGCCGAGCCGGATGAGGACGAGCCGGTCATCCAACTCTTCCGTCCGCTCATCAATAAATCGGCGGGTCAACTGCGCGGGCACACGGGGCTCACCATTTTCGACCTGTCGTTCAGCGAAGACGGCAAGCGGCTGGCGAGCGCCGGCCGCGATGGCACCGTTCGCGTTTGGGACGTGGCGGCGTTGCAAGAGCGGGCCGTCTTCCGCCCGGAAAAGGAGCCGCGACCGACGACGCATGATTCATCGGCACGAGCGATCCGCGGCGTCAGCTTCGCGCCGAACGGCCTGTCAATCGTGAGCGGCGGCCAGGACGGCGCGGTGCGCATGTGGAACTTCAGCGGGCAAAAAGAAGAGGTTATTGAGCTCGACGCCCGCGCCCCGCTCGGCGCGGCCGTCCTCAGTATGGATGGGACTACGCTCGCCGTTGCCGAACGCATCCACAAGCAACTGAAGGTCTGGCGTCTCGGCGACCCGGCTGCCGAGTTGAACCCAGCCCCATCTCGCGTCCTCCGCGGGCTCGAATATCCGGTCGGAGCGATTGCCATCAGCCTTGATGGCTCGATGATTGCGGCCGCCACTGCGGACGGTGCCTACATTTGGCGCGCCAACGCGGACGATCGGCCGATCCAAGTTCACAAAGGCCCTGTGAAAACCGTGGCCCTGCGCCAGGACGAAATCGTCATTGGCACCGACGATGGCCGCATCGTCTGGCTCGATCTGAAGTCTGGAAAAACTCGGCATAACTTGTTGCAGGTCAGCGGTCGGCCGACGCTCGCGGTCTTCAGCCCCGACGGACGCAAGCTGATTACGGCCGGCGGTTCGACGTTGCAGGTGTGGGATGCCGACACGGGCGAATTGCTCTTCGGCCAGGCGCTGGCCCATTTCGTTCGAAACATTACGGCCGTGGCCGTGCGACCCGGCGACACGCGTGGTCCCTGGGAGATGGCGTCGGCCGATGATGGCGGGCTCGTCAAGGTTTGGGAGTTCAAGCCTAAGGTGATGGCGGAGGGCGATCCGCCAGCGAACGGCCAGAAGCTCGATGCCAGCGAGCGGCCTGCTCCGCCTGGGCTTACCGATTCGGTGGGAGCGCTCGCATTCACGGCCGACGGACGAACGCTGGCGAGCGGCGGCGTCGATCGTGCGGTTCGCCTACGTGATCCCGAGACGGGGCAGGAACGTGCCGCCCTTGCCGGTCATACCGACACGGTGTTGCTGGTGGCCTTCCGTGCCGACCGCGTGTTGATCACGGTTGGCCGCGAAGGATTCGCACGCGTCTGGCGCGCCGCGAAGTAGGTCATCGTCATCCCTTCGCTCACCGCCAGCGCTTCGCCGACCCGTCATAATCCCGTCACCCCTACTGTTTGACACGCGGCGCGACGGGCAATCGGCAGCACCCGCACAGGTCCAACGCGCAATCGCGCCATGCGCCGCAGCTGTCACCAACCGCAGTCGCGCTCCGATGCGTAAACGCGCGCGCAGACTGCCTGTTTTCTGTGCCTTTTCTACGCCGCACGACTTTCACTTCTTACCCACGCGGGGAATATTCCCCATGTATGTCGAACGTCGGCGTCAGGGACCTCGCGTCGAAGAGCGAGGCGGCGACCGCGGGCGACCACTTCGGAATGGGAGATGTTCCAATGTCGAGCGTGCGTAGATTCGTCTTCGCCGGTGCGCTCCTGATGGTGGTGCCGTTCGCGGCGGTTGCCCAGGAGAAGAAGGCCGAACCAAAGGCCATTCCACCGTCGGCGTCGGCGACGCCGGCTGCCCCAGTGGCGCCGGCAACCCCGGGCCCGGCGACCCCGTGTCCGCCGGCCACAGTGAAGGTGTGTAAGATGGTGCCGACCCAGGTCCAAGAGACCCGGACGGTCATGAAGCAAGTGCAGAAGCAGGAGACGTACACTGCTTACCGGACCGAGACCGTGCAGGAGAAGAAGTGCGTGCCAGTCACGACCTACAAGACGGAGACCTACACCGTCAACGAGACGCGGACCCACTGCGTCAAGGTCCCGTGCTGGGAAGAGAAGACGGTGATGGAGAAGCGCAAGAAGATCGAGTACGTGACCGAGTACAAGGAAAAGTGCCACATCACGTTCCAGAAGGAGTGCAAGACGATCGGTGGCTGCTGCGACACCGGCTGCAACAAGGGTTGTGACACGGGCTGCAACAAGGGCTGCGACACCGGCTGTGGCGATAGCTGCTGCCACAAGGGTTTCAGCTTCTCGTACTGCAAGCCGGTCATCACCAAGACCTGCGAGCCGTGCTGCGTGGCGAAGTGCACGTGGGAATGCGTGCCGGTCACGAAGAAGTGCTGCACCTGGAAGACCGAGACGAAGACCGAGTGCGTCCCGGTGTGCAAGACTCGTTGCGTTCCTTGCACCGAGAACAAGGAAGTGACCTGCTGCAAGACGGTGTGTGTGCCCTACCAGGCCACCCGCTGCGTGACCGAGTGCGTGCCGACGTGCGAGACGGTGACGGTGTGCAAGATGGTGCCGACGTGGGTTGAAGAAGCCTGCCCGGCTCCATGTGCCCCGGCTTGCCCGCCAGCCGCTGCTGCCCCGTGCCCGCCGGTTGCCAGCAACGCCTGCCCGCCGGCTTGCCCGCCAGCGGCTTGTGCTCCGGCCTGCCCGCCCGCTTGTGCCCCGGCTTGCCCGCAAACCTGCAACACGGGTTGCGACAACAACTGCTGCAAGAGCGACTGCTGCCTGTTCAGCAAGTTCAAGGATTGCTGCGGTAAGTTCGCCGGCTGCTGCGACGTGGCCAAGTGCAACGTGTGCGACAAGTTCAGCGGCTGCTGCGATAAGTTCGCGGGCTGCTGCAGCAAGGTCGGCTGCTGCGTGGAGAGCTTCAACTGCAACGTCTGCGACAAGTTCGCCGGCTGCTGCAGCAAGCTGAAGTGCTGCATCCCGTCCTGCCACATCGGCTGCTGCAAGTAAGCAGTAAGGACGGATTGATCATCGCTGGAGCCCGGGGCCGCAACCCCGGGCTTCTGGCATTTGGTGGCCGCTTGCGGCGTAGCGGCAGTGCGCGACGCCGCAAGCGGCGGCGGAATCTACTGATTGATCAGTTTCAAATCAAACTTCTGCGTCGCCGGCTGAACCATCTTGTAAATTTCCGCCTGCTTGGCCGCCACCTGCTCCAGCCGCTTCGACAACTCCAACGGCTTGCGTTCCTTGGCGACGTCGGCCAACCAGTCGGGCACCTGCACCATTAACACGCCACGGAAGCGGCCGTGGACGATCTGGTTCTTTGCGTTGATCGCGTCAAACGCCTTCTTGCCTTGCTCCCAGATCGGGCCGCGGGTCACGTTGCCGAGGTTGATACCTTTTTCGAGATCGTCGGCGCTCGCCTTGGCCACCTCGACGCCGCCAATCGAGATGCCCCAGATGCCTTTCGCCAGACCCTTCACCGTGAGTCCGTAGTAGTTGAGATCTTTGAGTTCGTTGACGTAAGGCAGCAGCGTCACCCAATCCTTCTGCACGGGGATCGGCACAGCCTCGTCAGTTCGGTCGAAGCGCACGTGATCAGCGGCGACCATTAGGTTCTCGACTTTGCAATGGTCCGGAGCGGCCGACTTGGCCCCGGCATCAATCGATACGTCGGACACTTTCGCCGGGGCGCCGAGCCCTGTCAGGATCGCGTGGGCCATCAGCAAGCCGCCCGGCGACGCGGTGTGGAAGCCGTCGCCGAAGGGCACCACCTTGTCGGCCTTATCCTGCTCCATCTTTTCCAGAGCGGCGCGCGTCGTGGCGTATTGATCCACGAAGGTGGCGCCGTGGGTCGCCGCCAGCTCTTTCAATGGGGCGTAAAACTCCTTCTGCGTTTCGACGTACAGCTTGAAGTTTTCCCGGCCGCGGCGATCGACGGCGTTCGGCGAAATCAGGGCCACACGCACACCCGCCTTTTTGGCCATATCGAGCATCGCGGTCGTCTTCTCGACGTATTGCTTATTCCGGCCGGCGTCGAACTTGCCATAGCCGGCGTCATTCATGCCGAAGTTGATGGTCACGGCCGTCGGCTTCTCGTCCAGAACATGAGACTGGAAGCGGCCGGCCCCACCGTTGGCCGTGTCGCCGCCGATGCCGGCATTCAGAAAGACTAGGTTCCAGCCGGGGAAGCGGGTCGTCAGGTAAAGCTCGATGTCGGTCGAATACTGGTACTGTTCGGTGATGCTGTCGCCGAGGAAGACAACCCGATCGCCCTTCTGAAAGAAGAACTGTTTGTCCTGAGCCACCAGCGGACTGACAAGGATCAGAGCAAGCCAAAACGCGACGAATCTCATGATGGGACCTGAAGTTAGCGAGAGCGCTGCAACAAGGGCAGCTCGTGGGAAGGCCGAAGGAAAAAATATTGGCAAATCCGTGTCCAAAAAAGGCGCGGCTGACGCTTTTAGAGATAGAAGGGGGAGTTAGTTGCCCAGGCCCCTCGGCCGGCGCGGGGTCCGAGACTCGCCGGACCCGCGCCTTGAACGCACCCACAACCGTCGCCTCCTCGCCCACCCCTTGCCGGCCCAGCGGCAGGGGTTTTTTCTTGCGCAAAGCCCACGGACGGACGTCCGCGGGCTTTCTGGCTTGCAGTCACTTCCCGAAGCACCAACAATACTCTTGCCTCTTTGTTGCATGGGTGGCCGCCGCCCCGTGGCCCGGAGAACTCCGATGCGCCGAATTTTCCTACTGGTGGCGATTCCGATTCTGATCCCCACCGCTCCAGCTCGAGCCGAGGAGCCGATCGTCAAGAAGGTGCGCAAGTCGCTCGACGAGGGGATCAAATACCTCAAAGACACTCAGAAGGACGATGGCGGCCGCTACACCTGGGAAAATTCGCTCCTGGCTAATCTGCAGCCCGGCGGCACCTCCTGCCTGGCGATGCTGGCCTTGCTCACCGCCGGCGTACCTGCGGACGACCCGGTCATTAAGCGCGGGCTGCCCTACATCCGCGGACTGGAGGCGAGGCACACGTATGTGGTCGGCCTGCAAACGATGGTGCTGGCCGAGGTCGGCGACGTGCGCGATCTGAACCGAATTCAGTCCAACGTCGACTGGCTGCTCAATGCCGCCGTCACCCGCGGCGGCAAGCTCGGCGCCGGCGGCAAACTGCTGGGCTGGACCTATTCAACTTCAACCGGCAATCACACGGACAACTCGAACACGCAATACGCCCTCCTCGGCTTGTGGGCCGGTCGACAGGCCGGTGCGATCATCAACAAGTCCGTCTGGGATTCGATTCGCGCCTACTACACGACCACGCAAGTCGCACCCATGTTGGATCAACGCGGCCAGAAGATGGCCGGCTGGGGTTATGCGGACGAAAGTCCCAATAGCACGCTCACGATGACGGCGGCCGGCGTCAGTGGCCTGTTCATTTCCGGCCAGGACTCGAGCAACAACAACCAGGAGTTTGACGAGAAGACGGGCGTCGCCGCCAAGTGCGGCTTCTATCCAGAAGACGATGCCATCGCCAAAGGCCTGCGCTGGCTGGCCAAAGAGTTCCGGTTCATGAATGAGCCGCACACCTTTTACAACGTGTACGGCATCGAACGCGTCGGACGTCTGTCCGGTCAACGGTTCATCGGCGAACACGATTGGTATCGCGAGGGTTGTGAATACTTGACCGGTATCAAGGAGAGCAAAGGATTGGCGCAGAAATCGGACGGACGCTGGGAAATCCCCAACGCGCTCGACCAGTATCCGATCATTTCGACGAGCTTTGCTCTCTTATTCCTGGCCAAGGGTCGCACGCCCATTCTCATCAGCAAACTTGCGTGGGATCCGCCGGGCGAACGGCCCGGTGTAGGCACGGGGTGGAATCGTAAGCACAGCGACGCCCGGCATCTCGTCGAGTACTGCTCGCGCGAGTTGTTCAAGAAACTGCCGCTCGCCTGGCAGGTCTTCGATCCCCGGCAAGCGGACCTGAGCACTGATGCCAAGTTTAATGATGAACTCTCAACTCTTTTGCAGTCGCCGATCCTTTACATGAATGGCCATGAGGCCCCGGTGCTGACCGCAGCGCAGAAGAAGTTGCTGCGTCGCTACGTCGACGAAGGCGGCTTCATCCTCGCGGAGGCCTGCTGCGGCAGCGAGGCATTCGCAGCGGGCTTTCGCAAGCTCATGGCCGACAAGGACGTCTTCGGCGACGAATCGCCCTTGATGCCGCTCGACGCGAGCCATCCGATCTGGTCGTCGCACGCCTTGATTCCCGCCAAGGTGTTTCAAGGCGAAAACGTGCCGGCCGAGAAGAAGGTGCAAGCGATCGAACGCGGCTGCAAGACGGTTGTCGTCTTCATCCCGCAGCCGCTCGCGGGTTACTGGGAAGACGATCGCTTTGCTCCCAAGGTCGGCGAAGCGGTCGGCGAGAACCGCTCGAAGCTCGCGTATCGACTGGCGGGCAACATCATCGCTTATGCGACCGGCATGGAGCCGCCGAAGCCGCGGCTCGATCGCCCAAAGGTGCTCGATCCGAAGGACGACAAGCCCACGGCCGGCGCCCGCTATCAAATCGAGCTGGCCCAAGTCAAGCACGACGGCGGCGACTGGCAGCCGGCCAAGAACGCGATGAGGGCGCTGGCGCTCAACGCGCGCGACAAGTACCTGATCGACGTGGCGTTGGCCAAGCGCGAAGTACGGATGACGAACTCCGCGGAACTCTGGTCAACCAAGTTTGTCTACATGCACGGCAAAGCCAAGTTCACGACCGAAGAGGGTGAAGTCCAAAACATGAAGGCTCATCTGGATTCAGGGGCCACACTTCTTGCTGACGCCTGCTGCGGATCGGAAGCCTTCGACGAAGCGTTCCGCGAGTTCGCGAAGAAGCTCTACCCGGACCAGAAGCTGGAAGTGATTCCGGCGGACGACCTGCTCTATAGCGAAAGGCTCAATGGCGAGGCCATTACGAAGCTCCGTTGCCGCACGGAGAAGGCGGACAAGTCGCCGGAAGCGACATTCAAGGACGTGCCGCCGATGCTCGAAGGCATCAAGATCGACGGCCGCTGGGCCGTCATCTACAGCCGCTACGACATCGGCTGTGCGCTCGAGAAGAACAAGTCGAGCGCGTGCAAGGGCTATGAGCCGGAGAGCGCCATGAAGTTGGCGACGGCGGCGCTCCTGTATTCGCTCAAGCGGTGAGGAGGCTTTTCCGGCCTGAAAGGCCGGTTCTCACAGCCCAGGCCGCAGGCCTGGGAAAGTGAAATACAGAACGCTTTCGGGCCTGAAGAGCCCGTTCATCTCGCGTCGCGGGACGCCTGAACGGGCCCTTCAGGCCCGAATACCTTTTGGTGACGTTCTATCCCAGGCCTGCGGCCTGGGCTGTGAGAACCGGCCCTTCAGGCCGGAAAACAGCAGACGGTCATATCCTTCATGTCGTCTTACCGAAACCGCGCCGCCGGCACGACGCCGCGGCCTGTCGGCCGATCACGGCCGAGGTCGACTTGCCGGGCGCCGGTGTGCGGCATCTGGAACGATTCCATCGACAACTGACCGTTGATCTTCACCTTGCCGAGATCGAGCACCAGTTCCGTGTCTTGGGCTGGCCATTCGAGCTTGATGGCCTGCGGGACCGTCGCGTAGACCGGTCGGCCGTCGGCATCCTTGTCCACAAGGAGCCGGCTGACCGACTTGATTGTCGCCATGCAGATGACCTTGTCGCGATCGTCGTAAACGACGCGGGCTTTCACCTGCGGCTGGTCGCGCTCGGCCGGGCCCTTGTAAAAGACGGTGACTTTGCGGACCTTCTGCCCATGAAGCGTCGACTCCTCTACCAGTCGATAGGTCGTCTTATCTTCATCGACTCGCATCGCCCCTCCCGTGCCGATCTGGGCCATGCCAAGTGCTTCAAGCACCCATTCCGGATCGAACGGGAACGGCAAGTCGACACCCTTTTCAAAGTCGGTGTACGAGCAGTGATACAAGGCATCCTGCGCCCGCGGGATGTAGAACCAGAACCGCTCGTCGTTCGAACCGACGAGCACTTCTTGCGAACCAAGGAACTTACCCGTCAGCTTGAAGAAGCGCGGTTTCTTGACCAACAGCGTCCCGTCGAGCGTCGGCGGCGAGCTGCCCTGTGCGCGAGCCGTCAGGCTGACGTCGCGGGCTTCAATCGAGTCAATACGGCTGGCCTGAGCATTCAGGTAGCGGACCAAACGCTCCGGCGTAGGTTTGGTGACATTGCCCGTCGGCACGGGCGGTGCCTTGGCGTCCGGCGCCTCGGGCTTGGGTCGAAAGAGATTGCACGCCGACTGCATGGCGACGAGGGCGACCAGCGCGTACATGCAAACCGGTCGGAAATGGAGGAGGATCGTGGGGTTCATATGCGCCCTGCTCCTTGTGCGTTCGCCCAGATCATTCCCAACCCAGCACCCGGAACACCTCATCGCGAACCGCGTCCATCTCCGGTTCGGTCAAACGCGGATCGTCGATCTCGTGGCGTCGACCTGACTTCGCATCGCGGACGACCAAGGTCTCTGTGTCGCCGGTCTTCCGCGTGTCCTCGAACTTAAAGCGCTTCCTTCGCATTAACAGCAAGGCCACCACGTAGCGGAATCGCAAGCGGGCGGGGTCGGTCGTTCCTGCCAAGTGTTCGAAACAATCGACGAGCAGGTCGTCGTTGATCGTCGGCTTCGCCGGCCGGCCGGCCTCGGGAATCCGCCCGGCCCACCAGGCCACCGCGTCGCTCGGCGGGCCCGGCCAGGCATCCGCAGAGTAATCGGTCCGGACGAACTGGCCCTCGACATCGCGCAGGACGCTGAATACCTTCTCGCCAGCCTTAAGTTCGCGACCCGTCGCCACGCACATCCGAGCCGGCCCGTGGATCTGGTAGTTGGTCATTTGGCCCAGGTCCGTTTGAATCGTAGAGCGACCGTTGGGTATTGGACAATGGCCCGGCGGCAGTTGCTGAAGCGAAACTTCTGCCGGGCGTGCGGAGTTTGACGGTTGCGAAAGAGCGGCCGGCTACTTGGCCCAACGCTCGAGTTCACGGGTGACCATCGCGGCCGTCTCGCCGCCCCAGCCGCGGACGACGTGGCGAACGATCCCCTCGGCGTCAATCACGATGAACACCGGCGTCGCGTCCAGGCCGTGCGTCTTGTAGACGTCCGTGCCGTCGTAAACGGGGACCTGACTCTTCACGTCAGCAACCAGCCCCTTCGCCGCCTTGACGTCGCCAATCGACAACGGCACGACGACAGCGAGCTTGCGGGCGTGCAAATCGTTGACGAGTTTCAGGGCTGGATGTCCACTCGGCGCGCCGGGCTGGAAGTACGCGAGCAACACCGGCTTGCCCTTGAGAGCGCTCAGCTTGACCGTGCTCGGCGTCGAGATGCCGGGGGCCGTGATGTCGGCGATGGCCCGGCCGATCTCCAAGGGATCGGGCAGCGCCGCCGGCTCCTCGGGCGGCGCGGCCGGCGGCAGGTTGCCCTTGGCGGCCGACTCCGCTCGCTTTTGCACGGCGATGATCGCCTCGCGGAAGGGCACACCTTCGTTCAAGCTGTGATCGGCCAAATACGTTTGAACGCGGCGTGCCACCGCCTCGAAGGGCTTTGAGCCTTCCTTCCCGCCAGTCGCCAGCGCCCGGTCGAGCATGGCGGTGAACGCGGCCGCATGCAGTCCTTCTTCGCGATACCAGTCGTAGCGCCGGCCCGGATAGACCATGCGGCCCTGCTGTTCGAGCGTCAGGACCGAGCGGAACGACAGTTCCTCAGCCTCAGTATCGCGCTTCTCGATGATGCGCTCGAAGCGTGCTGCGAACCCGTGCGTCGGCACGACGGTGAGCGTCTCTTGCTTGCGCCATTCCGTCAGGCGAATGCGATCGCTGTAGTAACCTGTGGTCTTTTGCTCAGCGACGATCTTGAAGGCAGGCTGGGCGTTGAAGCTGTCGTTGCCCGCGACTTTCCAGTTGATGATCGGTCGGCCTGCGTCCTCGCGGGCCCAGGTCGTGCCGATTTTGAGCGGCTTGTCCGGATATTCGAAAAACAGTCCGGCCTCATGCACCGGGAGATTTTGCAGTTGCACCTGCGGCCAGGCTCGCGCCCTGGGTTCCGGGTTATCCGGATCGGCCGGCGATGGCAGGATTTGGACTTTGCCCATCGGGTCAATGCGCACGAGGTCGAGGCGTACGACTCCGCCGGGCGTCTCGACGGTCTTGCGATCGGGCTTCAGAAAGACGCGCGTGAACAGGATCGCCTCGGCCCCGTAGTCGCCCGTGTTCACGACAAACAACCGCGTATCCACGTCGTACTTGCGCAGCGACGACACACCGGGCCGGAAGCTCGCCTCCGTGAACGAACCGGCCCAACGGACCTCAAGCCCCTTCTCCAGGCGCGGGCCGACGCCATCGGCCGGCGGGGCGGCAAGTAGAAATCCGGCGAAGACGATCGATTGCGCGAACATACGCCCCTCGCGGCCCGGGCAGCGGGTCCTGGAAGCGGCGGGACTATAACCTCTTGGGTGATTTGGGCAAGGGGAGTTCTCGCGCGCTCAGAGATAGCCAACCGATTCCAGACGCATCTCGAGCCGCAACTACGTTTCGTTCACGATAACACACACCCCAGAAACGTATTTTGAGGTGTGGCGCGAAATCCAACTTAGACGCAAACTACTGGTACCGCGACACTTATTGGAAATCGGACCATGCCGGGGTCGCGCGCGTGGCGCGAACGCCGGAAACGCAATCGCCTCGATCAACTCGGGCGGAATCGACTCATGCAGCACCCTCTGTGAAGCTGTGCGAATACGCAGAGTTCGTGTGGGCCCTATAAATGTGCATGGAGACCAACAATCGTTTCATGGGGAGGTGTATCGTGCGTCTGTTCGTTGCTGGATTCGCCATGGCCGTGCTGTTGGTTGGGACGACGTTGCGGGCCGACGACCCGCCGGCGCCCAAAGGAGCGGTCGGCGTCCAATTGAAGGTCGACGAGGGCAAGATCGTCGTGTTTGGCACATTGCCGAACAGCCCGGCGGCCAAAGCGGGGCTCAAGGAAGGCGACGTGGTCGTTAAGGTCGGCGATCATCCCGTCAAGGAGAAAGACGCGTCGACCGACGACCTTCAGGAACTAGTCAAGATGGTTGGCAAGCATGCGCCGGGCGACAAGATCAAGTTCGCTTTCAAGCGTGAGGGCAAAGACATGAACGTCGAGATCACCGTCGGCAAGCCGGGCGAGATCTTCCCAAAGAAGGATGAGTGACATGTTGAGAAACCCGCTTGCACTCGCTCTGATGGTTTCTCTTGCCGCCGGCCTCGCGCCGGCGGACGATCGACCCGCCGCGCCCATGGCGGCACAGTCGAAGCCGCTTTCAAATGAAGCCAGAGAAGAACTGTGCAGTCTGGCGACTAAGGTTGCCCATAAGACAAGAGCCGGATTCCCCCGTGTGGCCCTGACGATCGAGCAGGGTCGATATTACGCGGACGTACATCCGAAGATGACCTGGCAGGCCGAGTTCGGCGACTGGTTCGTCTACAGCGTGGCGGGCCCGAAAGGCGGTCCGGATCGATGGAGTGGTGTCGTGTTCGTTCAGAAGGGAACCAATCTGATCGCGTATTATCGGGAGACGTGGTAGCGACATGTATTTGTAGGGTGGGTCAAGGCTTTGCGCCGACCCACCGTGTCAGCTTTGGTGGGTCGGCGCAAAGCCTTGACCCACTACGAAAAATCAGATCACGACGCCCCGATCGCGTAGTTCGTTGACCCTTTCCGCATCCAATCCCAGCACCTCGCGCAGCACCGCCTCCGTGTGCTCGCCAATCTTGGGCGGGAACGTGGGCAACGGCAATTCGGCCCCGGTCCAATGGAACGGCGAGCCAAGCAGGTCAACGGGCTTGCCGGTCGGATCGGTCACCTTGACCTTCATGCCACGCGACAAGACCTGCTCGTTGGCGAACACGGCCGCGTAGTCGTTGACCGGCGCATGCGGAACGCGTGCTTTCTCCAGGCGAGCGCACCATTCGCGGACGGTCCACTTGCGAAACAGCATGTTCAACTTGGGGAATAACTCGTCGCGATGCCGGACGCGCTCCGGGTTAGTCGCGTAACGCTGATCCGCGCCTAGTTCCCGTGCCTCGGCAGCCGTACAGAAGTGTTGCCATTGCGAGTCGTTGCCCACGTTCAGCACGACCCAGCCGTCCGCGGCGGCGAACAGGGCATACGGCACGATTTGAAAGTGCGTGTTGCCCGGCCGCGGCGGCACCTGGCCCGTCAGCAGATACGCCTGAGCCAGGTTGATCTGAGCGGCGATCGCGCAATCGAGCAGGGCCAGATCGATGTGATAGCCGTGGCCGGACGATTGCCGGGCGCGCAGCGCGGCAAGGATGCCGACGGCGGCGTACATCCCGGTCAAGATGTCGGCCATCGCGACGCCGACCTTGCTCGGCGGCCCTTCGGTTGGTCCCGTCACCGACATCAAACCGCTGAGCGCCTGAATTGCCAAATCGTAACCCGGCTCATTCTTGAGCGGGCCGGTCTGTCCGAAGCCGGTGATGGAACAGGCGACGAGACGCGGATGCCGGGCGAGTAACTCGCGCGGTGCCAAGCCCATTTTCGCGGCGGAGTCCGTGCGAAAGTTCTCGATCAGGACGTCGCTGCGCTCGAGCATGTCATGCAAGAGCTTCAGCCCTTCCGGCATCGACAGATCAACCGCGAAGCCACGCTTGTTGCGATTCGCGCACAAGTAGTACGCCGATAGCTGCGCGCCGAAGAACGGCGGGCCCCAGGCACGCGTGTCGTCGCCAGCGCCGGGCCGTTCGAGCTTTAACACCTCCGCTCCGAGGTCGCCGAGAAGTTGAGCACAGAATGGGCCGGCAAGAACGCGCGACGCATCGAGAACGCGGAGGCCGGCAAGGGGGGTGTGCATGATCGGGTTCATCCCGCCCCGTCAAAGGCTCTCTTCAGCCACGTCACCAGTTCACGATCGACGTCGCCGACCTCGGTGAGGCCGACCTTGAACGGGAACATCGCCATCGCGGGTTGAGCGACGAACCGGTCGGTGCCTTCGACGCCTTTCAGGATGATCCCAACGTCGAGCCGCGTTTTCGTGGCCGGAGTGATGCAAGCGAACTGCTTCGCCCGCCGCAGGCTCAGGTAGCCCTTCTTGTGCGCAATCTCGAAGTCGCCGAAACCCTTCAGCTTCGCCAAGAGCGCATCGTGAATTGGGCGCAGCGCGGCTTTCGGTCCGGTGTAAAGCGCATCGATTGCCGCGTCGGGCGAAGTGTCGGCAACGGGAGGCGCACCGGCGGACTTCGCATACAAGGCAATGGCATTGGCGTCACCGTGGCCCAGGCCGAGCTTCGTCTTGAGCATGGCGATCACCTCGCCGTGCTTGACGAGCCCGGATGATTTCACGAGCGCCACAAGTTCCGCGAGCGACTTGCCCGAGCGCTTCTCGATGTTGGCAAGCTGGTTGGCCTTGGCTTTGGCGATGTCCATCGTGAGGCTCGGATTGTTGGATAGTTGGCTACGCACTGCCGTTCTTCCGCCGCAGTGCGGCCAGTTCGGCACGCAAGCGCTCGACCTCGGCGTCGGCAGCTTGCCGGGCCATAGTCTGTTCGCGTTCACTCTCCTCCGCGGCGAATCGTGCCTGTTCGGCCGCGCGCAGATTCTCGGCTCGCGTCGGCACACACTTGCCAGATGCTGCATCCACCAGTCGCAGCGTTTGTCCCTCGGGTTCGAGCAATAGCCCCAGTTGCCGACTGCGCAGCCGGCCGTCCTTGAGTCTTATGGGGCGATACTCGTTGTCCGCCAACCGGTATCCCTGCAGTGGTGGTTTGAGGTAGTCGCCAAACGGGTCGAACAGGAAATACTCGGGAACGCGCAAGACGTCCCGGTACAGCACAAGCTTTTGCCGGGTATCTTCCCTCCGTGTGGATGACGATGTCAACTCGATGACGATGCTCGGACCGCGACCCTCCTCCCAGAGCAAGTAATTCTCTCGGTCGCGCTTTGGGACGCCGAATACCACGAACACATCGGGGGCCAGGTGTCGCCGCTTGTTGCCCTCTTCATAAAAGAGAAGAAGATTCCCCGAGACATACACGTTGGGATCCGCCGCGAACCAATCCTTAAGCGTCTCGATCAGCTCGTTCATCAACTGACGGTGCTTGTCGGTTTCGGCCATGGGGCGACCGTCCGAAGTAGGATATTTGTTGGTTCGGATCGGAGGCGTGGAGGTTTTAAACACGACGCATCCTCGGAGAAATCGGCAACTCCTTCAATTCTACCAAACCCCGCCTCAACACATTGCCGTCTTGCGCTTCTTCCCCTGGCGGCCCATTTTCTCAACCTTCTCGATGTAAGCGACTGCTGAAGGCACCTGGCAGGACGTGTCGCCCATGTCGACTTCGACAACACCCATCGCCTTGCCAACGGCTTTGGCCTTGGCCGCCAACGCGGGCACGTACGTTCCCACCGCGATGACAAAGTTGTTCATCGTGTACTTCACGCGGTTCGGGGCGGTGTGAATTTCCTTCTGAACGCGCTTGAGCAACTGCTCGATTTCCGAGTGATCGAGTTCCTCGTCCGGTTTGATCGACAACAAGCTGGCCCAAGTACACCAGCCGGCGGCGGCCACCTGCTCCTTCGGCGACTCGATCCAATCGCGGGCCAACTCGAAACCGAAGCGCGACTCGGACGCCACCCAAGGCACCGTGTAGCAGCTGAGCATGTGCCAATAGGCGCCCTTGAGCCATTTGGTCAGCTGCGCCTTTGTCATTGCCCGCGGTTCGGAGATCAGCCCGGCCAGATACATCGCATCCGAAACGCCTGTGTCATACAGCGCCAACGACAGAGCGTGATCCTTCTTGATGCGCTTCTGGATCTTCTTGAGCTGTTCGATTTTCACGCCGAAGAACGGTTCCTTCGCCCCATGCTTCATGAGGACTTTCTTGATCGACTCGGTGCCGAGCGATCGGAGTTCGGCAATCAGTTTGTCGACGGCGGCGGACATGAATGAATTCCGTTAGCCGCGACGTGGTAGCGGAGCGCGTCGCACGGACGTTTCGGGAGTTTGGTCGACGTTTTTGCGTTGGCCAAGTGACGCGCTCCGCCCGCGCGTCGCGGCTAACGGTTTGGCATATGGAGCGGATCCGCTTCTTTGGTGCGTGATACAGGCTGGCCGGGCACTGGCGAGGTTTCTGGAGGCCGTGCAGCCGCCACGGCGGGCGCCTTCACGGCCGCGGCTGTCGTGGTTGCTTTGACAGCGGCCTGGGGGGATTCGGTCGGCGCTGGATCCTTTTGAAAGAACATGACGGCCACGGCCAGGACGAGTCCGACCCCGACGAGGAGTCCGCATTTGGCGTCGCTGGGCATGAGCAATCTCTCGGTGGTCGTGTCGTGGTGTTTTGGCCTCCGTAATTATTCCGGTCGTCCGGCTTGGTTGCGCTCAGTTGTGACGGACTTCGGAGAAATTCCGATTCCCTTGCGACCGGCGGGGCGACACAATGCGTGTCTTCGCATCATCGGTCAGGGTCGTCCTGTTCATTACAGGAAGAACTACCCAATTGTCCGAACCCGAAAGCATTGAGGACCGTGAATGTGGGACGTGGCTGTTCCGCTGCTCGCACTACTTATCGTCGGCCTCGCCGTTTACGCCGTCGCGCGCGGCATCGACGTTCGGCTGGTGTTGCTGGTCGCCGCGTTCGCCTTGGCCGGGCTCCGCGGCAAGGTTGAACCAATCGTCGCCAAGTTCCTCGCGACGTTTACGGATGAGCAGTACGTCGTTCCCATCTGCACGGCGATGGGCTTTGCCTATGTTCTGCGTCTAACGGAGTGCGACTTGCACCTCGTGCGTTTCCTCGTCAAGCCGCTACGCTCGGCGCGGCTGTTCCTGGTGCCGGGCGTCGTGCTGGTCGGGTTTCTCGTCAACGTGCCAATCATCAGCCAGACGAGCACGGCCGTCTGCCTGGGCGCTGTCGTCGTGCCCTTGATGCGGGCGGCACGGATGTCGGACTTGACCATCGGCGCATGCGTCTTGCTCGGAGCGTCGATTGGCGGGGAGTTGCTCAATCCGGGAGCGCCGGAGCTGAACACGATCGCCAAGCAACTCAAGATCGATCCCGACAAGGTTGTGCCCGCCGTTGAGAAGATCGTCTTTGTCCATCTCGTGCTAACGACGCTCTTGTTTTGGCTGGTTTCCTGGCGCGCGGACCGCAAGGCCACTCCGACTGCCGCGGTCGATGAAGTGCCGGCGGGCCGCATCAATCTGTTGCGTGCCATCGTTCCCTTCGTGCCTTTGGCAATCCTCTATTTGCAGGGCGACCCATTTCGCCTGTTCGACGTTCCGGATCGGTGGCTGTTCGTCGACGTGGTCGAAGGCAAGCGCGACCCGCGCTACGCGACGCGGCTCATCGGCCTCGCCATGTTGATCGGAGTCGTTGCTGCCGTGACGAGCGCTCCCGCACGCGTACGGCAGGCGCCGAAGGCGTTTTTCGACGGCGCCGGCTATGCGTTTGCTGAAGTAATCTCGATCATCGTGGTCGCGAGTTGCTTTGGCAAAGCCATCGAGTTGACCGGTCTGGCAAGCTTTATCGGCCGTGCCGTCGGTGAGGCCCCCGCGTTCCTGACCCCCATCTCCGGCCTGGTACCGCTTGCATTCGCGGCACTGAGCGGGTCCGGGATGGCAGCCACGCAGAGCCTTTATGCTTCGTTCGTGGCATCGGCCGAAGCGCTAGGCGTTGACCCGAAGGACGTGGGGGCGATGGTCGCGCTCGGGGCCGCGGCCGGGCGAACGATGTCGCCCGTCGCCGCAGTCGCTTTGATGTCGGCCAAGTTGACGGGCACGAACTCCTTCCGCCTGGCCCGTCGCGTGGCGGGGCCGTTGCTCATCAGTCTCTTGGTGGTCATCGGATTACGGATGGCGCGGGTTATTTGACCGCGAAGCCAACCCTGTCGGACGACCCAAGTCCTGAACGTCAATAATTTTTCCGTTCCGAAGGAAAAAGTGCTTGCGACGCTTGACGGCAAAGGTATATTCTTGACTTGAAAGTTTGGGATCCTGGTGATGTGGTTGAGATTCTCGGAATCGGAACACTTCCTCAGGTCGGGCGACGCACTCGTGCAGTGATCGAACCATCCCAAATCCTATGCTTGAATGTCGCGTTGCCTTGACGCGACCGCGCAACACCGTCGCCGGAATCGAATGCTTGCCGGTGAAACAACCACTATTCCGTATCCGATTGGGTTGCCCATGTCCTCGCGAAACTCGAATTGACCGTGGGGCGGGCGTTGAGCGGCACAACCCGGCCGCCCTGGAGAAGGTGTGACGATGGTGAACATCTATGTGGGCAACTTGTCATGGAGTTGCTCGAACGAAGACCTGACGCAGCTGTTTAGCCAACACGGAACGGTGGCACGCGCGCAAGTGATCTTGGACCGCGAGACCGGACGGTCGCGCGGCTTCGGGTTTGTCGAAATGGCCAATGAGGCGGAGGCCAAGGCCGCGGTCGAGGCGTTGAATAACTTTAACTTTCAGGGCCGGCCCTTGACCGTCAACGAGGCCCGTCCGCGTGAACCCCGTCCAGGCGGCGGTGGCGGGGGCGGCGGCTACGGCGGCGGTCGTGGCGGCGGCGGTGGGTATGGTGGCGGCGGGCATGGCGGGCACGGCGGCGGAGGCGGTGGCTACGGCGGCCGCGGCGGTCGCTATTGATCCAAGCTCCGATTAAGAAACAGCACGAACCCGGCCTCGAAGAGGCTGGGTTCTTTCGTTTGAAACACGATCAATACCGCAACGCGGAATGAAGAATTTACAACTTGGCGCTTGACACAGCTGGACTGATTTGCGACCCTATTCCTCCCACTGACAACCCGTTTCTCGACCAAGGAGGGTCACCCCATGTTTTACCAAACCGAGAGCAAGGCCCAGGGCTGGCGCGCGATGGCCAAGATGGAGGACGGCCAGGAGGCACTTCTCCTCATCGGTCGATCGTCGACGCAGGTTCGACAGGGCTATCTCGAATCGTTCAACGATCTCCTCGACGACGAGGAACGCGAAGCGGTCGTGTCCATCTCGCTGCAGCGCTGGCACGGCGCTCCCGACGCGGGCACCTGGGAACATCAAACCACGCTGAAGGTTCCGGCGACTGCCGCACGCGTAGCGCGTTTCGCGGCCTAGCGCTCTGGCGGAGCACGCGGCGACCTCTCTACAATTTGCCAAGGCGGGTGCGAGGACGCGGTCCTCGGCTCGCCTTCTTCTTTTCCAGTCCGCGAATCACCATGAGCAGTCCGTCCCTGTCCGCTTTCGCTCGCAGTCTGACCTCCGAAACCGCGTTCGATGTCCTTGCCGTGGCACGCCGGCTCAAGGCGCACGGCAAGGACGTCATCGAATTGCAGATCGGCGATAGTCCATTTCCGAGCACGAAGTCCGCCCTGGCCGCCGGAACCAAAGCCATCGCCGACGGACAGACGCGCTACTGTCCCTCGCTCGGACTACCCGAGTTCCGGGCAGTCATCGCCGAGACCGTGAAAAAGGAATTCGGTGTGCCCGCCGGCCCGGAGAACGTCGTCGTTGGCGCCGGCGCCAAAGTGTTCGAGCAGTTCTTCTGCGAGTTGTTCGTCGAACCCGGCGATGAGGTGCTCTTCTTCTCACCGCAGTTCCCGACGTTTGAGCCCAACGTCCGACGCCGCGGCGGCGTACCCGTATGTGTGCCGCTCAAGCAGGAAAACTCCTTCCGGCCGGACCCAAAGGCCGTCGAACATTTTCTGAAGGCTTCGAAGCGGCCGCGTGCAGTGTTTCTGAATTCGCCGCACAATCCGACGGGCGGCGTGGCAACAGCCGACGATCTGAAGGCAATCGCCGACCTGATCCGCGGCACGAACGTCGCCCTGTTTTCGGACGAGCCCTATTGCCACATGGCCTGGGCCGATCGGCATCGGTCGATCCTAGCCGAGCCCGCCATGATGGACCAATGCATCGGTGCTTATACGTTCAGCAAGTCGTACAGCATGAGCGGCTGGCGCGTCGGCTATGCGATCGGGTCGGCGACGCACATCGAACTGATCGGCAAGATGATCAATACATCGCTTTCCTGTGTGCCGCCCATTACACAACTCGCGGCGATGAATGCTCTTCGTTACGACGCTGCCGAGCGCGACGGAGCAATGGCCGAATTCCACAAGAAGGTCGAGCTGCTGGTCACCGAATTGAAAAAAGTGGACGGCGTATCGGTCTTGATGCCGGCCGGCACGTTTTACGTGTTCCCGAATGTCAGCGCCATTTGCCGGCGCCTCGGCATCCGGTCGCACGGGCTGGCGATGTATCTCCTCGAAGGCGCCGACGACAAGCGCGGCGTCGCCTGCCTCGGCGGCGAATGCTTCGGCGACGCGGGCGTCGGCTTCCTGCGTTTCAGTTGCGCCGAGCCGGATGAACGATTGATTGAGGCCGTGAAGTTCTTCGCGGAAGCTATCGCGCGGGCTGAGCGGGTGAAGGCCTACCTTGAAGCCCATCCGAAGTATCGGTTATCTTGAGCTTGTGGCCCTGGGAGCAATTCATGAGCGCAGTTATCGATGAACTGAGCGTGACCTACCCAGAAAGCGACGGCACGCCAATGGCCGACAACACGCTCCAATGGGACTGGATCGTTCGGATTGTTTCCGAATTGCGTGAACTGTTCGCAGGCCAGGAGGTGTTCGTTGCGGGTGATCTGTTCTGGTATCCGGTTCGCGGCAATCCGCGCATCGTATCTGCCCCCGATGCCCTAATTGCATTTGGCCGACCGCCCGGATATCGCGGTTCCTACAAGCAATGGGAAGAGGACGACGTCACCCCACAAGTCGTTTTCGAGGTGCTGTCGCCAAACAATTCGAATGACGAAATGCGGTCGAAGTTTGCCTTTTATGAGAGGCACGGAGTCGAAGAGTATTATGTCATTGATCCAGATGAGCCGACCGCGCAAGGCTTCGTCCGGAATGATGATAGCCTCGTTCCAATCACACGTTTGAGCGGGCATGTCAGCCCAAGGCTCGGCATTCGTTTCGAACTCGTTCCTGACGAGGTGCGGATATTCACACCCTCTGGGCGTCCCTTTCAGGATCGCAACGACCGCATCCGAGATATCGAAGTTGAGCTTCAAAGGACGGGTAGCGCCTTTGAACACGAGCGGCAACGGGCAATTCAGGCCGAACATGTGTCTGATGTTTATCGAGCCAAACTTCGCGAACTCGGCATTGATCCGGAGCAATTGCAATCATGATCTCGCGGCCGAGCGCCTTCGCTCAAGTTCCCTGATCACTTCGTTGATCGGCCTCGTGTTGAACACGTCCTTCGCCTCCAGCCATCCACGCCGCGCGACATCGACGCCGAACGCGAACAGGGCCAGCTCGCCTTCCGAATGGGCATCGGGGTTAATCACAATTGGGATGCCCATCGCCTTGGCCTTGCGGACGTACTTCCAGTCGAGATCGAGTCGCATTGGTTGCGCGTTGATCTCGATCATTTTGCCGTGTTCGGCTGCACACTGAAGCACCGCGTCGAGATCGATCTTGTAACCTTCGCGGCGAAGTAGTAGTCGGCCCGTCGCATGCCCGAGGATCGTGGTCGCCGGGTGCACAAGCGCTTTGCACACGCGCGCCGTCATTTCCTCGCGCGACAGATTGAACAACGTGTGAACGCTCACGACCACGTAATCGAATAGCCGTAGGATCTCGTCTGGGTAGTCGAGAGTGCCATTTTCGAGAATGTCGCACTCCGTGCCTTTGAGAATCCGCACGCCGTCCAGCTCGCGGTTCAGCGCGTCGATTTCTGCGTGTTGCTTGTACACGGCCTCCGGCGGCAAGCCGCGGGCGATCTTGAGCGATTGCGAATGATCGCCGACGCCGAAATACTCGAGCCCGAGTTCCTTGCAGGCGAGCGCCATTTGTTTCAGGCTCGCCGAACCATCGCTATAGGTTGTGTGATTGTGCAGCACTCCCCGAATGTCGGCGACATCCACCAGCCGCGGCAACGCCTCTTCGGCAGCCGCCTCGATCTCGCCAGAGTCTTCGCGCAGTTCCGGCGGAATGTACGGAAGGCCGAGGGCGTCATAAACGTCTTCTTCCTCCGCCAGTTTCAATGGCTTGCCGTTCTTCGTCAGTTGTGATTCCGTGAGCTCGAAGCCGAGACTGACGGCCCTATTTCGCAGGTGTTCGACGTGCGCCTTGCTGCCGGTGTACTGCACCAGAGTCACCGGGAACTCGTCGCCGGAAACGACGCGCACGTCCGCATTGACTTCAATCAAAGTGCCGTCGACCGCAATGCCAAGTCGGACCGCCACCGAATTCTCGGTTCGTTCGACGACTCGAATTACTCCCGCTTGCCCGGCGAACGCATCGAGCACCGCCATCGGGTCGACGCAACTGACCAGAAGGCCAACATTGCCGACGGTTTCTTGGCGCCGGCGAACGCTCCCGCAGGTCGAAACGGCGACGACGCCCGGAACGGCACGTAAGCGCCCGGCGAGGATAGCTCCGGCCGTCAACCCTTGATCAATCCGAACGCGAGTTCCCACCTCGGCCACGAAGCGCAGGCCTTCGAGAATCTTGGCCTGCGTTTTGGCGCCAAAACCCTTCAGCCCGGCGACCCGGCTATCGACACATGCTGTCTTGAGTTCATCGAGCGTTTCGATGTGGAGTTGATCGTAGATTGCCTTCACCTTCTTGGGACCGAGGCCCGGTATCCGAAGCATCTGGATTAGCCCCGGCGGGATCTCGGCACGCAGCGCCTCCAATTGCGGTAACTTGCCGGTGGACGACAGTACTTCGATTTTCGCTTTCAGCGTGCTGCCGATGCCGGGGATCTCGCTGATTCGACCGCTCGCGACAAGTCCTGCAAAGTCGCCTTCGAACGACAACAGCGCCCGAGCTGCCATCGCATACGAGTTGGTGCGGAACGATGGCTCGCCCTTGAGTTCCAGGAGCTGGCCATATTCCTGGAAGGCGGCGGCGATGTCTTCTTTGGTCATGAAAATGCTCCGGCCGGTTGCATCCTGTGAGGATACACCCGGCTGGAGGAACGAAAAAGGATATCGACCTTACGCGACCAACCGCAGGCGGGCCGGCTCGGCTGGGGCGTGGATGAGAATCTCCAGGCCGTTGACGATGCGATCCGGGCCTTTGCCGTCGACGAGCAATTTGGCACAACGCGACATGCCGGCGCGTTCGAGTTGATCGTCGAGGACGTAGTTCACGGCATCGCGCAGGGTGGTTGCCGAGACTGAATCCGCGGCGCCGAGATAGGTGGCGGCGCCGTCCTCGTCGAGCTTCTTGGCCGTCGGAAGATGGCGCTCATTCTGCGTGATCGTCATCTGCGGCACGCCGACGCATGCCATTTCCAGCGACAATCCGTCGCCGGCGGTCAGCGCGAAATGAGCACGCGGCAAGCGCGTACCCAGTTCGCTCGGCTCGGTCAACACTTCGAGCCGGCCCTTGTTCTTGTCGGCAAGCGTGCGCAATTCTTCGAGCTGATGGTGGTGACTGCGCACGAGAACCGTTAGCTTGTCAACACGTGAACCGGCCAAAACTTCCTGAGCTCGCACCAGCGACTGACCCGCGAAGTCATCCTCGCCGAATGCGATGATGCCGCGGTAACTGCCCTGCGGATCGCCCGTGCGCAACGCGCGCTGACGGCGAAACACCGAACGCACAATGGCATAGCGCTCACCCAGCAGAAGCTGCGTGCCGCGCTCCCATTCGTAATGGCTCAGCGGGTGCCCGAGCAACGGGTTGATCACCAGCCGATTGGGAAAGCGCATTTTGGCTTCCGTGTCGATGACGACCACCGTGGTGCCCGTGCTCGACAACTCGCGAAGGTATTCCTCCTGAACGCCAGGCGCATTGACGATCACGGCCGCCGCGCCGAGCTTGCGAATTTGACGAATGGTCTCGTCGCAGTCTTCGGCGGTACCGACGTCATGGCCGGCGGGGATGTAGTCGTTGCCGCCTCGCACGATCTGCGAGAGCAGCGGGAACGGCGTCACCTGGCCCAGGAAATATGCCGGCCGACGACGGCGCTGAAGGGCGGCCGCGTAGGTCAGGCACTGGTAGAAGGATTCCCAACCGATTTGGCGGTTGGCGTCACAACGAAACAGAATCGGGGAGCGGTCCATACGGGGGGGGGTCCGTAACGGAACGGTGAAGGTATGTCAGCCCCGCGCGCACGGGTTGCGCAGCAAGCGCGTCCGGCGCGGAGGTCGAGCAATAAAGGACGAGAAATGCCGAGGTGTCTCAGGCAGGCTCAGGGAGTGAATCGTATGAGACGGGTCCGCCGGGTTCCGGCCAGCGGATGGGTTAACGGATGAATCCGTTCATCGGCGCCTCTTCTCGCGGGGTCATCCTGACCCCAGGTTTGTCGACGGTTCCGGCGTCGACGGGCGGGATGGTAATCGATTTTTGCTGAACGTGAAAAGGTCAACTTTTGCCTCAACGCAGCGCAACAGCAACCGCCAAACCCGGATTTTTTGTCAAGCCGGGAATTCCTTGCATCGCGTTCGCTCCGGCAGTTGGCGATCTTCCTTTTTTGAAAGGTGCGTTTTCCGCGGGGATTTGAGTAAGGTCGCCAAGATCGCCAACCTTTTGCCACACCCCCCCTGACGATTTCATTGCATTGCATGCGACAGCCCCCAGTTTGACTTGCTGTCGCCGTTCGCGGAACGAACGCCGACAAACCGAGACACGACGCGATGCCAATATGTGTTTGCCCGTTGGTCGCACTTGACGGAACGACCCGTCCCTGGTTTATACCCGCCACGACTGGGGAGGTTCGGCAGGCCGTTCTACGTGGAACGACTTGGCCGATCTTGCCAAACGGGCGTCGTCAGGGAATCGGGGGGATTGTGCCATGGACACCAAACCGCGACTGGGCCGGGGGCTCACTTCATTGTTGGGCGAAGGGAACGATGGTCCGGGCGGCAACCGTGCCAGCCTGATGGTTGAGCAGATTCAGACCAATCCCTATCAGCCGCGCAAGCTGTTCGACGACGACGAAATCGGCCACCTTTCCGAGAGCATCAAGAACCACGGCATCCTGCAGCCGCTCGTGGTCCGGCCGCACGGCGATCAATTCCAGCTCATCGCCGGTGAGCGTCGTTTGCGTGCCGCGCAGAACGCCGGCCTGCGGGAAGTGCCGGTCACGATTGTGAACTTCGACGATCAGCAGGTCTTCGAGGCCTCGCTTGTTGAGAACATTCAACGGGCCGACCTGAACGCGCTGGAAAAGGCGCAGGGGTTCAAGGACTATCTCGATCGCTATGGCGTCACCCAGGAGCAGCTCGCACAGCGGCTCGGCATGGATCGCACGAGCGTCAGCAACCTCGTGAACCTGTTGCACCTGCCGGAAGAAGTGCAGTCGGCGGTTCGGCAAAATCAGATCACGCTCGGACACGCCAAGATTCTCAAGGGCCTGGCGAACCCGCAGCGGCAGATTGAATTGTGCAAAGACGTTGTGATGAAGGGGCTGTCCGTCAAGGCGCTGGAATTGATCGTCAAGCAGCAGAAGGCCGAGGCCGAGGCCAAGGAGGCGGAGACGGCTCTCAAGGACATTCACCCGTCACACAAGACCGCACACGTGCAATCGATCGAGACCGAGCTTCGGCAACGGTTCGCGGCCCGTGTCGAGATCAAAGTCAAGGACAAGGATCGCGGCCAGATCGTGATCGGGTTCGATTCGAGTGAAGAATTCGAGCGTCTGGTGGAATCGCTGCGAAAGTGAACCTACCCCGCGCGTCAACACTCCGGTATGATACCGGAGTCGACGGGGCATAGCTCAGCCCGGTAGAGCGCCTGGTTTGGGACCAGGAAGTCGTCGGTTCAAATCCGGCTGCCCCGATTAGGCGAAAGCCCACGGACGTACGTCCGTGGGCCTTTGCATTTCCGGATAGGATGACGGCATGCGACGCCGTCCTTCACGGAAATCGCTCCTTTTTGCAGTGGTCATCCTCATTGCGATGGCCTTGATCGCCATCGAAGTTTTCTACCTGAGTCCTGCCGTTCGGCGCTGGGCAATCGAGATTGAAAAGCGGGTCGGCGCTGACGAGGCACTGGCCGCGCGGCTGAATGATGAGGATCTCGACGTTCGCGGAGATGCCGGCGACGCGCTGGTTCGACGTGGTGATGCGGCCGTCCCTACCTTGATCAAACAACTCGACAAGTCAGAACCGACGGCGCGAACGTCAGCGGCGGCGATCTTGGGTCGAATCGGACCACCGGCCCATTCGGCCGTCCCCACGTTGAAACGGTTGATGTTGGAGGACCCTGAGATCACGGTGCGCGAGCAGATGGCTCGGTCGTTGGGCCAGGTGGCGTTCGATCAACCTGCCATCATCGACGAGCTGATCGGACTTTTAGATACAGGTGACGAAACGACGCGTGTCATGGCCGCCGAGGCCCTGGGTGCGGCAGGCGAACCGGCCGCTCGGGCCGTTCCCGCTCTGATGCGAGCGCTTGTCCATGAAGAGGCGAAAGTGCGTGCCGAAGCGGCCGAAGCTTTGGGAGCGATGGGGCCCGCCGTGCGGCCAGCAATTCCTTTGTTGTTCGCCGCCCTCGACGATTCCGATCACGATGTGCAGCATTCCGCCTTGGAGACGCTTGGTCGGCTTAGCATCGACTTGGCAAAAACCGATCCGGACCTGGCAATTCAGATCAATGCCACCGTCAATCGCTTCCAGGCCGGCCAAACCACTCCGGCCAAGCGATGACGTCGCCGCCATGATTTCGGTGCAGCATTTCTGCTATCCAATCCAGGAGAAACGCCCTGGAACCTTGGCGATCTATCCGGAATTCTCATTTCTCCGTTGGACCGGCCTTTCGTTCCGTGTACAAATCAATGCGGACTCGATCAAACCGGTTTGACCCTGACCGTCCCTTCCGGTCGCCGGCTCGCCCCCTTGTTTGCCAAGGTACGGATACCCCGGTTCAACGGGGCGTGCTCGCATCACAGATGGACGTCATGTTCTGTTGAGGCAATCATGCATATTCGCGCCAATTGGTCGCGCCGGCTCTTTATCGAGCGTCTCGAAGCCCGTGACGTGCCGGCCAGCACATTCCAAATTCTCACACTGACCGGCAACAATGCCGCAATCACCGCCATTGATGGGGTGACCGGCAGCGACCTGGGCGGCGTCGCCGTCTCCACGTCGCAGGCTTTCGTCACCGGACAAACGGCAACAGGCCGTTACAACTTGTCGGATCTGACTGGCGGCACCTCCGTCGGCAGCCGCTATGACTCGCTGACAGGCGACTTGCACACCGGCCAGGCCTATGTGCTTGGCAACAAGGACGTGTTTTTCAACATCAATCCAATCACCGCGGCACAGGGTAATTTTGGCATATCGCTGACTCATCTCATTCCAATCGACGGTGCGACGGGCGCGTTGCTTACCGCACAATCGATCACCCTGTCATCTTCGTTTTTCGTCGGCCCGGGCACGGGCATCTACGCCGGATATGACCGCATCGTCGTTCACCCCACTAATTCCAGCGTATACGAAATCAGCCTCGCCGCCGGATCGGTTGGACAGGTCACGTCCCTCAATCCGTTCCTGTCGACGCCGGCGCATCAGGCGTCAGCGAGTTGGGCCTTCTGGGGCACGGCCGAACATTTCGGCGGCGGCAGCGGCAATGACTTCCTCGATTACGTGAAGGACTCCACGCACGTCGGCCGGATCAACGTGCAGACAACCGCGACGACGACGCCGTTCACGTTCACAAACCTCGGCAATATGGCGTCGTTCACCGCCTCGCCGGCGAACAATCGGTGGTATTTCCACAATCAAGGTTCATCGCAGTTTCAGGGAACGGCGGCGAACATCCTCGGATACGCTGACGCCACCTTCCAGACCGGCGACTTGATCGTCACGAACTTAACCGATTCGAACCCCGGCAGCCTGCGCGACATGATTACCCAGGCGAACGGATTGCCGGGCGTGCAAACGATCGGGTTTCAGGCCGGGCTCAACGGGACCATTTCGCTGGCGTCGGCAATCGGGGTGACGGACACCGTCGCCATCGATGGACCTGGCTCGAGCACCATCAATGTCAGCGGCGCCGGCGCGAACACCCTATTTACGGCTTCCGGCGGGGCCGCCCTAACGATCCATGGGCTGACGCTATCGAATGCCTCCGGCCTGGGCGTCCCCTACCCGCTGACCGCGGCCGGTGACGTGGTCGCGACCGCCGGGCCGCAGAACGTCACCTTTAGCAACACGCTCACGGTGTCTGGCGGGGTCATGTCGGTTGTCGACGGCAATGGGGTCGACCTTGGGCCGACGACAACGGTGAACGGCAACCTGTCGTCCGCCACGGGCTTCAACGTGCCGGCCAGCGACACCTTGAACGGCTTCGGCAGTGTGAGCGGCGCCGTCAGCGATTCCGGCACTATCAGCGGGTCGCTCTCGATCGGCGGCAACGTGACCGTTCAGCCGACCGGCACCATCTCACCAGGTACGCTTGGCGTCGCCGCAATTACGATCAACGGCAATCTCGCATTTGTGCCCGGCGGAACGTTTACAGCGGATCTCAATGGCAACGGCAACAACGATCGGCTCAATGTAAACGGAACCGTCGATCTCGGCGCCTCCGGCAATGCGCTGAACGCGGTGCTCAATTACGTTCCGTTACCCGGCGACGCGTACCTGCTGATTGACAATAACTTGAATGACCCGCTCGTCGGCACGTTGGCCGGCGTCCGCAACCGCTCGGGCCTGAAGTATGGCGGCACGTATTTCCAGGTCCGCTACGACGAGAACACGGGCAACGACCTGGGCCTGGTCGCCAATTCGGCGCCAATCATCAATCCGAACATCGACACCAAATTTGCTCCGATCCTCGAAGACGTGACACCGAACTCGAACGTCGGCACCACGATTGACGCTCTTGTAAGCACCGGCGGCCTTTACTCCGATGCCCAGGGCCTGTTCCGATCTGGCCTCGCGTTTACTGCGCTCGACAACTCTAACGGCTTCTGGCAGTTTTCGCAGAACGGCGGGTCGAGTTGGACCAACTTCGGCAACGTGTCGCCGACGTCCGCGACGCTGCTGGAAGCCGACGGAAACGGCAAGAACCGCGTCCGCTTCCAACCGGCCGCGAACTATTTCGGCTCCTCCAGCATGTCGTTCAAGGGCTGGGACACCGTGGACGGCAAGGCCGATGGATCCACGGGCGTCGACACCTCCGCGAGCGGCGGCAACAACCCGTATAGCGCCTCAACCGAAACGGCCGCGATCGATGTGCTCGCGGTCGACGATCCGCCGGCGCCGGTGAACGACAGTTACACTGCCACGGAAGATGTGGCGCTGTCCCCCGCCGTCGGCGTGCTGGCCAACGATGCGGACATCGACGGCCCGTTCCCGTTGACGGCCGTGCTGGTCAGCGGTCCCGCTCATGGGACGCTCACGCTGAACACTGACGGCACGTTCACCTACAAGGGCGACTTGAACTACAACGGTCCCGATTCCTTCACTTACAAGGCAATCGACGGCGACGGCGAATACGGCGTTGCCGTCGTGAGCTTGACGGTGAACCCGGTCAACGACAATCCGACCACGACCGACGATGCGTATGTGTTGCCCGAAGATGGCGGCCCGACTCCGCTCGATGTGCTTGCGAACGATTTGAGTTCACCCGATTCCGGTGAGACGTTGACGGTCACCGGCGTCGGGACCGCGGCGCATGGGACGGTCGCTGTCACGGTCGGCGGCGGCTCGGTGACTTACACGTCCAACAAGGACTACAACGGACCGGACGCGTTCACCTACACAATCTCCGACGGCAACGGCGGCGTCGCAACGGCGAATGTGAACATCACCGTCACCTCCGTGAACGACCTGCCGATCGCGCGCAATGACGTTACGAATCCGCCGCTCATGGAGGATGCCGGCCCGCAAACGATTCTGGTGCTGGCCAACGACGATTCCGGTCCGGACACTGGCGAGACGCTGCTGGTCCACGACGTAACGCAGGGCCTGCACGGCACGGTCACGATTGCCGCCGACAAGAAATCCGTGCTCTACAATCCGGTCCCGAACTTCGCTGGCCCGGACCAGTTCCTCTACACGATCGACGACGGCAACGGTGGCACGGCAACGGCAGCGGTGTCCGTCGACGTCGCCAACGACCATGCCGACCGACTGGAGGTGGTAACCACGACGCCAACGGATGTGTTCACCGAAGCCGTCCCTGGCCCCGCCGCGCCGATCCTGGTTGACGGCGGCGTGCAGGTCGGCACCGGCTTGGAGGGAGTTCTCACCGGAGCGATCGTGAAGTTCAGTTCCGGCTATGTTGCGAAGAAGGACACGCTCAAGTTTGCAAAGTTTACAACGGCAGCGGGGACGTTCATCAAGGGCAAGTTTGATCCGGTCAAGGGTATCTTGACGCTCGCGGGTACGGGCAGCCCCGCGGACTATCAGGCGGCGCTGCAAACGGTCCAGTTCGTCAACGTGAGCCCGGCCCCGGTCGATGGCATCCGCACGGTCGCCATTCAAGTGAAGGATGCGGCCGGGATCGGCGACCCAGGTTACAAGCTCATCAAGGTGGTTGGCGTCAACACGGCGCCGGCCATTTCGTTCCCCGCGACATTGACGGCCGCGAAGTACAAGCTCGGCAAGGCGGCCGTCGCGGTGGCGGGACCGTTGAAGATCGTTGACGTGGACAACACGCGCCTGCAAGGCGCAACGATCGCAATCAGCGGCGGCTTCCAAGCGACGGACCTGCTGACCGTGGTGACGAAGAAGACCACGATTTCGGCGAGCTATGTTGCCGGCGTGTTGACGTTGACTGGGAACGCGGACCTGAAGACCTACTTGAAGGTCATCAAGTCGATCAAGTTCGGCACCACGAGCGGAGCGAGCATCACGCGCACGCTTTCCATCACTGTGACCGACGGCAATCTGAACAGCAACACGGTGACCCGCGACGTGACTGTGGCGTAAGTCATTGTTTTGG